>CAKSUL010000016.1 GCA_934501475.1 uncultured Roseovarius sp. | reverse complement strand
CTTTGTTTTCGATGGGCGTGTGTCGGTGGGCCACAGCCTGCGCGAGGGGCCGCATGAGCTGTGCCATGCCTGCCGCCGCCCAATCCTGCCCGCGGACAAGGCCCGCCCCCAGTTTGAGCAGGGCGTGTCCTGTCATCACTGCATCAATGAGACCAGCGAAGACGCCAAGACCCGGTTTCGCGAGCGCCAAAAACAGATCGCCCTGTCAGCCGCGCGCGGTGAGCGGCACATGCCGTTCCTGCCGGGCGCATAGGGCGCACCGCCTCAGGCCGAAAAATCATCCATCAGCGGGCTGGGTTTCGCAAAGGAGATCAGGTCCCCCTGATTTTTGATGCTGACCTTGTTGCCGTGAACCTCGACCCCATAGGGTTTGAGGGTCTTGATGGCGCGGCTCATGTTTTCCGGGGTCATGCCCAGGATCGAGGCCAGCCGGCGCTTTTCCGTGTTCAGGGTGAATTCGGCGGAGCCGCCCGCGCGATGTTGCTGGCGCAACAGGTAATTCGCCAGCCGCTCGACCGAGGTGCGCAGTTTCAGGTCCTTGGTGGATCTTACGACGCCACGGTAGCAATGCGCCAGTTCGCTGACCACGGCGCGGGCGAAATGCTGATCCTGCGCAAACACCGTGCGCACATCGACCGACGGCAACAGCACGACGCGGCTTTTCTCCAATGTGCGGGCGGACATCAGGTAGGGCGCATCGCGGATCGTCGCGGCCAGGATGAAGGTCGAGATCGGGCGCACCGTGGCCATGGCGGTTTCGCGATTGTTCCAGTTGGAATACAGTCCGACCGACCCTGACAGCACGATATGCAGGAAATCACTGGGGTCACCTTCGGTGATCATGTCCACCATCGGCGGAAAGTTCTGGATATAGGCCGCGCGCATCAGGATATCGAAATGCGGCTCTTCCATATCGGCGAATAGCGGCAGGGCTCGAATACTCGGGCGTTCGGTGTCAGGCATGGTGAGAATCGTCCAATGCTGTGGCTTGATCAATGTCTACTTGAGGGTTGATTATTGTCAATGCATCGCACGAAAAATTCATCTCCACAGATCGTAATTTCCTATGCGTTGACACGAAATACATGGACTCGTCATTTATTTAAAACGCTGGCGGGGTATTTCTTGATCCATGTCAACCAGCGCGTGCAGATTTAAGTCCAAGCCTCGCCCCGATACCAATCCGAAAGCGGTCCCGTGACCGCACGATGGGAAGGAAGCAGAATGACGACTCAAAGTGTTGTCCTCCGCGCGGATCAGAACCGCGCCTTGGGCCTGAGCACAATCGCCTTCACAATGAACTTTGCCGTCTGGACGATCTTTGCAATCATCGGAGTGCAGATCAAGACCGATTTGGGGCTGACGGAAACACAATTCGGGATATTGGTGGCGACGCCGGTTCTGACCGGGTCACTGACCCGCCTGATGCTGGGGATCTGGACCGAACAATTCGGTGGCCGGATCGTTTTCCCGGCTCAGATGTTGCTGGCGGCTATCGCAACCTGGCTGCTGACCATGGCGACCACCTATCCGATGTTCCTGATTGCGGCACTGGGTGTCGGGCTGGCTGGCGGATCATTCGCCGTTGGCGTCGCTTATGTATCGCACTGGTACCCGCGCGAGGAGCAAGGCACGGCACTGGGCATTTTCGGGGCCGGCAATGTCGGCGCCGCGGTGACCAAGTTCGGCGCGCCGTTCATCATGGTCGCCTATGGCTGGGAGGCCGTGGCCAATATCTGGGCGCTGGGCCTCGCGGCCATCGCGATCATCTTCTTCATCTTCGCCAAGAACGACCCGGTATTTGAGTCGCGCCGCAAGGCGGGCGGCAAGGCGGCGTCGTTCAAATCGCAGCTTGTTCCGCTGAAAAACGTGCAGGTCTGGCGGTTCTCACTTTATTATTTCTTTGTGTTCGGCGCGTTTGTCGCGCTGGCGCTGTGGTTGCCGCATTACCTGGTCGAGGTCTATTCGGTCGATATCCGCTCAGCCGGGATGGCTGCGGCGGCATTCTCGCTGTCGGCCAGCGTGTTTCGCGCCTATGGCGGGCTGTTGTCCGACCGGCATGGCGCGCGCACGGTGATGTATTGGACCTTCGGGTTTTCACTGGTCCTGCTGTTCATGCTGTCCTACCCGCCGACAAGCTATACGATCCACGGCAAGGACGGTGACATCAGCTTCTTCACCGACATGGGCTTTGGCGCCTTCGTGCTGACCATCTTTGCGCTGGGCTTTTTCATGAGCCTGGGCAAGGCGGCGGTGTTCCGGCATATCCCGGTCTATTATCCCGACAATGTCGGGTCGGTCGGCGGTCTGGTCGGGATGATCGGTGGCCTTGGCGGTTTTGTCCTGCCGATCATCTTTGGGGCGCTGCTGGATCTGACGGGGGTCTATACCACCTGTTTCGCCTTCCTGTTCGTGATCGTCGCGATCGCGATGGGCTGGATGCACATGGCCATTCGCGCCATGGAAAAGGCACATCCCGAAGTGGCGCGCGATGCGCTGCCGCAACTGCCCGAATTCGAGGGCATGCCGATTCCGCCCAAGCCTGCCTCGACCCTGACGGAATGGCACCCCGAGAACGCGGAGTTCTGGGAGGTCAAGGGCAAAAGCATTGCCCGGCGCAACCTCTGGATCTCGATCCCGGCACTGTTGCTGGCGTTCGCGGTCTGGATGGTGTGGTCCGTCGTCGTGGCGCGCCTGCCTGCGATCGGGTTCAACTTTACCCAGGGGCAATTGTTCTGGCTGGCCGCCCTTCCGGGTCTGTCGGGCGCAACGTTGCGCATCTTCTACAGCTTCATGGTGCCGATCTTTGGCGGGCGTCTCTGGACCGCGCTGTCCACGGCGTCGCTGCTGTTGCCGGCCATGGGTATCGGCTATGCGGTGCAGAACCCTGATACACCTTATCTGATCTTCCTGGTGCTGGCATTGCTGTGCGGCCTCGGCGGTGGTAACTTTGCCTCATCCATGGCCAATATCAGCTTTTTCTATCCCAAGGCCGAGAAGGGCAACGCGCTGGCGCTGAATGCCGGTCTGGGCAACCTGGGCGTGTCGGTGATGCAGTTCCTCGTGCCGCTGGTCATCACCATGGGTGTGTTCGGTGCATTGGGCGGCGATCCGCAACCCCTTTCGGACGGTGGTCAGCTATGGCTGCAAAACGCCGGTTTCGTCTGGGTTCCGTTCATCCTGATCGCCACGATTGCCGCCTATTTGGGGATGAACGACATCGCGTCGGCCAAGTCCTCGTTCGCGGATCAGGCCGTGATCTTCAGCCGCAAGCATAACTGGATCATGTGCATCCTCTATACCGGCACCTTCGGCAGCTTTATCGGCTATGCCGCTGGTTTCCCGCTGTTGACGCGCACCCAGTTCCCCGAAGTGAACGTCCTGCAATTCGCCTTCCTCGGGCCGCTGGTCGGGGCGCTCAGCCGCGCCGGAACCGGCTGGATCTCGGACAAGTTCGGCGGCGGGCGCGTGACCTTCTGGACCTTCCTGGGCATGATCATCGCTGTTCTGGGTGTGATGCAGTTCCTGCCTTCCGAGGCATCGGCAACTGGCAATTTCTGGGGCTTCTTCGCCTGCTTCATGGCGCTGTTCTTCCTGACCGGTGTCGGCAACGCGTCCACGTTCCAGATGATCCCGGCCATCATGCGCCTCGAAGTGCCCCGCCTGATGCCACAGCTGGACAAGGCGGCCACGCAGAAACAGGTTGAGCGTGAAAGTGCCGCGATCATCGCCTTTACCAGTGCCATCGCCGCTTACGGGGCGTTCTTCATCCCCAAAAGTTATGGGACTTCGATTGCGATGACCGGTGCGCCCAACGGTGCGCTCTGGGGGTTCCTGATCTTTTACGCGATCTGCGCCGTGATCTGCTGGGTGTATTACAGCCGCAAATCCGCGCCGGTTCCTTGCTGAACCAATAAAGCCTCCTGCGCCGCCCGGATGGGTGGCGCAGGCAAAGCCACATAGGAGAATGACATGAGCCATCTGCTCGATAGACTGAACTTCCTCAAGTCCAAGGAACTGGAAAAGTTCTCGAATGGACATGGGCAAGTGACCCGTGAAAACCGCGACTGGGAAGAGACCTATCGCAACCGCTGGCGGCATGACAAGATCGTGCGCTCCACCCATGGGGTGAACTGCACCGGGTCGTGCAGCTGGAAGATCTACGTCAAGTCCGGCATCGTGACATGGGAAACCCAGCAGACCGATTATCCGCGCACCCGCCCCGATCTGCCCAACCATGAGCCGCGCGGCTGTGCGCGTGGCGCAAGCTATAGCTGGTATCTCTACTCCGCCAACCGGGTCAAGAACCCGCTGGTGCGTGGCCGCCTGATGAAGACCTGGCGCAAGATGCGCGAAACCCTGACCCCGATCGAGGCCTGGACCAAGCTTCAGAACGATCCGATCCTGCGCGCGTCCTATGTGGAAACCCGCGGCAAGGGCGGTTTCGTGCGCGCGACCTGGGACGAGGCGACCGAAATCACCGCCGCCGCCAACGCCTATACCGTCAAGACCTATGGCCCGGACCGGGTTTTCGGCTTCTCGCCGATCCCGGCCATGTCGATGATCAGCTATGCCGCCGGCTCGCGCTATCTGTCCCTGCTGGGGGGCGTGTGCATGTCGTTCTATGACTGGTATTGCGACCTGCCGCCGGCCTCGCCGCAGACCTGGGGCGAACAGACCGACGTGCCCGAAAGTGCCGATTGGTATAATTCGGGCTATCTGCTGCTTTGGGGCAGCAACGTGCCGCAGACCCGGACGCCGGATGCGCATTTCTATACCGAGGCGCGCTATCGCGGGACCAAATCCGCCGTGATCTGCCCCGACTATTCCGAAGCCGCGAAATTCGGTGATGTCTGGCTGAATGCCAAGCAGGGCACCGATTCGGCGCTGGCGATGGCCTTTGGCCATGTCATCCTGCGCGAATTCCACCTGGATCGCCAGGCCGAGTATTTCGAGGAATACTGCCGCAAATATTCGGACTTGCCGATGCTGGTCAAACTTGAGGAAAAGGACGGGCGTCTCATTCCGGGCCGGTTCCTGCGCGCCGACGATCTGGATGGCAAGCTGGGCGAAAAGAACAACCCGGAATGGAAGGTCGTCGGCTTTGACGAAATGTCCAAGACACTGGTCGCGCCCAACGGCTCGGTCGGGTATCGCTGGGGCGAAGACGGGAAATGGAACCTCGAGGAGCGCGCAGGCAAGGCCGAGACACGGCTGAAGATGTCGCTGATCCTGGAAGAGGACCATGACGAAGTCGTCGGCGTCGGATTCCCCTATTTCGGCGGTGAGGCCGTCGGTCAGTTCAAGACCGATGCCGATCATCCCGATGTCCTGATGCGCAACATCCCGGTCAAGAAGATCAAGGCGGCCGAGGGCGAAGTTCTGGTCACCACCGTGTTCGATCTGTTCTGCGCCAACTATGGCCTTGACCGTGGTCTGGGCGGCGATTGGGTCACCTCGGATTATGCCAATGACATGCCGGGCACCCCGGCCTGGGCCGAAAAGATCACCGGCGTGCCCGCCGACAAGATCATCCATGTCGCCCGCGAATTCGCCAGCAACGCCGAAAAGACCACCGGCAAGTCGATGGTCATCGTGGGCGCCGGTCTGAACCACTGGTATCACATGGACATGAACTATCGCGGCATCATCAACATGCTGGTGATGTGCGGTTGCGTTGGTCAGTCCGGTGGCGGCTGGTCGCATTATGTGGGGCAGGAAAAACTGCGTCCGCAAACCGGCTGGCTGCCGCTGGCCTTTGCGCTGGACTGGGTCCGCCCGCCGCGGCAAATGAACGCGACCTCGGCATGGTATGCCCATACCGATCAGTGGCGCTATGAGTCGCTGAAATCGTCCGAGATCCTGTCGCCCACCGCGCCCGAGGGCGATTGGGACATCTCGCTGATCGACTACAACATCCGCGCCGAGCGCATGGGCTGGCTGCCATCTGCACCGCAGTTGAAGACCAACCCGCTGGAAGTGGCCAAGGCAGCCAAGGCCTCCGGCAAGGACGCTGCGGCCTATGTCGCCGAGCAGCTGAAATCCGGCAAGCTGGAAATGTCCTGCGAAGACCCGGATGCGCCCGAAAACTGGCCGCGCAACCTGTTCATCTGGCGGTCGAACCTGCTGGGCTCCAGCGGCAAGGGGCATGAGTATTTCCTCAAGCACCTTCTGGGCACCGACAACGGTGTGATGGGCCCCGATCTGGGTGAATCCGGCGGCGAACTGCCCAAAGAGGCCAAATGGCACGACAAGGGCCCGCGCGGCAAGCTGGACCTGCTGGTGACCATCGACTTCCGCATGAGCACGACAGCGGTCTATTCCGACATCGTGCTGCCCACCGCCACCTGGTACGAGAAGAACGACCTCAACACCTCGGACATGCACCCGTTCATCCACCCGCTTCAGGCGGCGGTTGATCCGGCCTATGAAAGCAAGTCGGACTGGGAAATCTTCAAGGCCATCGCCAAGAAGGTCCAGGAGGTCGCGCCCGAGATCCTGGGCGTCGAGACCGATATCGTCGCGGTGCCCACGCTGCATGACACCCCGTCCGAAATCGCTCAGGATCAGGTGCGTGACTGGAAAGCCGGCGAATGCGATCTGATCCCCGGCAAGACCGCGCCCAACTTTATCGCGGTCGAACGGGATTATACCGCGATCTATGACCGTTTTGTCGCGCTTGGCCCTCTGTTGGACAAGCTGGGCAATGGCGGCAAGGGCATCGGCTGGAAAACCGAAGTCGAGGTGCAGCACCTGCGCGATCTGAACGGTGAATGGCTGGATGGTCCGGCCAAGGGCTGTGCCAAGATCGACACCGACATCGACGCGACCGAGGTCGTGCTGATGCTGGCGCCCGAAACCAACGGCGAAGTGGCGGTCAAGGCATGGCAGGCCCTGGAGAAGTTCACCGGGCGCGAACATGCCCACCTGGCCGAAGGTGAGCACCACAACAAGATCCGCTTCCGCGATATTGCGGCCCAACCGCGCAAGATCATCTCGTCGCCGACATGGTCGGGGATCGAGTCGGAAAAGGTCAGCTATAACGCCGGCTACACCAACGTGCATGAGTTGATCCCATGGCGCACCCTGACCGGTCGTCAGCAGCTTTATCAGGATCACCTGTGGATGCGCGCCTTTGGCGAAGGACTGATGAGCTATCGCCCGCCGGTCGATCTCAAGACGATCACCAAGGCCGTGCAGGATGATGGCGACACGCTTCACCTGAACTTCATCACGCCCCACCAGAAATGGGGCATTCACTCGACCTATACCGACAACCTGTTGATGCTGACGCTGAACAGGGGTGGTCCGGTGGTGTGGATCTCCGAGGTGGACGCCAGGAAGGTCGGGATCGTCGATAACGACTGGATCGAACTGTACAACGTGAACGGGGCACTGACGGCCCGCGCCGTTGTCAGCCAGCGGATCAAGGAAGGCACGACCTTCATGTATCACGCCCAGGAAAAGATCGTGAACACGCCGGGCAGTGAGAAAACCGGAAAACGCGGTGGCATCCACAACTCGGTCACACGGACAGTGCTGAAACCGACCCACATGATCGGCTCCTATGCCCATCAGGCCTATGGGTTCAACTATTACGGCACCGTGGGCAGCAACCGGGATGAAATCGTCATCGTCAGAAAAATGCGGAAAGTCGACTGGCTTGACCGCGAAGCGACCAAGAAGGAGGCCGCAGAATGAGAGTGCGCGCGCAAATCGGCATGGTGCTGAACCTGGACAAATGTATCGGGTGCCACACCTGTTCCGTCACCTGCAAGAACGTCTGGACCTCCCGCGAGGGCGTGGAATACGCATGGTTCAACAACGTCGAAACCAAACCGGGCCTCGGCTATCCCACCGACTGGGAAAACCAGGCGCGCTGGAACGGCGGGTGGGAACGCACCCGTTCGGGCAAATTGCAGCCCAAGCAAGGCAGCAAGTGGCGGATCCTGGCGAATATCTTTGCCAACCCCGACCTGCCCGAAATCGACGACTATTATGAGCCTTTCGATTTCGACTATGACCATCTGAAATCCGCCCCCGAGATGGAGGCGTTCCCGACAGCGCGGCCGCGTTCGAAAATCACCGGGCTGCGGATGGAGAAGATCGAAAAAGGCCCCAACTGGGAGGAAATCCTGGGGGGCGAATTCTCCAAGCGCTCGGGGGATTACAACTTCGAAGGCATCCAGAAGCAGATCTACGGCGAATACGAAAATACGTTCATGATGTATTTGCCGCGCCTGTGCGAGCATTGCCTCAACCCGACCTGCGCGGCGTCCTGCCCGTCAGGCGCGATCTACAAGCGCGAAGAGGATGGCATCGTCCTGATCGATCAGGAAAAATGCCGCGGCTGGCGGATGTGCGTGTCGGGTTGCCCCTACAAGAAGGTCTATTACAACTGGTCGACCGGAAAATCCGAGAAATGCACCCTGTGCTATCCGCGCATCGAATCGGGCAACCCGACCGTGTGTTCGGAAACCTGCGTCGGGCGGATCCGCTATCTGGGTGTCATGCTCTATGATGCCGACAAGATCGCCGAAGCAGCCAGCACACCGGATGAAAAGGATCTCTATGACGCGCAATTGGGCGTGTTCCTTGATCCCAACGATCCGGCAGTGATCGAGGCCGCGCGCAGAGATGGCGTGCCCGAGGACTGGATCAAGGGCGCACGCGAAAGCCCGATCTGGAAAATGGCGATGGACTGGAAGGTGGCCTTCCCGCTGCATCCCGAATACCGCACATTGCCGATGGTATGGTATATCCCGCCACTCAGCCCGATCCAGAACGCCGCCGAGGCGGGCGCGATCGGTATGGACGGCGCCATGCCCGACGTGCGCAACCTGCGCATTCCGGTGCGCTACCTGGCCAACATGCTGACCGCGGGCGACGAACAGCCGGTGATCACCGCGCTGGAACGGATGCTGGCCATGCGCTCGTACATGCGTTCGAAGACTGTCGAAGGCGTGATCGACGAAGGCATCGCCGAGCGTGTCGGCCTGAGCGGGCGCATCATCGAGGACATGTACAAGATCATGGCCCTCGCTGATTACGAAGACCGCTTTGTCATCCCGACCACGCATCGCGAACAGGTCGAAGAAGCCTATGACCTGCGCGGCGGTTGCGGGTTCACCGACAGCAATGGCTGCTCGACCGGGATCAGCAAGGGATCGCTGTTCGGCGGCAAGAAGAAGCCATTGAAAATGCCAACGGAGGTGATGTGATATGGACCGGACACTCAAGGCATTGTCGTTGATCCTCAGCTACCCGACACAAGAGTTGCAGGCGGCCATGCCGGAGATCGGAGGCGTTCTGGCCTCGGACAGCCGGCTGACCGCGGCGGCGCGGCGGGCATTGCGCCCGCTGGTCGAGGCACTGGGCGGGCGCGACATCTATGAGCTGGAAGAGCAGTTCGTGATGCTGTTCGACCGCTCGCGCACCTTGTCGCTGAACCTGTTCGAACATGTTCACGGCGAAAGCCGCGACAGGGGCGGCGCGATGGTATCGCTGATCGAGACATACCGGGAGGGCGGGTTCGAGCCCGCCACCTCGGAACTGCCCGATCACCTGCCGATCCTGCTCGAGTTTCTCGCAACCCGCCCTGCGGAAGAGATGCGTGAGACACTGGCAGACGCAGCCCATATCTTCGAGGCGCTCAGCGAACGGCTGACCCGGCGGGACAGCCCCTACAGCGCGGTCTTTCCCGCCCTGCTGCAACTTTCGGGTGCGACGGCAGACAAGGAGGCCGTGGCCGAATTGCTGGAACAGCCCGATGTCGATCCCGAGGATCTGGAGGCGCTGGACGAGGTCTGGGAAGAAAGCGAAGTCCTGTTCGGCCCCGATCCCAACGCCGGATGCCCGCAAGTGCGCGACATGCTTGCGCAGATGGGCACACCGATCAACCCGCCGATCAACCCCAAGCCGCCTGTTGCGGCTGAATAGGGAGGAAAACAGACATGACATTCCAATTCAGTATGGACTTTTTCGTCTTTGGCATCATGCCCTATGTGGCCCTGGCGGTGCTGATCGTGGGATCCATCGCCCGCTATGAGCGTGATCCCTTCACCTGGAAATCCAGTTCCAGCCAATTGTTGCGCCGCAAACAGCTGATGTGGGGCTCGATCCTGTTTCATGTGGGTGTGCTGACGATCTTTGTCGGGCATCTGTTCGGCCTGCTGACACCGCTCTGGATGGTCGAGGCGCTGGGCATCAGCCACATGGCCAAGCAGGTCCTGGCCGTGGTTGTCGGCGGTGTGGCCGGTGTTGCGGCACTGATCGGCGGCATTATCCTGATCCATCGCCGCCTAGTCGATCCGCGCATCCGTGCGACGTCCAGCTATATGGACATCACCATTCTTGCGCTGCTTCTGGTGCAACTGACGCTGGGGATGCTGACGATCATCATCTCGCTTCAGCATATCGACGGTGGCGAAATGGTGCGCTTCATGATGTGGGCGCAGGGGATCTTTACCTTCGATGCCAACGCGGCCAGCTATGTCAAAGGCGCGCCGGCATTGTTCAGGATGCATATCTTCCTGGGGCTGGTGATCTTTATCCTGTTCCCGTTCAGCCGCCTTGTGCACATGATTTCGGCCCCTGTCCGGTATCTGTGGCGTCCGGGCTATCAGGTGGTGCGTTCGCGCCGCCAGACCCCGCTGCCGGCGCGCAAATCTGCCCATAAACCTGCGGAGTAAGATCCATGAATGCGGCCCTCTTTCCCGATCTCATCGTGAATGGCGAAACCGTGCCACATACCGTTGTGGCCGCCGAGACCCAGAACCACGATGCCCCCGCCGGCAAGCCCGGCATCGCCTGGCGCAAGGCGGCCAACGCCGTTGCCATGCGCACGCTGCTGCTTCAGGAGGCGCGCAAGCGTGACCTGAGCGCAGAGCCGGCCGAGGTCGGGCCGGGGCGCTTTGAAACCGAAGAGGAGGCCCTGATCCGGGGCCTTCTCGAACAGGCGGTCGACACTGAACCGCCCACGCAGGAGGCCATCCGCGCCGAGTGGGAAAAAGACCCCACGCGGTTCCGCGCGCCCCCCCTGTGGGAGGTGTCGCACATCCTGAGCGCGTGTGATCCGCGTGATGAGGATGCGCGCAAGGACGCACTGACCCGCGCCACCATCCTGTGCGAATGCGTCAACCGTGATCCCCGCACCTTTGCCGCGCTGGCGGCCAGCGACAGCGATTGCGGCTCAAAATCCAATGGCGGCGCCCTGGGACAATTGGGACCGGGCGATACCGTGCCCGAGTTCGAGGCCGCGTTGCGCGATCTGGGCGAAGGTGAAATCACCGCCGCGCCCGTTCTGACGCGCCATGGCTATCATGTCATCCGGATGGATGCGGTCGCGGTCGGGCAGGTGCTGCCGTTCGAGGCCGTTGCACAGAAAATCTCGGATGCGATGGAAAAGGCATCCTGGACCAGGGGCGCGCGCGCCTTTGTCGACGATCTGGTGGCGGGTGCCGAAATCACCGGGGCCGACTTCAAAAAGGTCTGACCGGCGGAAGGAAACATGCGATGCCGTCCGATCTTGCGGGCCGCCACGCCGAATGCTCGGCGGACAAGCACGCGCGGCGAGGGTGTGCTTGTCCACGGCCTGATCAATGGGTTGACGGACGGCCTGCTGCGCGATCCGCAATCCAGTATCGCGCCCAACCATGTGAGCGGGAATTCGGTTTTCGAGACCTGCGCGGATCAGGCGGATCACATGACAGATGAAACCAATTGAAAGGGGCATATCATGATTGCCTGCACGATCGCACCGGGACGCGGTGATACAGATCTGATCCTTGCGACGCTGGCGCACAAGTTGCGCGGCGAGGGTCTGCGCCTGTGCGGCACGGTTCAGGTGAATACCGATCGCGCCGATACCGGGCGTTGCGACATGGATGTGCGGGTGCTGCCGGATGGCCCCACCCTGCGGATCTCGCAGGATCTGGGCCGGCACGCGCGCGGCTGCCGTCTGCACCCCGAGGCGCTGGAAACGGCGGTCGGACATGCCATGCGGGCGCTTGAACGCGGGGCCGATCTGTTGATCATCAACAAGTTCGGCAAGCACGAGGCCGAAGGGCGCGGCTTTCGCGGGGTCATCGGCGAGGCGGTCGCGCAGGGCATTCCGGTGCTGGTCGGTCTGAACGCGCTGAACGTGCCCGCGTTCGAGGCATTCACCGGCGGCATTGCCGAAAAACTGCCCCCTGAAACCGACGCATTGCTGAACTGGGTGCGGACCCATGTGAACATGCCGGTCGCGGTCTGAGATCGGCAAGTGCGCGCTCAGTAGTCCTTTTCAAAGAACACGCCCAGCCCGGTCGTGTTGTCCGATCCGAAACTGCCGCGCGCCTTGACCGAGGGGCTGAGCTCCAGATTGAGGTTGATCTGGCTTTGGCCGGTGGAATCGACTTCGATCTCGGAATAGAGGTTGTCGGACAGGTATTTGCCCACGCGGGCCTCGGTCGCGCCTTCGGCGTTGGTGGTCACGTCCAGATCATCCAGATCAAAACCGCCCCGGATGCTGCTGATGATTCCCGCGCCGCCCTTGCCGGCCAATGTGGCCACGGCCCCGGCCAGTTGCACCGCCTGAAACGGCGAAATCCGGGACAGGTCACGCCCGAACAGCAGATGTGAGATCACTTCGTCCTCGGGCAGATCGGGCACCGAGGTAAAGCTGATTTCAGGTTCCGACGCGAGGCCGTCGATGCCGATGATCACCTCGACATCACCCGATTGCGTGCGCGCCACCAGATGCAGGAAGGGATCGAAGCTGCCTTGCAGGCGCAGATAGCCTTCGGTCAGGTTCAGGCGCTTGCCCAGAATGTCCAGCCGCCCGCGGATCAGGTCAAACTGCCCCTGCGGAATGATGGCGTTCGTGCTGCCCTGAAGCCTCAGACGCCCGCCCATTTCCGCGTCCAGCCCGCGCCCGCGCACAAAGATCCGCGAGGGGGCGCGCAACAACAGGTCGAGCGGATAATCCGGGACATTCCCGTTCGGGTCCTCGTCACCGTTCAACCCGGCCAGCAGGCGGGTCTGGCGCACCTCGGCGCTGTCATTGATGTGGCGCAGGCCCGGCAGTTCGGCAATGCCCGCGCCCTGCCCGTCGGGCACGCGCAGTTCGACCTCGCCCAGATCCAGTGCGCCGGCGATCTTCGCGCCCCCGGTGGCGGGGCCGATCAGCGTGATCTGCCCTTGCAGCGTGGTGGTGAACAGCCCCGGATCGGTGATGGCGACCTGATCAAGAACGATCCTGAGATCGGTCTCGAATGGCGGGGTGGTAACAATGGTGCCCTGCGCCGTCATCCGCCCGCCCGTGGACACGGCCGATGCCGCCTCTATCACGCCGCGCCCCGCGTCCAGCCTGAGGCTGGCGGTGATCTGGTTCAGTGCCAGTTTCAGCACCGGAAGCGCCAGGTAGGCGTCCTGCGTGCTGATCTGCCCCGACACCGACGATAGCGCCGGCGGCCCGTTCACCTGCAACGCGAATTGCGCCACACCCGACAGGCTGCGCGGCGAAATGAACCTGTTGGCCAGCGCCAGAGGGGCCACGCCCGTCACGCTCAGGTCCAGCGTGACATCCGGCGCGATGCGCCCGGCAACCTGCGCGCGGGTGCCGCCAGTGCCGGTGACGGCGGCGTCCACGATCCAGTCACTGCCGCTGCTTTCGGCGGTGCCGGTCACGCTGGCGGGGCCGCTGAAGCCTTCGGCGAACAGGCCGACATCGCGCAGCGTCGCGCTGAACTCGGAGCTGGCGCCGCCATCGTCGCGCAGATCCGCCTTGGCGGTGGCGGTCAGTTCGGGCGTGCTGAGCCGGGCATCGCGGATGCGCAGCAGGCCGTCGGCGTCGCGCATGGCGCTGATCTCGGCGCGGCTGGTTCCGCGCAGGGCCGTATCGGCCATCTCGATCCCGACGCCCAGATCGCGCCCGGTGGCATCCAGCGTCCCGTCAAAGCTGCCTTGCGCAAGGTCGCCGCTGCCTGTCACCTCAAGCTGCAATGCCCCGCGCAGATCGCGTCCGGCCAGCGCCGACAGGGCGGCGATGCTGTCGGCGTCCAGCGACAGGCTGAGCGTGGCGTCGCGCGCTGTCGTGCCATCCAGCAGCACGTTGCCCGCGCCGGTGGCGCGCATCTGCGCTGTGCCCAGCGACAGGTCGGCAAAGGTGATGCGCCCGGCACTGTCGCGCGCCAGCTTGCTGCGCGCGGTGATCTGCCCGCGCAGGAGCGGGTCGACCTCGGCCATGTCGATGGACAGATCATGCCCGCGCAGATCGACCACCGTGTCAAAGCTGCCGTCGCCCAGATCCGCCGCCCCCTCAAGCGACAACGCGCCACCGCCGCGCAACGCGCGCCCGGCGAGGTTTGAATAAGGCGTCAGGTCGTCCGCGCTGGCGTCCAGCTTGCCGCTGATGCGCGGCGGGCGGGTGTCCTCGAGCGTGATCATCCCGTCGGCGTTGACCCGCGCGCCGCCGGGGGCGGTGCCCCGGCCTTGCAGCGTCCAGAGCGGGCCGATCTGGCGGGCGCTGAGCGTCAGATCCAGCGGGCCGGACAGGCCGGGCACGGCAACAGCGGCATCACGGACGCTCAGCGTCACATTGGCGGTGCTGGCATCGGTTTTCCATGTGCCATTGCCGGTGACCGTGGTGGTCGGCGAGGTGATTTCCAGCCGCTCGATCCGGGTTCCGGTCGTGTCGCGTGCGCCGCTCAGCGTCAGATCGGTCTCACCGGCCAGCAGCGGGTCAATCTGCGCAATGCCCAGCCCCAGATCCCGCGCCTTGCCGGTGATCTCGGTGCGGAACATGCCATCGAGCGGGGTGATTATGCCGCTGATGGCCAGTTGCGCGGCCCCGCTCAGCGATGTGGCGGCCAATTGATCAAAGCGCGACAGATCCGCCGCCTCAAGCGTGATCTGGCCCTGCACGCGCGGGTCCATCACGCTGCGCAGCCCCGACAGGGTCAGCGCGCCGGCCAATGCGTAATCCGCGCCACTCAGCGTGATGTCCGACAATTCCAGCGGCGCGTCGTCGACCCAGGCGAAATTCATCTTGCCGCGCAGGTCCGGGCCGGTGGCGCGCGCCAGTGCCGGATCGGACGGGGCCAGCCCGCGCAGATCCAGCGTCATCGTGCCGTCGATCCCGCCTTTCGCGCCGCCATCAGCATCGTCGCCGGCCTCGCCGTGGCGGATCGTGCCGCGCCCGTTGAATTGCCCGGATGCCAGCGTCAGCACATCGCTTTCAAACTCCTCGACGCTGATCCCGGCCTGCCAGCCATCCCCGGCGGACTGGTCATAGTCCAGCGTCACATCGGCGCGGCGCAGGCGGGTGGGGGGCCCGGTCATCGGCAACAGGACCGGCGTGCCATCGGCGGCGGCGATCTGCCCCTGCAGGGTGAAATGCCGGGGCCAATTGTCCGGGCCAAGGTCCAGCGCGCCCTGCAACGAAAGCGCGGCGGCCTGCACATCCAGCGTCTCGATCCGGAACGCCCCGTCATCCAGCCGCGCGCCCCGCAGGGTCAGGGCGATCTCAGAGCCAAAGAAATCGCGATATTCCGGCGCAAAGACCGGGGCCATGTCGCCGCTGATGTCAGCCGAAAACCGCACCAGCCCGGTGACGGGCTTCGCGCCGGTCTCATCGGTGCCTTCCGGCGCCGGTTGCTGTTCGGGCATGGCCGACTGCACGGAGATTTCCCCGCCCAGACGCGGCGCGCCGTCGGTTTCCAGCTGGACCTTGGCGACATAATCGCTGATCGGGGCGTTACCCTTGATGATCAGCGCAATCGACGGCGTGCCCGGCAGGTTCAGCAGGGATGAGACCAACCCATCGCGCGCCTCATGCAGGGCGATGTCCACATCCAGCACGCGGCTGGTGTTGGAGTAGCTGCCGGTCAGGGACAGCGCATCGCGCTTGCGGTCAAGGCGCATCACCTCGAGCGTGCCCTCGCCATTGCCGCCGGCCAGTTGCAGCGCGCCGGTCAGCGACAGCTTGACCTCCTGCCCGATCACCGCCTTGCCCAGCGTGACCTTCTTGGCCTCGATCTGGTCAATCGCCACGGAAACCGGCAATTCGGGCAGGGCAAAGGGCGTGGCCTCGGGGCTGGGCAGGCTGTCACCGGACTCGGGCAGGCGGGCCAGGATGATTTCACCCGCGCTCAGTTCATCGACCTCCAGCCGCCCGGCCAGGAGGGCGGTGCGCGTCCAGCTGAGCGTGACATCGCGCAGGGTGATCCAGACCCCGGTGTCATCGGCGATGGTCAACTCATCCAGCGTCGCGGTCGAACTGAGCGCCCCGGCAAAGCCGGTGATGCGCACCTGCCGCCCCGCATCCGACAGGTTGTCCTCAAGAAACGCCTGAAGAATGCCGCGATCATCCCTTTCCTCGGTGGTCTCACCGGATTGCGCAAGGGCGGGGGCGGCGCCGAGCAGGGTCAGCGCGGCCAGCAGCAGGATATGGCGCATGAGACGCATCAAAAGGCCTGCCCGATGCCGACATAGAACTGCACGCCGTCGCCAGTGCTGCCGCTGACCGGGGCCGCCACGTCAAGGCGCACCGGGCCGATGCCGGTCTCATAGCGCACGCCCAGACCGGCCCCGCTATGCCAGTTGCCACCCGATTGTGACAGGCTGTCGGGCCCGACAAAGCCGGCATCCATGAACGCGACCAGACCGATCTTGTCGGTCATGGCGGCGCGGATTTCGGCCGAGGCGGACAGGAAACTGCGCCCGCCGATCAGCGTGTTGCCCGGCTGCGCGACGCCCAGCGATTGATAGGGCTGCCCGCGCACGGTGCCGCCGCCGCCCGAATAAAACAGGAAATCCTGCGGCGTGTTGGTCAGTTTCGAGCCGACGACGCTGCCGAATTGCAGGCGTTGGGCAAAGATGAATTTGTTGGACTGATCCAGCGCGTGATAGGATCTTTCGTCAAAGAAGATCCGCGCGCCCGTCGCGCTGCCGTCAAGGTCGATGAAGGGTGTCAGCTCGCCATTTAGGTAAAAGCCGTCTGTCGGGTCCAGCGCCACATCGCGGGTGTCCCATGTCGCCTTGAAGGGCAGGACCAGATGAGTGAATGTGTTGGCGGTGGTTGCCGTGATCTCGCGTGAATAGCGCAGGCCGATCCCGCCCTCGACGCTCAGCTTGTCCGAGATGATCCGCGTCAGGCCGAACTCAAGAACCGCCTGATCCGACATGTAATTCGGCTCATCCAGACGCTCGGCCCGGCCCAGGGCATAGAATGTCGTGTCCGGCCCGAACGTGGCCGGGCGGTCCAGACGCGCACCCAGCAGATAATCGACGCCGCCATGACGCCCGCCCGATTGACTGCCCAGACCGGCGATCTCGGCGTCCACCCGCAGCCTTTCGGCCCCCTTGAACAGGTTGCGATGCAACCAGAAACCCGACAGTTTCAGACCTTCATTGGTCGACATCTCGGCGCCGAAGCCGAAACGGCGCGGCTTTTCGTCCGTGACCGCCATGTCGATATCCAGAACGTCACCATCCCGGATGGTCTCGGCCTCGCTCAGGGTGACCGAGCGGAACGCGCCGGTGCGGCGCAGGCGCTTTTCGGCGGTCTCCAACTCATCGGGGGAAAATACCTCGCCCGTGGGCAGGCCGGCGATCTGGCGCAGGCGGCCGGGGCGCACGGCGCTGTCGGTGGTCTGGCGCAGGTTGCCAAACCGAAGCCGCGGACCGGGGTCCAGCCGAATGTCGACATCCAGTTCATGCGTGCGGTGATCGGCGACGATGGACTGATCGGCAATCTGCGCCTTGGCGTGGCCCACATCGCGCCAGCCGTCGATTCCGGCGCGGGTGGCCTTGCCGACCAGACGTGCGGCGGCGGGGTGACCTGTGGCAAAGCCGGGTGTTGGCGTGCTGCCTGGTGCAAGCGGTCTGAGGGCAACCGCGCCAAAGCGGAACGGCGCGCCGGGGTCGACGCGGATCACGATGTTGTCGATGCGGGTCGGCTCCTGAAAGGGCGAGATCAATCCCGCCTCGCGCCCGTCCACCAGAATGCTGATGCGCCCGCCATAATAGCCGAATTTGTAGAGCACACCCAAAAGCTGTGCGTAATCCGCATTGGCCACGGCCATGACGTCGCGCGGATCGGTGCGCCCGTCGGTCTTGGCGCTTTGAACAAGGGAGGCCGCGACCAGATCTTCGCGCAGCGCCTCATTTCCCCCGGCCACATCGAACTGCACGGTTTCAAGCGCAAGAAGCGGGGTGGCAAAGATCACAAGACCGGCCGAAAAGGCCAGCTTTCGCAGATCTGCAAACCCCGAAAATTTACGCACACCGATACCCCCGCTGTCCCCGACGCTCTAACAGCATCGCAAGTATTATGCCACAGGTATGCGCAGTGCCAGCGTCATGCTGCGCGGCCCCGTGGCGTGGCGGAACGGTCGGCGAAAATCGGCTTGGGCAAGGGATATCCGGGGCCTCCGATTGAAAAGGTTGCGCCCATCAACGCGCGACGGGCGCTCAGGTTCCATGCTGGATCGGCGTGCGGCAGAGGGAATCGCAGAGCGGATCAGAGCGCGACCAGATGATTGTCGAAGGCCAGATCGTGCCGGCGCACCGCTGCACCATCGGTGCCGGGTATCAGACCCACGTCGCCGGTGCCGGTGGTAAAGACGAAACCGCGATCGGTGGCGCCGATCCCGCAGATATCGGGATGTTCATGGCTGGCGATCAGGGTCCTGGCATTGATGTCGAACACCTGCGCAATCCCGCCGCGCGGTGAGGTGATGGCGACATGATCCGCGCGCGGGGCAAGCGCGATACTTCCGGCATAGCCTTGCATCCGGCGGTTCTGCTCAGGCGGGGCGCTCAGCAGTGCAAGGGGCTGGCCGCGCCGATGCAGCGCCAGAAGGGGCGGATGCACATGCCCCGGCCCCTGCCATTGACAGGCGGCGGCGACCAGCCCGTCATTCGAGCCGCAAGATGCCGGATCGAGTTGGCGCTGAGATCCCGGGGCGGTTCGACCTGTTCCAGGATCGTGCCCTGTTCGCTGAGATAGCTCAGGTTTGGCCGCATCATCGGCAGGTTCAGCCTGGTCCGGCCGGTGTCGGGATGGGTTTCGATGCCGCCATTGGCCACCACCAGCCCGCCATTCGGCATCCGGCGGATGTCATGCGGGCCGACGCCGCCGGACGGGAACTCGCCCAGGCGGCGAAACCCGTCAGCACCGTCCCAGACGCCGATCATCCCGCGCCTGCCGTCGTAATCGTTTTCGGTGGTGAACAGCAGCGCGCCATCTGCCGAAAAACAGCCATGGCCGTAAAAATGCCGCGCCTCCGGTGCCTCAAGCCGCGCCAGTTGCGCGCCCTGCACACAGTCCAGCACGATGGTGAACCGCCCCGGTCGGCGCGCAAAGGCCACGGCCAGCGGGCGCTGCGGATGGGCGGCGGCGGCGTGGCCGCCCAGCCGGGGCGCGGATTACTGGAAAACCGCGTTCGGGTTGTTGAGGCTGTCGGCCCCCTCAAAGGCGATCCCATCAAGGCCAAGCGCCGTGACCACCCGCTCGATCGAGCGGGTCTGCCCGATCAGGCCGTCAACCCCGCCCATGATCAGCGCCTCACTGCCGGAATTGCCGCGCTCAAGCATCAGGCCAAGGCGCATCCGCTCGCCCGCCTGCTCGCCATATGACAGGGACCCCATGCCGGTCGGGATCGCCGAGAGGCCGGCGTCTTCATTCGCGTGATAGCCGGTGGCGACATTGGCCTCGATCCCGTCGGCCTCATGCAGGGTTTCAGACAGCAATTCGGGGGTGATGTCGGTGGCGTCGATCTGCGTGCCCGACAACGAAAAGGACGGGTTGGCGATGACGTTGAGTGCGGCCAGTTCGTTTGCATCAGAGGCGCCGCCATAGGCCGCATCGACATAGTCGATCAGCCCCTCGTCCAGCGGCCAGGCGTTCACCTTGCCTTCCCAGTCGTCGACGATGGCGTTGCCAAAGCGGTAAACCTCGGTCTGCTGATAGGGAACGCGCGCGGCGATCCATGCCGCGCGGGCGTTGTTCAGGGTTTCGGGCGAGGGGGATGCGACCAGATCCTGCACCGCGTCGCGCAGGCGCTGCGCAGAAATCACGCTGTCCTCGTATTTGGCGGCAGCGATATCGGCATAGATGGTCAGCACATCCGCGCGCGATACTTCCGCCGCCGCACCGCTGCACAGCCCCAACCCCAACCCCAGGGACAGGGCGATCAGGCTGGTTCCGGTGGTCCGTGATTTCATTTGAATATGTCCATTGTCGTGTTGGTAAAGCGTTCTTGACGTGGCCCGGCGGGCCTATTTCGTCAGGATCAGCTTGCCCGCGCGGGTGATGCGCAGGGTGTAGACTTGATCGGCCAGTTGGATACGCGCCTGATCACCGTCCTGCGTGAGGTCGGTGGCCTTGTAGACCGGCGTGGTCTCGGTCTGGGGGTGTGTGGTTGTCTTGGTCATGGCCTGCCATCCCGCGTGCGGGGCTGTTCCAGTCGGTCCATGAGGCCCTCAAGGTCGAAACTTGCCGGAAGGCCCGCGTCACGGACGCTGAGGAACAGTTCCAGCAGATCATTCGCGGGGGCGACGGGGGGACGGGCGGTAGTGTTCGGTTCACGCATCTTGATACCCATTCATTGAAGTTCTGATCGGGCTTCCCGATTGCGCCGCACGAGCGAGTCACGATGGGTGGCTAGAGTGACGTAAACCTGACTTAAAGAGTGCGGTATGTCAATCCGAGTATTTTGGTCGGGAATGAATTTTCTCATGACCTGCGCCGTGGGCGCGGCTGTTTCTTTCTGGGAACTGCGCGGATACGCTGTCATGATCCGGCGGATGTCAGCATAGGGAAGGGCGGGATATGAGCTATGAGTTGAGCGGGTCATGGAGCTATCCCACGACCATTCGTGCCGGTGCGGGAAAGATGGCGGAACTGCCGGATCATTGCCGGGCGTTGGGGCTGAAACGGCCCTTGCTGGTGACGGACAAGGGGCTGCTCGATCATGCGATGATCAAGCGCGCATTGGCGGATCTGCAGGCCGCTGGCATCGCCGCCGCCGTGTTCGGCGAGGTGCAGGGCAACCCCACCGATCGCAATCTCGAGGACGGTATCCGCGCCTATCTGGACGGGGGCCATGACGGCATCATCGCCATTGGCGGCGGATCGGCGATGGATGTGGGCAAACTGGTGGCGCTGATGGCGCGTCAGACGATTCCCGTGTGGGATCTGGAGGATATCGGCGATTGGTGGACGCGCGCCGACGCGGATGTGATCGCCCCGGTCATTGCGGTGCCCACCACCGCCGGCACCGGCTCGGAGGTGGGGCGCGCCGCCGTGCTGACCAATTCCGCCGACGCGGTGAAAAAGATCATCTTTCACCCGAAAATGCTGCCCGCCATCGTGATCGGCGATCCGGAACTGGCGGTGGGGCTGCCCGCCCATCTGACGGCGGCAACAGGCATGGACGCCTTCACCCACAGTTTCGAGACCTATTGCGTCGCGCGGTTTCATCCCATGGCCGATGGCATCGCCCTTGAGGGGATGCGCCTGATCCGTGAGAACCTGCCGCAGGCCTGCAAGGACGGGTCGGACATTGCCGCGCGGATGCACATGTTCGCGGCGGCGATGATGGGCGGCGTGGCCTTTCAAAAGGGGCTGGGCGCGGTGCATTCGCTGGCCCATCCGCTGGGCGCGGTCCATGATGTCCAGCACGGTTTGGCGAATGCGGTGATCCTGCCCTATGTGGTGGCCTATAACCGCCCGGCGATCGAAACGCGGGTGGAGTCGATTGCCCACCATCTGCGCGTCAAGGGCAGTTTTGACGGCTTTCTGGCGTGGCTTTTGCAGTTCCGAAAGGATCTGAACATTCCCCATACGCTGGCGGATCTGGGGCTGGACGGGCGCGACGCCGACGGGATCGCCGCCAAGGCGATGGACGATCCATCGACCGGCACCAACCCGCGCAAGATGGACGCCGCCGGCTTTCGCAAGATCTATCTGGCCGCCGTGACCGGAGATCTGACATTATAGCAAGTTGCGTTGCCGCGCAGGCGCGCGCGCCCCTCAGCCGTCCAGTTGCCCGGCGAAATGGCAGGCGGCGCGATGGTCACCGCGCCATTGCCTGAGTGCGGGCACGTCGGTGCGGCATTTGGCCTGCACATAGCGGCAACGGGTGTGAAACGGACAGCCCGATGGCGGATTGAGCGGGCTTGGCGGATCGCCTTGCAGTTTCACGCGGTCGGTGATGTCGCGATCCACGTTCTCGATCGAGGGCACCGCCGACAGCAGCGCGCGCGTGTAGGGGTGCTGGGGATCGTCAAACAGATCCTTGCGGCTGGCCTGTTCGACGATCCGGCCAAGATACATCACCGCGATTTCGTCGCACATATGCTGCACCACGCCCAGATCATGCGAGATGAACAGATAGGTGACGCCCAGTTCCTTTTGCAGGCGGCGCAGCAGGTTCAGCACCTGCGCCTGAATGGCCACGTCCAGCGCCGAAACCGGCTCGTCGCAGACGATCAGATCGGGTTTGCTGGCCAGTGCGCGGGCGATGCACAGGCGCTGACGCTGACCGCCGGAAAACTGATGCGGAAACAGCGTGGCCTGTTCGGGGCGCAACCCCACCAGCGACAGCAGTTCCTGCACGCGGGCGTTGCGCTCGGCGGTGGTGCCGATCCTGAGCCGGTCCAGCGGTTCGCGGATCAGCGCCCCGGCGCGGCGGCGCGGGTCCAGCGACGAAAACGGGTCCTGAAAGATGATCTGCATATCGCGGCGGATCGCCTGCAATGCGCGCCCCTCAAGACCCGAGATGTTGCGCCCCTTGAGGCGGATTTCACCGCTTGTCACCGGGGCCAGACGCATTGCCGACAGTGCGGTCGTGGTCTTGCCCGATCCGCTTTCGCCGACGATGCCAAAGGTGGTGCCGGCGTTGACGCGAAACGACACGCCATCGACCGCACGCACGATTCGGGCGCCGCCAGCAAGGGTCCCCGACCTGATGGTAAAATGCACTCTCATGTTCTCGACTTCGAGCAGTGCGGTATCCTTGGCCATTGTCATTGGCTGCCCCCTTTGGCTCTGACCCAACATGCGGCGGCGTGGTTTTCTGCCACGTCCACCATCGGCGGCATCGCCTCCTTGCAGCGCGCCACGGCCAGCTTGCAGCGTTGTTCGAACACGCAGCCATTGCCCAGTTCCGTCAGCGGCGGAATGGTGCCGGGGATTTCCTGGAGCGGCTCGGGCTCGCTGTCCAGATTGCTGCGCAGCGCGGGCACGCAACTGATCAGGCCCTCGGTATAGGGATGGGTCGGGGTGCGGATGATGTCGCGCGCGCTGCCCTGTTCGATCTTGCGCCCGGCATACATCACCAGCACGCGATCGGCGATTTCGGCCACCACGCCCATGTCATGGGTGATCATGATGATCGCGGTGCCGGTGCGTTCGCGCAGGTCGCGCAAGAGGTCCAGAACCTGGGCCTGCACGGTCACGTCCAGCGCGGTCGTCGGCTCGTCGCAGATCAGCACATCGGGCTCACAGACCAGCGCCATGGCGATCATCACACGCTGACGCATCCCGCCCGACAATTGGTGCGGATAGGCCGATGCGCGCTGTTCGGGCGCCGGAATGCCGACCGAGCGCAGCATGTCTATGGCGCGGGTCATGGCCTCGCGGCGGTTCAGGTTGTGATGCGCGCGCAGCACTTCGCTGACCTGTTCGCCCACGGTATAAAGCGGGTTGAGCGCGGTCATCGGTTCCTGAAACACGATGGCGATGTCGCGCCCGCGCACCTTGCGCATGGCCGCGTCCGAATAGGTCAGCAGGTTTTCCCCTTTCAGGAGGATCTCACCCGCGGCGATCCTGCCCGAGGGCGGCACCAGCCCCAGAATGGACAGCGCGGTCATGCTTTTGCCGCAGCCGGATTCGCCGACGATGCACAGCACCTCGCCGCGCATCAGCTCGAAATCGAGGTTCTCGATCACCCGTGCCAGCCCCTGACGGGTCGAAAAATGCACGGACAGATCACGCACCTGCAAAACGGGGGTGTCGGTCATTACCGGCTCCTCATTTTGGGGTTCAACGCATCGTTCAGCCCGTCGCCCACCAATGACACGCCCAACGTGGTGATGAAGATCGCAAAGCCGGGCAGCGTCGAAACCCACCACGCGGTATAGATGTTGTCGCGCCCGTTGCCGATGATCAGGCCCCAACTCATGATGTTGGGATCGCTCAGCCCAAGAAAGCTGAGCCCGGATTCAAACAGGATGGCGGCGGCGACATTCAGCGTTGCGGCAATCACCAGCGGCGGCAGCGCGTTGGGCAGGATCACCGACCAGATCAAGGTGCGGTCAAACGCGCCGGACGCGCGCGATGCCGTGACGAATTCCAGCGATTTCATGCGCAGGAATTCACCCCGCGTGAGGCGCGCCACATTCGGCCAGCTGACGATGCCGATGGCAAAGGCGACCAGCGCCAGCGAAGGCTGGAACAGCGCGACGATCACCATCGCGAACAAGAGCGGCGGCAACACCTGAAAGAACTCGGTCACGCGGGCCAGCATGGCGTCGATGCGCCCGCCATAATACCCGGCGAAGGCGCCGATCACGATGCCGATGAGGCAGGTCAGCGCCGCCGCCGCCGACCCGACGGCGATGGTGGCGCGCCCGCCATTGATGATCCCGGCCAGCAGGTCGCGGCCCAGCTGATCGGTGCCCAGCAGGGGGGCGCCATCGGCAAAGGGCGGCGAGAACGGCACCCAGACGATCTCGAACGGGTCAACCGGATAGAGGATCGGGCCGAACAGCACCATGCCACCGACCAGCAGCAACAGGACCAGACCGGCCATGCCCGAGGGGCTTTTGGCGAACATGCGCATCGCTTCGCGCAGTGGCGTTTCGGCCTTGAGCGGGGGATTGGCTTGGTCGGTCATGGTCATTTCCCCCCCAGTGAGATGCGCGGATCGACCAGCCGGTAACACAGGTCGGTCAGGAAATTGGCCACGACCACGATCAGCGCCGAAAAGAACAGAATGCCCAGCACGGTCGGATAATCGCGCCCGACGATGGCATCAAAGGCCAGCCGCCCCAGACCGGGCCAGTTGAACACGGTCTCGACCAGGATGGCCCCGGCGAATAGCTGGCTGAATTGCAGGCCCGCCATGGTGATCACCGGCAGGACCGCATTGCGCAGCGCGTGTTTGTAGATGACGGCGCGTTCGCTCAGGCCCTTGGCGCGGGCGGTGCGCACATAATCGGCGCCAAGCGCTTCGAGCATGGAGCCCCGGCACAGGCGGCTGTATTGGCCGATATAGATCAGCGACAGGGTAAAGACCGGTAACACCAGATGGTGCAGGATATCGACGGTCTCGGCCCACCAACCGCCGGTGATGATCGGGTTGGACATGCCCGCGGATGGAAACAGCGGCACCACCGCGGCAAACAGCACCAGCAGAACGATCCCCAGCCAGAACGCCGGAAGCGAATAGCCCCCCACCGAAATGAAGGTCACCACATGGCTGAGCGGGCTGTTGGGCCGGCGCGCGGTGATCACGCCCAGCACCGTGCCGATGGATACGGCCAGGAACAGCGACAGAAGCACCAGCAGCAAGGTCGCCGGAACCCGGTTCCAGATCAGGGAGAATACCGGCTGATTATAGAGATAGGACATGCCGAAATCCAACTGCGCATAGCCCTTGAGAAACAGCCAAAGCTGTGTCGGCATGCTCTGATCGAGGCCGTATTGCGCGCGGATGTCGGCCAGGATCTCCTCGGTGACGCCGCCCATTTCCCCGGCGATCACCTGCGCCACATCGCCCGGTGCCAGCCGCATCAGGATGAAATTCAGAACAAGCACGGCAATCAGCAGGATCAGCGCATTGGCGACGCGTTTGGAAATAGCGAGCAATAGTGCCACGGCAATGCTCCTTCGGATGGGTTGCGAAAACGTCCCTCGTTCAGGTTGCACAGTGCGGGGTCTTGCCGCGATTGATGTGTCCTGAGCGAGAGACGTCTTGACGTGATGGGCCGGTATGGATCGGGGGGCGCTGAGCGCAATGGCCGCTGCGCCCCCCGTCTTGCCAGAAACGGATCCGGCGGTTTTGTCGGCGGGTCACTCTTTCAGATAGGTGTCATCCATCGGGGCCAGTGCGCCCCAGATGCCAAGCGGCGGATTGCCGACCTTGTTGCTGTAGACCGTGCGCAGCGGATCGGCGTTGATAAAGGCGATCGGTGCCTCATCGACGACGATCTGCTGGAATTCCTTGTAGAGCGCCTTGCGCTTTTCAAGGTCCAGTTCGGTGCCGGCGGCTTTCAGCAGTTCATCCACCTTGGGATTGCAATATTGCTGGGTGTTGGACCAGATCACGCCCTTGACGATGTTGTCGCACAGATAGGTCCGGTGCACGCCGATCACCGGGTCGCCCCAGTTATAGACGTTGTCCATGGTCATGTCGAAATTCCAGTTGGAAATCCGATCCGCCCAGGCCCCGAAATCCGCCGAGGTGCGCACCTCGAGGTTGATGCCGATCTTCTTGAGTTGCGGGCGCAGGTATTCCGCGATCAGCTTTTGCTGCTCATCATAGCCCGGATAGAAATCGATCGTCGCGGTGAACCGCTCATCGCCGTTCATCGGGAAACCGGCCTCATCCAGCAGGGCGTTGGCCTTGTCGAGGTCCAGATCGTAATGTTCGACCTCATCGGTATAGAACGGGCTGCCGGTCGCGATCGGGCCGGTGATGCGGGTGGTGCCGCCGGCATGCAGGACGTTCACGATGAAATCGCGGTCAATCGCAAAGGAAATCGCCTGGCGCACCAGCTTGTTGTCGAAGGGCGGCTGCTTGGTGTTGAACGCCAGCCAGTTCATCGGGCCGACGGCCTCATAGCCCTCTCTGGTCGCGGTCAGGTTGGGGTCTTCGCCCAGACGCTGCCAGTCGCGGATCGTCAGCGGCGTGACCACCGCCAGATGATATTCGCCGTTGGTCAGGCCCAGGCCGTGGCTGCCGATATTGGGGACGATCTTGATCAGGATCTGGTCCAGAAAGGGGCCGTCGCTGAGAACGTAATGTTCGTTGCGCTCCAGCAGGATATATTCACCCGGCTTGAATTCCTTGACCTTGAACGGACCCGAGCCAACCGGATCGGCGTTGCGCGGGTGGGTCTTGATGTCCTGGCCATCGTCATAGATGTGCTTGGGGATGATCGGGGCCATGGCGGGCGACATCGCCAGCAACAGCGCGGGATGCGGCTCGGAGAGGCGCAGAATGACGGTGTGCTCGTCCGGGGTCTCGATATTCTCGACCACGCCGAACTTGGTCTTGAACGGGTGGTTGGCCTTGTTCACCTCAAGCGAGAATTTCACGTCCGCCGAGGTGATCGGCTCACCGTCCGAGAACTTGGCATCCTTGCGCAGATGCATGGTGAAGGACAGGCCGTCCTCGGCCCATTCCCAGCTTTCGGCGAGATATGGCTTCGGCTCCCAGCCGTCGTCATAGCGGATCGGGCTGGCGAAAATCTGTGTGCCGGGCACACCTGTGGGCGTGCCTGATTGCACGGCGGTGTTGAAGTGGCGGGTGTTGTCGGCAGAGACGATCACCAGAGTGCCGCCCTTGCGCGGTTCCTCGGCGCTTGCGCTGCCGCTGGTTGTGGCGATTGCCATCAACGCGACCGCCGCCGAAGCGAAAAGTCTGCGTGTCAGTTTCATTGTCATTTCTCCCTTGTGTTGACAAATCTTCGGATGTTTCAATCTGCGTTCGTCAGCCTTTTCAGCCCGGCAAGGTCCAGCGCGTCGCCATGCCCGATGATGACAAGCGCATCCTGTCCGGCACCTGTCGCTGGCGTGGTTTTCCAATGCGGGCCGACCCCCTGCACCAGAACCCGGCCGCCATCCGTGCCGGTCACGAAACCCTTGCCGCGGATCACGCCGGGGTGGTCGCGCGTCAGGGCCTGCGTCAATTCTAGCACATCGATCGGGCCTTTCGGGTGCAATATGTGAACCTCAAGCGACGAGATATCGTGATGCGGTCCGGCGCTGTGCGTGCGCCCGATGAAGCTGTCCAGCACCAGGGCGGGCAACACCACACCGTCGGTTGTCTGCACGATGCGGGCTGCGGGGTTTTGTGTTCGCAGCCAGTCCTGCGTGGCGCTCAGCGTGGCGGGATCGACCAGATCGGCCTTGTTGAGGATGATGATATCGGCGTCGGCCAATTGCCGTTGCGCGGTGTCGCCCATGTATTTGTCGCCCGCTGTCTGGCGGACGCGCTCGGCGTCGGCCAGGGTCACGATGCAATCCGCCGCAAAGCCGCTGAGCAGCGAAAGAGAGGCCGCAATCGCGCCGGGCACCGCCACGCCCGACGCCTCGATCAGGATATGTTCGGGGGGCGGGGTCAGGGTGGACAGCGTCATCATCGCGGCAGTCAGATCGTTGCCGTATGAGCAGCACACACAGCCGCCCGCGATGGAAATCAGGGTGTCGTCCTCGGCCTCGATCAGATCGCGGTCGATGGGCAGGTCGCCGAATTCATTCACCAGCACCGCCAGACGCAGACCATCGGCATGTCGCAGCAGGTGGTTGACCATCGTTGTCTTGCCCGCGCCCAGATATCCGGCAATCACCGTTACCGGCAGCGCGGTTTCCGCGTCATTCATAGCCCGGCGGCCTCAAACACCCGGCCACCCTGAACGGTGCCCCAGATGCCGATATCCTTCAGCCCGAGATCGTCGCATGTGGTGGGATCGTCGTTCAGCACGGCAAAATCGGCGCGTTTGCCAACCTCGATCGAGCCAACCTCGCCATCCATCTGCAACGTATAGGCCGCGCCCATCGTGATTGCCCAAAGCGCCTCGGGGACGGTGATCTTTTCGGCGTGGCCTTGCGTGCGCCCCGACGCGGTGATCCGGTTCACGGCCGACCATGCGGTGAACAGCGGCCCCAGCGGCGTGACCGGCGCATCCGAGTGGATCGCCATCGGAACCCCGGTGTCCAGCGCGGTGCGGCAGGCATTCATGCGCTCGGCGCGTTCGGGGCCGACGGTCAGCGCATAATGCTGATCCCCCCAATAGAAATGGTGATTGGCAAACAGGTTCACGCACATGTCCAGCGCCTTCATCCGGCGGAACTGCGCGGCATCGGCCAGTTGGCAATGCTGCAACGTAAAGCGGTGATCGGGGCGCGGATGATCCATCAGGGCCGGTCCCAGAACATCCAGCACCATTTCGGTGGCCTCATCGCCATTGGTATGGGTGTGGACCTGAATGCCCTCGGCCAGCGCGAGGCGGAACAACTCGCCCAATTGTTCGGGCGTGGTATACCACAGACCGTTGGGCGCGCCGTTGTGATATCCGGGCCAGCGCATCCGCGCCGAAAACCCCTGGATCGAGCCATCAGCAACGGCCTTGATCTTGCCCAGGCGCAACCGATCGGTGGCGCGTTCCCGCAGATTCCTGGCCAGCGCGATGGTGTCTTTCGCGCTCATCCCGACGAAATAGCGCAACGGCATCACCCGCACCGGAAAGCTGTCTTCGCCGGTCACGCGCAGCATCATGTCCACGGTATCGTCACCCAGCATCGCCGCCAGGTCGGTCACGGTGGTCACGCCGGCGCGCACGCACAGCTTGGCGAATTCGCGCAGGCCGGCCTCGTCGCAATCGGTCATCGCCTGCGCAAAGCCCACATATGGCCCGACCGGCGTCATCGCGTCCGGCCCATAGAGCGCGCCGCCGGGCAGACCGTCATCGCCCAGCGGGATGCCGGGGTGGTTGATGCCGGTTTTCAGCAGCCCCGCCAGTTCGAGCGCCTTCGAGTTCACGTTCAGGATATGCCCGGAGGCGTGCATCACCCCGATGGGGCGGGTGCTGGAAACCTGATCCAGTTCCTGCCGGGTGATGCGCCGGTTGTCCATATAGATCGGGTCCAGTTGCCAGCCCGAAAGCGGCGTGTCCGGATCGCCCAGTTCGGCCTCGGCGCGCGACAGGCGCTCGATCATGGCCTCGACGGTCCGCACCCCGGTCCAGGTCTTGCCGTCGGGGTCGGTGCGGTCGAAATACCCGCAATAGACAAAGCGCCAGAACGTGCCCTCCATCGCGTGGGCGTGCCCTTCGACAAAGCCGGGCATCAGCACCTTGTCGGCAAACCGCTCATCCAGGTGATGATCGCCCCAGGGCGTCAGATCGGATAGCGCGCCGACACCCAGAATGCGCCCGTCACGCACCGCCACATGGGTTGCGGTGGGGTTCTGGGGGTTCATCGTCACGATCTTGCGGGCTGAAAAGATGGTTGTCCGGGTCACGATGCAAACCTTTCTGAATGGGTTCGGGACGATACTAGACAGCTTGCCCTGAGTTGGAAAATGTATTTAGTCGGACATAAAACCACATTCTGTAGGGGAATGGATATGCTCAATCTCAATCTCAAACATATGCGGTTCGTCGATGCGGCGGCACGGCACGGCTCCATCGCGCAGGCGGCGATCGAGATGCACATCTCGCAATCCTCGGTCACTGCCGCGATCGACGCGGTCGAGGCGCAGTTGGGGTTCGATCTGTTCACGCGCACCCCGGCCAAGGGCATCCGCCCCACATCAGCCGGGCGCGAGGCGCTGTCGCTGATCAAGGGGTTTCTGGGTCAGGCGCGCCATGTCAGTGCCGAACTGGAATCGATCGGCGGGGATATGGTCGGCACGCTGCGCATCGGTTGCTATGTCTCGACCGCGCCATCGTTTCTGCCCGTGGTCCTGAAAAGCTTTTCGCAGGGACATCCCGGCGTCTCGATCAAGGTGCTGGAAGGTGACATGGCGATGGTGCTGGAGTTTCTGGATGAGGGCGAAGTCGATCTGGTGTTCACCTATAACGTATTCACCTACAACAAGGAACTTAGCCCGCGCCATCGCTTCGAAGATCTGTTTCACGCCCCTCCCTATGCCCTGCTTCCGGCGGATCATGCACTGGCGCGGCAGGCCTGCGTGGCGATGGCCGAACTTGCGCCGCTGCCGATGGTGATGCTGGACCTGGCCTGGACGCAGGATTATTACAGGGACATGTTCGCAAGCTGCGGCCTTGCGCCCATTGTCGCGCATTCCACCCGCTCGGTCGAGATCACCCGCAGCCTGGTATCGGCGGGGCTGGGCTATACGATCCTGAATTTCATGCCACCGGATTACCGCGGAAATGACCCCAGATTCCGGGCGATACCGATTTCGGACCCTCTGGATCGGCCCTGCTTTGGCATCGCGACGCAACAGGTGGTGAACACGCCGCGCATGATCGGGATTTTCATTCAGCATTGCCGCGATCTGCAGGCCATGGGCGCGTTTGACAAATCCGTCATCTGATCGCGCCGCGCCACTGGAACCAAACGTCACCACCGGGCGTTGAGAATGGAAAAGGAGGGGGATTTCCATGGCACATGAAATGACTTTGAAGCAGATCGAGCCGGTGACGCGCGACACGCATCATCTGGTGTTCGAGCGTCCCGACGGGTTTGACTATACCCCCGGTCAGGGGGTGGAACTGCATGTCCTCAAGGACGGCTGGAGCGACAAGGGCCGCCCCTTCACGCCCGTGACCCTGCCCGATGAGCCGACCCTGGAATTCGTGATCAAGTCCTATCCCGAACACCACGGCGTCACCGAGCAGATCGCCGCGATGAAACCGGGTGACAAGGTCAGGATGAAAGGGCCGTTCGGTGCGATCTCCGATCAGGGGCCGGGCGTGTTCATCGCGGGTGGCGCGGGTGTCACGCCGATGATTGCCGTGCTGCGCAAGCGTCTGCACGATCATGGCACCCTTGAGGGATCGACGCTGGTCTTTGCCAACAAGACCGAGGATGACATCATCTGGCGCGACAGGTTCGAAGCGATGACCGGGCTGACCACCGCCTTTGTGGTGGACAAGGCAGGCTCGACGGTGGCGCAACAGCGCCTAGATCGCGAATATCTGCGTCAGTTCGTCCAACCGGATCAACGCTATTACCTGTGCGGCCCGCCGCCGATGATGGATGCGGTGCGCGACGCGTTGCATGATCTGGATGTGAAGGATGCGCAGATCATCGAAGAGAAATTCTGAAGCGGTTCGCGAAGAACCTCAAACGCCTTGGCCTCGGCACCGGTTGTGTCGTGCGTGCGCCCGTTGATCGGATTTTCTTCAAGGCTGCCAACGATCATTGCTGCGCCCCTCGGCGCGCAGGCGCGAGGGGCTGAAGCACAGGGGTTCAGGGCCTGCGGTTTTGCCTGAGTGCCGTCACGACGCGGTCGGCCATGCCGACGCAGCGCGCGCCGTCAAACGGGAAAATACCCGAGAATTCCCGCGAAAAGCTGTGTTCAAAGCGCGCGCGCAGCAGCCTTCGTGCGCGAAACAGCCGGGTCTTGACGGTGACGCCACGCACCCCCATCAACGTCGCCACTTCGCGCGTTGGCAGCCCTTGAACATCACGCAGCACATAGGTCAGGCGGAACGGCTCGGGCAGGGTGTCTATCGCGGCCTCCAGAAACAGGCGCACTTCCTTGCGGGCAAGTTCGGTGTCGGGGGTTGGGGGCGAAGGTGACATAAGCGTGGACCCATCTGCATCGGGGTTGATCCGGGTGGCGTTGCGGTAGTCATCCAGTTGCACGACCGGCCCCTGACGGCGCAGATGGCCATAGGCCTCGTTCATGACGATCCGGGTCATCCATGTGGCAAAGGCCGAGTCACCGCGGAATGTCTCAAGACGGGTAAAGGCGCGCATGTAGGCGGCCTGAACCACGTCTTCGGCGGCAGTGTCGTCATGCACGATGGCGCGCGCGACCCGGAACAGTTGCTGATTGCAGCGCCGGATCAGGGCGCGCACGGCCCGTTCATCGCCGGTGCGGGCGCGCGCCACCAGATCGGCGTCGCTCTGGTGATCCTGTGGTGGGTGGTGGCGTGGTGCCGGGTTTGTTTCCATGTCAGCCATCCATCCGGATAAGGCGCTGCTGCACGATGTCGCTGACCGCCGGGAAGCCCTGCAAGACGTCCTCGGGCAGGTCGGCGTCAGGATAGCCGTCAAACGCGGTCTGACCCGGCCCAGCGACGATGATACGTCCCACCATACCCGCCATTTCATGCGGAATGCAGAAATAATCATAGATGCCCGGCACGTCGAATGTCATCTCAAAGCTGTCACCGGGCAGCAGGTAGTCGCTGTCAAACGGCGCGGCCCCGTCGGGGATGCGGCGCGGGTGGTCGTCATTTTCGGGCGCATAGGCGGTGGCGGTATGTGAATTGCCCTTGTCGCGGTTGCTCCAGCGGACGGTCTGGCCGGGCGCGATCAACACCCCGACCGGATCGAACCACACCTTCGAGCCATCCGCACGCCCGATCATGTCGATCTGGACCACAGGCTGCGCCGTTGCAACGCGGGGCCAGAGGGGAAGAACGGCAGCCAGGCTGCCGCCCCCCCACAGAAAGGATCTGCGTTCCATGTCACTCGGCCACGCTGGCTTCGTCCGCGACGGGAACATGCCACAGAACGATATGGATATGCGGTTCGGCCACGCCGGGATGGCCGGCGTTGTAGTAGATATCCGTGTGATCGACCGCGCCGCCGGGCATGGCAAGATTGTCAAAGCTGGTTTCGGCGTTCATCTGCGAGATCGGGATCATGTAGATGCTGCTGACCAGACGCCCGTCACGGTCATAGGCGATGAACGGCCCGGCCGGCAGCGTTGCCGGATCAACGAAAAGCTGACCCATGCCGGGCAGGAAATCGGGCAGTTTCACCAGGTCACTGACCTTTTGATAGGGGGCATCCGGGGGATTGCTGGCGACCGCATCGATCGGGTCATGGGCCAATGCGGGCAGGGCGCTCATGCTGGACAATGCCGCGAGTGTGGCAAGAAAACGTTTCATTTCATATCTCCTGTTCCTGAGACGGGCCGGTGTTTTCCGATCCATCTGCCCTATTGGATGCGGATCGCGTGCAAAGGTTCCCGGTTTTTGCGGATTTTCATGAAAGGGGCGCAGCGCGCGGTCGCCCAGCGGCGCATTGTCCTTGCATTCCGGTGGCAAAACGCCGGAAATGGCCGGGAAACCCCACGGACATGAAAGACTGGCCCGACGATGAGGCGCAGGACACAGACAGATTTCGATCCCGGTCGTGATTTCCATCTGGGTGACGCGGAATGCGAGCGCGCGGTCATCCTTTATGGGGATTACACGTCCAATGCCTGCCGCAGGCTGCGCGACATCCTGCGCCGGATCGCTGACCGCCAGGACGGCAAGATCGTCTATATCTATCGCCAGGACCCCGAACAGGGCAACGCCACCGCCGAGCGCGCGGCGCGCGCCGCCATTGCAGCCGGCCTTCAGGGCATGTTCTGGGACATGCATCAGGTGCTGTTCCGCCGCGGGCAGGGTTTCACGCCCGAAGACCTGATGGATCTGGCCGATGAGATCGGGCTGGACAGCGAGCGCTTCGAGCACGATCTGACATCCAGCGAGGTCAGAGATCATCTGGCGCGGGATCGTGAATTTGCCCGCGCGGCGGATGTCGCGCGCACGCCCACGCTGTTCATCGAGGGCGAGCATTACCTGGGCGCCTGGGATGAGTTGTCGATCATGGAGGCGGTCGAGCGCCCGTTCGGCTTTCGTGTGGAGCGCGCAAGCCAGCGGTTTTTCGGCTGGGCGGCGTCGGGTGGTCTGTTGCTGGTTCTGGCCACGCTCGCCGCGCTGCTGGTGGCCAATACCGGGTTGCATGACGCCTATGAGACGTTCCGCCATACCGAATTGGCGCTGTCCTTCGGGCAGGCGCGCTTTGGTCTGTCGGTCGAGGCGTGGATCAATGACGGGTTGATGACGATCTTTTTCCTGATCGTCGGGATCGAGATCAAGCGCGAGATCGTCTCGGGCGAGTTGTCGGATATCTCAAGCGCGATGCTGCCGCTGATCGGGGCGCTGGGGGGCATGGTGGTGCCTGCGCTGATCTTTGCCGGGCTGAACGCGGGCGGGCCGGCGGCGCATGGCTGGGGTGTGCCGATGGCGACCGATATCGCCTTCACGCTGGGGTTGATGGCGTTGCTGGGCCGGCGCGTGCCCAATTCGCTCAAGGTGTTTGTCGCGGCATTGGCCATTGCGGACGATCTGGGCGCGATCGTCGTCATCGCGCTGTTTTACGGCGAGGGGCTGAACGTGGTGCCGATGTTTGCCGCCCTTGGCTGCGTTGTCCTCATGGCCTTGCTGGGGCGGGTGCGGGTCTATGCGCTGGCGCCCTATCTGGTGCTGGGACTCGTGCTGTGGATCTTTGTTCATGCGTCGGGCCTGCATGCCACGCTGGCCGGGGTGCTGACCGCGCTGCTGATCCCGGCGCGCCGCACCGCAAATGTCACCGAAGTGGCCGCGCAGGCGACGGTGATCGCCGACACGGTCGATCCCGAGGTTGAAACCCGGCGCGACAAGATCGCGGAATATGCGGTCAGCGCGCTGGAGCAGGCCATCACCCGGCTGCGCGAGCCGGGTCATCATCTGCAACATGCGTTGGAGAACTGGACCAATTTCCTGATTCTGCCGCTGTTTGCCTTCTTCAACACCGGTGTCTTGCTGGTGGGGTCGGGTTTTGCACCGCTCGCGCCTGAATCCCTCGGGGTGATGCTGGGGCTGGTTCTGGGCAAGCCGCTGGGCATCTTTGCAAGCTGCTGGATCGCGGTGCGGATGGGCTGGGCGCAGCTTTCCTCGGAAATCGGCTGGCTTCAGTTTCTGGGGGCGGGCTGTCTGGCGGGTGTCGGGTTTACCATGTCGATCTTCATCGCCACCGCCGCATTTTCCGGCCCGCAACTGGGGGCGGTCAAACTGGCGGTGTTTCTGGGGTCGGTCGCATCGGCGCTGATCGGGTCGGCGTTGATCGTGCTGGCCGGACGGGTGATGGCGCGCCGCGCATGAGCGTGGCGGCGCGTGCGCCAAGTGTCAGGTGGTTGCGTGCCTGTTCCAGTCGGCGGGTTTGGGCAGTTGCTCGAACGTGTGTTCCGGCACCGGCGTGGGCAGGGTCCATTCCAGCGTGTCGGCAAATTCATTCCAGTAATTCGCCCGGGTCTCACGTTTGCCCGCCAGCAGGGTGTAAAGGATGATGCCGATGAACAGCAGGAACGACGCAAAGGACAACAGCGCGCCCCAGCTTGAGATATGGTTCCAGAAGGCGAACGCCTCGGGATAGTCGATATAGCGGCGCGGCATCCCCTGGCGGCCAAGGAAATGCTGCGGGAAAAAGGTGAGGTTTGCGCCGATGAAGAACAGCCAGAAATGCAACTGCCCCGCCCATTCGGGATATTGGCGGCCAGACATCTTGCCGATCCAGTAGTAAAGCCCGGCAAACAGCGCAAAGACCGCGCCCAGCGACATCACGTAATGGAAATGCGCGACCACATAATAGGTGTCGTGATAGGCCCGGTCCACGCTGGCCTGCGCGATGACAACACCGGTCACGCCCCCGACGGTGAACAGAAAGATAAAGCCGAAGGCAAACAGCATCGGCGTCCTGAACTGGATCGAGCCACCCCACATGGTTGCGATCCAGGAAAAGATCTTGATGCCGGTGGGCACCGCGATGGTCACCGATGCGATCTGGAAAAAGCTTTGTTGCGTGATCGACATGCCGACGGTGAACATGTGATGCGCCCAGACCGCAAAGCCCAGTGTCCCGATGGCAATCAGCGCCCAGACCATCGGCAGATAGCCGAAGATCGGTTTCCTTGCGAAGGTGCCGACAACATGGCTGATGATGCCAAAGCCGGGCAGGACGACGATATAGACCTCCGGGTGGCCGAAGAACCAGAACAGGTGCTGATACAGCTGCGGATCGCCGCCGCCCGAGGGATCAAAGAAGGTGGTCGCGAAATTCCGGTCCGTCAACAGCATGGTCACCGCCCCCGCCAGAACCGGCACCGCCATCAACAGCATCCACGCGGTGATGAAGACCGACCACGCAAACAGCGGCACCTTGAACAGGGTCATGCCCGGCGCGCGCATGTTGAGGAAGGTGGTGATCATGTTGATCGCCCCCAGGATCGAACTGGCCCCGGACACATGGATGGCAAAGATCGCCAGATCCATCGAGATCCCGCCATCGCGCACCGACAGCGGCGCATAGAGCGTCCAGCCCACGCCCGCGCCATGCTGACCATCGCCCCCCGGGGCCAGCAGCGAGGCCAGCGCAAGGCTGGTCCCGGCGACGAACAGCCAGAAACTGAGGTTGTTGAGCCGCGGAAACGCCATGTCCGGCGCCCCGATCATCAGCGGCAAGAGATAGTTCCCGAACCCCCCGAACAGCGCCGGGATCACCACGAAGAACATCATCAGGATGCCGTGATAGGTGACGATGATGTTCCACAAATGCCCGTTGGGGGTGCATTCCGTCCCGGTGGGCCAGAGCCGCATCCCCTCGGCGCACATGTATTGCACGCCGGGGTCCATCAGCTCCAGCCGCATGAACACCGACAGCACGACCGCGATCAGCCCCACGAAGGCCGAGGTGAACAGATAGAGGATGCCGATGTCCTTGTGGTTCGTGGACATGAACCATCGGGTAAAGAACCCGCGCTTGTCGGTGGTGTGATCCAGTGTGACGTCGCTCATGGTGGTTGCTCCGGCTGCGGTGGGAGTGGGGGATGTTTCAGGCGTCTTGCGTGCCCTCGAAACGCGGGAACAGGATGTTGTTTTCAAGATGGATATGCTCCATCAGGTCGGCCCTGAGTTGCGCCGCCCCGGCATAAAGCGCCTGCCATGACCGGCAGGCCTCTTGCGGCGGGGTGTAATCATCGGTCAGGCGGGCGATCTGATCCAGAAAGAGCCCGTGATCGTCGTGATCGTGGCGCATCTCGGTGATCGGCGCGCTCAGTTTGCCCGCCGCCTGCCGGCGCATGGCCGGAAACAATATCAGCTCTTCCTTTTTCATATGCACCTCTAGCTCACCCCGGATCTGATGCAGCGTGTCGGCCAGCCCGTCGGGGACGGCGGGGTGGTCGGCATGCACCGCCTCGACCTTGCGGGACAGTTCGATCAGTTCGGGGATCTGGCGGCGGTGGCCCTCGTGATAGCGGCTCTGGATATGGTCGATCAGCGCGTCGGTCTCATGCGGGGCGTCGGGCGCGGCGGCGGGATCAAGCGCGCCAAGCGCGGCTTCCAATTTGGCGATGTCCAGCCCGCGCGCCTGTGCGGCCTCGGCCAGCGGGACATTGCCATGACAGCAGAAATCAATCCCGAAATGGCGAAAGATGCCGCTGGCACCGGGAAGCTGCGCGGCGATGTCGCCGACATTGCGCTGTTGCATTGGTTGGGGGGTGGCGGTCATTTCAATCTCCGTGAGGGGGGATGGGCAGGACGGCGCAGGACAGCCGCACCCGATCGGGACGCGCGCGGCGTTCCGATCACGGTCGCCTTGTGAGGCGGATTTCCAGTGCGGGGCATGACAACCACCCTCCCGATGCGTCGGATTCGCGACTCTGCATCAATTGGTATTTGTAATGCGCATTATCCTCCTCTATATTTCGTATTGTCAATGCCAAATTAAGGAGTGCAGATGCAGCTGGCCTCTTTCTCCGACTATGGAT
>CAKSUL010000015.1 GCA_934501475.1 uncultured Roseovarius sp. | reverse complement strand
CGCGCTGATCGACGCGGCGGCGGCGCGCCGGATGGGCGACGATCCGCAGGGCAATCCGCGCTGGCCATCGCTGTGCAAACGCTTTGCCACCGCGACCCGCCTCGAGGTCGGGTTCTGGGATATGGGGCTTGATCCATGACACCCGCGCCTGCCCTGCTGATCGACGGCGCGGCCCGGATCGGGGCAACCCCGATCCTGCCCTATACCCGGCTCGAGGTGGCGGCGGGGGCCTGGACCTGCATGCTGGGTCCGTCGGGCGTGGGCAAGTCGACGCTGCTGCGACTGGTGGCCGGGATCGGCAACGAGATGACGTTTGACGGGCGCATCGCAGCCTCGGATGGGGTGCCTCTGGCGGGACGGGTGGCGCTGATGGCGCAGAGCGATCTGCTGATGCCCTGGCTCAGCGTGCTGGACAATGTGTTGCTGGGCACGCGCCTGCGCGGCGAGACGCGCGACACCGCGCGCGCGCTGGATCTGATCGACGCCGTGGGCCTGCGCGAGCACGCTGGCAAGCGCCCCGCCACCCTGTCGGGCGGTCAGCGCCAGCGCGCCGCCCTTGCGCGCACCCTGATGGAAGACCGCCCGGTGGTCCTGCTGGATGAGCCGTTCTCGGCGCTGGATGCGCGCACCCGCAGCCAGATGCAGGACCTGACCGCGACGCTGCTGGTGGGGCGCACCGTGCTGATGGTGACGCATGATCCGGGCGAGGCCGCGCGCATGGCCGACGCCATCGTGATCCTGTCGGAAACCGGGCTGGCACCCTATCCCGCCCCGGCCGGGGCCCCGCCGCGCGCGGTGGATGATACCGGAATGCTGCGCACGCAAGGTGCGTTGCTGGCGCAACTGAGGGGAGCGGCATGAAACGCACCGGAGCGGTCATCCTGTCGGCCCTGTTCGCGCTGCTGGCATGGCAGGCGCTGGTCACATTGGCGCAGATGCCTGCATTCATCCTGCCAGGGCCAATGCGCGTTGCCGAGACCCTGTGGTCGAGCCGCGCATTGATCGGCTATCACATGACGATCACCGCCACCGAGGTGCTGGCCGGTCTCGCGCTCGGGACCATGCTGGGCGGGGTGACGGCGATCGGCCTTGCCGCATCGCCCGTGGCGCGCCAACTGGTGCGCCCGATGCTGATCTTCAGTCAGGCGATTCCGGTGTTTGCACTGGCCCCGATCCTGACACTGTGGTTCGGGTTCGGTATCGGGTCCAAGATCGTGATGACGCTGCTGGTGATCTATTTTCCCGTGACATCGGCGTTTTTCGACACCCTGATGCGCACGCCTCAGGCGTGGCTGGATCTGGCGCGGGTGATGGGGGCGGGCAAGGCGCGGATCATGTGGACCATCCGCATCCCCGCCGCCCTGCCCGGCCTGGCCTCGGGCGTGCGGCTGGCGGCGGTCTATGCGCCGATCGGGGCGATCATCGGTGAATGGGTGGGGGCCTCCAAGGGCCTCGGGTATCTGATGCTGCTGGCCAACGGGCGCGCAAAGACCGACCTGATGTTTGCCGCGCTGATCGTGCTGGCGGTGTTTACCGTGCTGTTATATGCCGCCGTGGATCGTGCCTGCCGCGCCACATTGGACCGCGCCGCGGGGTGATCGGGTGCGATTGAGTATTTAAGGGAAAAATGAAGGGGGCGGGGTGGTGCCTTGCGGAATGTCGTGTTGATCAGGTCGTGTCTGCGTGGCGCGTAAATGTGCTGAGCGGCGACGTTGAGCCAATGTTGTATTCGTCACGTTGCCTACAATCTTTAGCAAACTGCTTTCCGGTTTCCTTTAAAGGTTGCAACGAGCAAGCATTGATAGCGCTTCGTCGACGCATTGCTGATCGTAATCCGCCAATTCATTCGGTAGCCCAGCGAGATCACTGGGCGATGCCTCATTTTGAACCACATACTTGTGGTAGAACTCCACAGCTGCCTTTGCTAGGTCTAGGTTAGGTATCTTCATGACCAGTCGATCATCAAGATGCGCAAGGAATTTATCTCGATATTCGCGCATCTCGGCGACATAGCTTGCAAACTGGTCCGATGTTTGGCCGAGATGGTGGAGTAATTCCGCTTCAAAGCACTGATTATCAATAATTTTCTTCCAGAAGTGTTTTCCGTTCTTGTCGCCGAATAGCTTGCACCACTCAATCACCGCCATGTCCAGGAAGTTTCCGTCGATTGTGGAGAGAATTTGCGAGTATTTTCCACTGGTAAGCCTGTCATGCCCAGAGCGATAATAGGCTAGGTTTCTCACAAAATGACAACAAAGCAGGACCACCCGCCGGTTACGTTCTCTTCTTGTAAGCCTGTTCATGGTTTCCCCCTACCCAATCTTCGTTGCACTTGTATCTTTGAGGCGGCATGACGAGCAACAAGACAGGTTACGGTTCAAGTAAAGCCTTTGCTAAATGACAGCTTTGCACCGCAAGACCGCCAACGAACTGCTGGCTGTTCTCTCGAAAATCTGCGAGGAGGGTATGAAATCTCGGACAACCGTTTCAGGTTCTGAGTCAGCCTGCAGAAGCATTCCGCAAGAGATCCGATCAGGGGCTTGAAGGCGATTGTTCAACCGGCTGCACCACCCTCGCCGTCAGAAATCAGTCGGCGCGCCGCCTTCGGATTTGCGCAGCGCCACGAAGGCGGCGAGTTCTTCGCGGATGGCCTCGTCCATCGGGGGGGCCTCGAAGCTGGCGATGATGTCCTGAAAGGTCTGATGCGCGCGCGCGGCGGTCCAGACCGCGCCGGCCTCTTCCCAGGCCTCGAAGTTGCGCCAGTCGCTGAGGAAGGGCTGATAGAAGGCGGTGGTATAGCGGTCCTGGGTGTGCTGGATGCCGAAGTAATGGCCCTGCCCGCCCACCTCGCGGATCGCATCGAGCGCGATTTCATCGGGGCCGGTGGCCCATATCGACGGGTCCATGTAGCGCTGGATTTGTTGCAGGATTTCGCAATCCATCACGAATTTCTCGGGCGAGGCGATCAGGCCGCCCTCAAGCCAGCCGGCGGCGTGATAGACCATATGCGCGCCCGACTGCACCGCCGACCACAGGCTGTTGGAGGTTTCCCAGATCGACTGACCATCGGGCACGTTGGCCGCGCAGACGCCGCTGGCGCGCATCGGCAGCCCATAGAACCGCGCCATCTGGCCGGTCATCTGCGTGGCGCGCATGTATTCCGGGGTGCCGAAGGCGGGCGCGCCCGATTTCATGTCCACGTTCGAGGTGAACGTGCCGATCGCACAGCACGCCCCCGGCCGGACCAGTTGCGCCAGCACCACCGCGACCAATGCCTCGGCCAGGGATTGCGCCACCGCGCCGGACATGGTGACCGGGGCCATCGCCCCCGCCAGCGTGAACGGCGTGACCACGAGGCCCTGATTGCGCCGCGCCATCCGCATCCAGCCATCCAGCATCGGATAGTCATGTTTCAGCGGCGAGGTCGAGTTGATGTTGGTATACATATGCGGCGAGGCTTCGAATTCCGCATCGCTCAGCCCGCCGGCGATGCGCACCATCTCCATCACGTCCTCGACCCGTTCCTTGCCCAGGCAATAGGCATGGGCCACCTTGTCGGTCAGGGTCAGCTTGTCATAAAGCACATCGAGATGGCGCACGCTGGCATGGATGTCCTGGGGTTCCACCGGATAGCCGCCGACGAAATGGATGCAGTTGAAATACTGGCTGAGTTTGAGCAGGTTCTGGCACATCTCGCGCGTGCCCGTCACCTTGCGCCCCAGCGCCATGTCCCAATAGCTGGGCGGGCTGGAGACATTGCCGAACAGCAGGTTCCTGCCGCCGATGGTGAGGGTGCGCGCGCGGTTGCGCGGTGTGAGCGTCCATTCGGCGGGGGCCATGGCGACATGTTCCATGACGAAATCACGCCCCATGCGCACGGTTTCACCCGCGATCTCGCAGCCGCCCGAGGCGCGAAACACCTCAAGCGCCTCGGGGTTGAGGATCTGCATTCCGATCTCTTCGAGGATGCGCATCGCCCCGTCATGGATCGCCTGCACGCCCGCATCATCCAGCGGCTCGGTCGGGCGGTCCATGTTGATGGGCGGGTTCCAGGGCATCTGCTCGATCACGGCACCGCCACGCCGGTCGGCATTGCCCGCGCGCCCGCCGCCGCGCTTTCTGCGTTTGGGATCCCCGGTCATGGCGCTCTCCTCGGTGAGTCTGAGACATATCCAATCACGGCGCGGCGCATGATAATGTGCTGTTTGCGGCGACATGTGTCGCTGGCGGGACATGGGCACCCCAGCCCCGCCCGGGGCGTCAGATGCGGCGCAAGGCCCGGCGCCGCTCGCTCAGCAGCAGATAGGCGGCGAGCGAGCAGACCACGATCGCGCCGCCCATGATCATCGCCGGGGTCGCCGCCTCGCCGATCACCAGCCAGACCCAGAACGGGCCCAGCACCGTCTCGAGCAACAAGAGCAGGCTGACATTCGAGGCATGGGTATGGCGCGAGGCCAGCGACAGCGAAAAGAACGACGCCGGCAGGATCACCAGCGCGGTGGTGGCCATCGCCCAGACCGTGCCATCAAACATCGCGCCCGGGCCGGTGATCAGCGTGCCCGCGACACCGGCAAACAGCGCCCCGACCCCGATCACCAGCAGGATCGGCAATTGCGGCTGGGCGCGCATCACGGTGAAATTCAGCGCAAGGGCCGCCGCCACGCCCAACCCGGCAAGCGCGCCCCAGAGCGCGGCCATATTGACCGCACCCGCCCCCTGATGCCCGCCGAAGACGGCGACCGCGATCCCGCCCATCACCGCCGCGATGGTGATCCAGGTGGCGCGGCGTGTCGGTTCTCCGATCAGCAGCCAGGTGAATATCGCCGCAAAGACCGGCGCGGTCGCCACCCCGAACAGCACCACCGCCACCGGCGCGATGGCAATGCCGACACAGAACAGCATGGCATTGAAGAACTGGCACAGGATGATCATCACCCCATGGAAACTGCCCAAACGGGCCAGGTCATCGCGGTAATGGCGACTGCTCAGCACCCAGGCCGACACCAGAACAGCGCCCATCAGCAGGCCACGCCAGCCCAGCATCTGAAACCCGGCCATGCCCGACAGGCGCATCAACATCGCATCCGGCGTCAGCAGCAGCACCCCCGCTGTCGCCAGCGCGACCCCGAACAGGGGATGCCCCCTCATGCGTCAAGCCATGCCGGGATATGTCCGATATCGGGCAGCACCGCGTCGGCCAGCGCGCTCAGGTCGTCATGCCCGGCCACCCCGGTCAGCACGGCCAGCGTCTGCATCCCCGCGGCGCGTCCGGCGATCAGGTCATGCGCGCTGTCGCCCACCATGACCACGCGCGCCGGCGCCAGCCCATGAGCCTTCGCAAAGGCCCAGAGCGGCTCGGGCGCGGGTTTCGAGCCGTGGCCCGAATCAAAGCCCGCGATAAAATCGAACAACCCCTCCACCCCCGCCGTCGCAAGATGCGCGCGCGCGCCGAATTCGGTGTCGTTGGTCATCACGCCCAGGGTCAGGCCGCGCCCGCGCAGGTCGGTCAGGAACGGCGCCAGCGGCACCGCCGGAGCAAGCGGGGCATGTGCCGCGCTGCGCATGAGGAAACGCTCGATTTCACCGATATCCGCACCGGGGATCGCGCGCGCCACGCATTCCGCCGCCTGCCGGTTGGTGCCCGCAATGATCGGGCTCGAGCGCAGAAACTGCCCGGCGGCCAGATCATAGTGGATCTCATCCGCGATATTGCCCACCGGAACCGCGTGGCGCGCGGCCAGGTCTTCGATGATGGTGCGCGCCCAGGCGCCCCAGGTGGTGTGGAAATCGAACAGCGTGCCGTCCTTGTCAAAAAGAATTCCGTCAACGCGTTTTTTCATGTCCGACACCTTTTGTTCATCATGTCCAATGGGCGGCCTGCCCCCCGGAAGGGCCTGTCGCGCCCGCATCGGGGCCTCGAAGGGCAACTGATGCGCGCCGCAAAACGCCATGACCCAGGCATCGTCCATCATGATGAAATCCAGAACCGAGCCAAGAAAATCAACATCTTGCGCGCCCATCCGCAGATCTTCGGCGGAGGCACCGGTGGCGTTCATGAACACCGGCAACAGATCCTCGTTGCCGATCAGCCAGGTCAGACATTGCAGCGCCAGGGTCTCGGCGGATTCCCGCGAATGGATCAAATCGGCCCTCATCTGGAAAGGATTTCTTAACTTCTGCCATGGATAGTTAATCAAACGCAAAGGGCAAGCCAGAAAGGTGTCAGACCCATGTCAGGGAAAATTCTGATCGTCGATGAGGTGGCCACCAACAGGATTATCCTGAAGGTCATGCTGTCGGCCGCCCATTTCAGCGTCAGCCAGGCCGATAGCGGCGCGGCCGCGCTGGCACAGGCGGCGGCGCTGCGCCCCGACATGATCGTGGCCAAGGCGGAGCTGGCGGATATGGACGGCGCGGCTTTTGTCGCGGCGCTGCGCGCGCTGCCCGGTCTGGCGGCGACGCCGGTCGTTCTGATCCTGCCGGGCAACAGCCAGGCGATGCGCATTGCCGCGCTCAGCGCCGGGGCGGATGACGTGATCCCGCAGCCCTTTGATGAGCGCGCGATGATGGCCCGCCTGCGCAGCCTGCTGCATCAGCATCACATGTTGCAGGATCTGCAGACCCATGCCGGATCGGACGGCGCCATCGGTTTCGGCGAGGTCGAACAGCGGTTTCAGCATATCGGGCGCGTGGCGCTGCTCTCGGGAACGCGGGCGGCGGCGATGCAACTGGCGTCGCGCCTGACACAGTGCTGCCGCCACCAGATCAGCGCGATGACCGCGCAGGATATCATGGGCGATCCGACCCGGACGCAGCCGCCGGACGTGTTTGTCATCGACATCCCCGACGGCAACGCCGATCAGAGCCTGCAAATGGTGGCCGAACTGCGCACCGCGCCGCAAGCGCGCCACAGCCGGGTGATCGCGCTTTTGCAGGGCGCGTCGGCCCCGCTTGCGCCGCATCTTCTGGATATGGGGATCAACGATGTCCTGACCGGCCCCGTCGATCTGGATGAGCTGTCGCTGCGGCTGGGCATTCAGTTGCGGCGCAAGGCCACGCTGGACCGGCTGCACCGCCAGATGCAGGACGGGCTGAAGGCGGCGATGACCGATCCGCTGACCGGACTTTACAACCGCCGCTTTGCCCTGCCCTTCGTGCAACGGCTGATGGCGGGCAGCGGTGACGGGGACGCGCGGCCCTTTGCGGTGATGGTGGCGGATCTGGATCACTTCAAGGCGGTGAACGACACATTCGGCCATGCCGCCGGTGACCGGGTCCTGACGCAGATCGCCGCGTTGCTGCGCAGCCATGTGCGTGAAGGCGACATGATCGCGCGCATCGGCGGCGAGGAGTTCCTGATCGTCATGCCCGACACCAGCCGCGCCGATGCGCGCAAGGTGGCCGATGCCCTGTGCCGCATCGTGCGCAGCACGCCGATCACGCTGCGCCACCGCGCCGAACCGCTGCATGTCACGGTCAGCATCGGGGTGGCGCTTGGCAATGGCGACGGGGCCACGATGTCGGACGGCACCGGTATCGGCAGGGTCGAGGCATTGCTGGATCAGGCCGACCGCGCGCTTTACGCGGCCAAGGCGCAGGGGCGCAACACCGTCACCGTCAGCGCGCGCACCGCCGCCTGAGGGAATGGCCCGCGCCGGCCGGCAGACCGCGAGCGGGCGTTATTTGCCCGCGCGGCGTTTATCGTATTCGCTGACCCGGTCGGCAAAGGCGGCACGCTCGGCGTCGCTCATCGCGCTCAGGCGCTGCAACAGCAGGGTTTGGCCCAGTTCCAGCCGCTCGTTCATCTGCTGACGGCGGGTTTGCAGATGCGCCGCCACGCGCTCGGGCTCGAACGGGACGCGGCGCAGATCCTCGATCAGGCCGTCATGGGCGGCCCTGCGCGCCGCGCGCGCGCCCGCGGCGTCACCCCGCATGGCGCGCATCTGATCGCGGATCGCGTGGCGGTCCTCGGGGGTCAGCGCATGGGTCAGCGCCCCCCCCATCATCCCGGCGCCGGCATGGCCCTGCCATTTGCCGCGCATCGCGACCGCGCCGCCAAAGGCCGCCAGCACCAGAATATTCAGCGCCAGCGACGCGGCCAGCAATATCCGCAGCGAGCGGCGCATCCGCGGCGCGGGGGTCTGTTCAGTGGAGGTCATCACAAGGTTCCTTCGCCAAAGCCGAACACCGCATCCGGCACCACGTCGATCAGCACCTCATCCGCCCCGACGCCCAGCCAGACCTGCGCCGTCGTGACCAGGCTCTGCGGCGGGCTGACCCCGATCCAGAGCCCGACCACCCCCGCCATCGCCAGCCCGGTCAGCGCCGGCCAGCCGCCCAGGTCGCGGATCAGCGCCATCAGGCGCATCTCGCCGCGCGGGCGCGCGCCGCCCCGCACCGGCGCCATGGCCGGTGCGGCAAAGCCGCGCTGCACCGTCTGCGCATCCTGCAACACCCGCGCCATCAGCGCCGGTGAGGGCTGTGCCCTGTGGTGGCGCGCGGCCTCAAGCAGGGCATCGAGACCTTGAATATCATTGCTTTTGTCAGTCATTTTCATACCCCAATTCCTGACGCCGCGCCGCCAGATCGGCGGCCAGTGCCCGTTTCCCCCGCGCGGTCAGACTTTCGACCGCCTCAATTCCTATCCCCATGATCTCGCCGATCTCGGGGTTGCCCAGCCCCTCGATGTGGCGCAGGATCACCGCCTGTTTCTGGCGATCGGGCAAGCGCCCCAACGCCATCTGCAACGCATCCATGCGGCCCTGATCCACCAGCCGGTCCTCGGCGCTGGCGGCGTCATCGGCGGGTTCTGGCACCGCGTCGATATCCAGCGGGCGCATATGGCGCAGCCGGTCCGTGCACAGGTTCGCCACCACCCGATAGAGCCACGTGGTCACCTTGGCCTCGCCATGGCGCCAGTCGGGGGCGATCCGCCAGAGCCGCATCAGCGCCTCTTGCGTGACGTCCTCGGCCTCGGCGCGGTTGCCCAGCATCCGCCACGCATGCGCCATGACCACCGGCGTCAAGCGCAGGGTCAGCGTACGCGCCGCGTCGCCGTTGCCATTGGCAAACAGGCGCAGCAACGCGTCGTCAGGCATGTCATCATGGGCGTCAAAGGGCATCGGCATACCTGTGAAGACCTGTCGCATTCCGGCCCCCGCCCGATCGCGGAGATCGACCGGAACGCCCTCGCATAAGCGAACCGTCATGCGCGTCGGGCAAATTCCGTGTCCCGGTGTTCTGGCCACAGGCCATATCGTCCGGGGCGGCGGCGCGCAATGGCCGCGCGCAAGGTCACGATCGGCCCCGCGCGCGGCAATCATCTGCGCGGCTCAGTTCTTTTTCTGCCCCTTGCCCATGCCTTGACCCTTGCCCTGCATGGTTCTCATCGCGTTGAATTCGGCCTCGCTGATCGTTCCGTTGCCATCGGTATCAGCGCGTTCGAACATCTTGCCCATGCCCTTGCCCCGGCGGTCCTTGCGGGCCTGCATTTCCTCGACGCTCACCTTGCCGTCGCCGTTGGTGTCCATCCGCTCCATCATGCGGGTTGCGCGCATGGCGGCGCGGTCCTGCATGGCGGCTTTCAGTTCCTCGGCGCTGACGGCACCATCGCCGTCCTTGTCGGCCTCAAGGAAGCGCGCCGTGCGGTGCGCGTCCATTTCGGCGCGGGTGATCTGGCCGTCGCCATCAGTGTCGAGTTCGGCAAAGCTGGGACGCTCCTTGTTCTGGCCCATGCCCATGTTGCCGCTGGCCTGTCCGATGCCGACCGTGGCAATCAGAATGGCGGTGCCAAGGCTGAGGATCTGTGCTCTGTGTTTCATGGTCTTTCCTTTTCACATTCTACCAAATGTCTGAACGAAACGTGTCTCACTGCCCGTTTCTGGAGCCTGATACGCGGCAATCCCGGCTTTCCGTCGCGGTCGTCGCAACAAAATGATCACGGCTGCGTGATCGGATGCGCAAAATGCCCTTGGTTTCGCCCGACATGACGGCGCGCGCCACCACGCCCCCCTTTTCTTTTGGGCCGCGATGCCGCATCTAGGCAGGACGCCGACCAGAGGATGCCATGACCGAACAGACCGCAACAGCCGCCGCACCCCAAACCGATGAGCGCGCCCTCTGGCCCGCCATACGCAAGGGATTCCGGCGCAAATGCCCCAATTGCGGCAGTGGCCCGCTGATGAAGACCTATCTCAAGGTGCGCGACACCTGCACCGTCTGCCGTCAGGAACTGTCGCATCACCGCGCCGATGACGGGCCGGCCTATCTGACGATCCTGCTGGTCGGGCATATCATTGCGCCGATGCTGCATATCACTTTCGTCACCTTCCGCCCCGATCCGCTGGTGCTGTTCACGATCTTCGCCATTGGCTGCGTGTCGCTGTCACTGTATCTTCTGCCCAGATTGAAAGGCGCGATCGTCGGGTTTCAGTGGGCGCGCCAGATGCACGGCTTTGCCGACAAGGGCTGAGCCGCAAGAGCGAGGCCGGACATGACAACCGAAATCGACAAGTCAGCCCTGCGCGATGCCGCCACCGTGATCCTGCTGCGCGACCGCGACAGCGATCCCCATGTCCTGATGGGGCAGCGCGGTTCAAAGGCGGCGTTCATGCCCAGCAAGGTGGTATTTCCCGGCGGCGCTGTCGACGTAACCGACGCGCAAGTGCCGCTGCTGCGCCCGTTGCCCGCGCTGTGCCGTCACCGCCTGATCGAGGATTGCGTCGCGGACCGCGCGCATCCCCTTGCCGCCGCCGCCATCCGCGAATTGTGGGAGGAAACCGGCCTGATCATCGGCGCGCCCGGCACCTGGCAGGGCGATGTGCCCGCCGACTGGGCCAGCTACGCCGCCACCGGGCATGTGCCCACCGGCGAGGCGCTGCAATTCATCTTTCGCGCCATCACGCCACCGGGGCGGCCGCGCCGCTTTGATGCGCGCTTCTTTCTGATCGATGCCGATGCGGTGCAGAACGATCCCGATGATTTCAGCGCCGCCAGCGAAGAACTGTCGCATCTGCAATGGGTGCCGATCCGCGAGGCGCGCAACCATGACCTGCCCTTCATCACCGAGGTGGTTCTGGCCGAGGTGATGCAGCGCGCGCGCGACCGCACGCCGCCCGGATCGGTGCCCTATTTCCGCAATGACGACGAAGAAAGCCTGTTCCTGCGCCTCAGAGGAAAAACCCCACTGCAATTACTGACAGAGTGATCAGCGCGATCCCCGCGCCTTCGCGCGCGCTGGTCTTTTCGCCAAAGAACAGCACCGAGGCCAGCAGGGAAAAGATCACCTCGATCTGACCGACCGCAAACACATAGGCGGCGTTCTGCAAGGTAAAGGCGGTGAACCAGCACAGGCTGCCGGCCATGCCGGTGAGGCCCATCCAGACCGCGGTGCGCCGCGCGGCGAACACCGCCGCGATCTGCCCCGCCTCGCGCCATGCCAGCCACGCCGCCATGCCAAGCGCCTGCACCGTGGTGACGGCGGCCAGCGTCACACCGGCGCGCAACAGCGGATCGGCGCTGGCGATTTCCAGCGTCGCACCGCGATACCCCACCGCCGAAACCGCGAACAGCGCCCCCGAGATCAGGCCCAGCCCCGCCGCGCGATTGAAGATGCGCCTGCGCCATGATCCGGTTCCGCCGGGACTGTCCGACAGGATCAGCACCCCCAGCAGCCCGATCACGATCGCCAGCACCCCCCAGAGGCTGATCCGGTCCCCCAGGACCAGCAGCCCGACCAGCGCGGTCTGCACCACTTCGGTTTTCTTGAAGGTGATGCCGACGGCGAAATTGCGCTGCGCAAACAGCGCCACGACGCACCATGTCGCCAGGATCTGCGCCAGTCCGCCCGTCATCGCAAACGCCCAGAACCGCGCGCTGTAATCCGGCCAGGACACGCCCGACCAGGCCACATAGCCCAGCGACAGCGCGATCACGAACGGCATCGAATAGGCAAAGCGCGCAAATGTCGCCCCGCCGGTGGACAGGGTGCCCATGCTCAGGTGTTTTTGCAGCATGAACCGCAGCGTCTGAAACGCGGCGGCGGCAATCGAAAGGGTGATCCAGGCGCTCATGAACGCCCTCATGCCGTCAAATCACGGCTTGCGCCAGAGCGGATGTGGCACCGGGTCCTTGGCACGCCAGAAATATCGGCGAAAGATCTGTGCATAGGACAGGTAAAGATAGTTGTCGTTGCGCAGAATATAGTGCTCGCGGTTTTGCGCATAGATGCGCGGCAGGTCATACCATGCGACCTTGGGATGCATGTGATGGACCGCATGCAGGTTGTTGTTCAGAAAGATCAGCGCCAGCGGCCCGCGATCCTCGATCACCACGGTGCGCCCGCTGCACCGCTCATGGGCGCGATGCTCAAGAAAGGTGCGGATCTTGAGGATCGACAGCGCCGCATAGGCCGAAATCAGATAGGCCCAGAGCGGCATCGCCGCGCTGTGGACCCAGATCAGCACCGGCGCAACCGCCGGAACCTGCCACAGCCACCCCGCCAGAACCGCGCGATCCCCGGCACGGATGGCGCGCCAATCGGCGCGCATGAACGCCACCTGCCCGATCAGCGGCCCCACCACCAGACGCCCCAGCAGCGTGTTGTTGAAGCGCAAGACCCGCTGATACCAGACCGGCAGGCGCGCCCAGATTTCGGGGTCCAGGTAATTGGCCTCGGGGTCGTCGTAAGGGTCGGTCAGCACCGCGTCGTTGTGATGCGCAAGGTGAGTGTCGCGAAACCGCAAGTAAGGCACGAACAGTCCCAGACAGGGAAACACCAGCGCCTCGTTCAGGCGGCGGTGGCGAAACGGATGCCCATGCAGCACCTCATGGGTCAGCGAGGAATGCAGCGCAATCGCCAGAATGCTGAGCGCCATGCCCAATGGCAGGAACAGCGCCGCCGCCCATGTGGTGCCAATCGCCCAGAGGGCATAGACCCCCACCAGCATCGCCAGCGTCGGCCATTCGATCCGATAGCCCGCGCGCGCCCTATCCATGCTGACGCCCCCAGCGGATGCGCGCCCAGACACGCTCATAGACCACATAGACGCTGAGGCCGATCATGGTGTTGATCGCCGCCATCGTGCCGCCCATCATCACCGATCCGGTCATCACGAAACCGACCGCGCCCATCGTCAGCAGGCCGAGCGCGTTCCAGATCAACGCCTTGATCAATGTGCGTGTCGTCGTGTCCATGCGGGGGCCTTTCATTGTGATATGCTGCGGTTTGACCAAAGCGGTATGATAAAAATCCGCAATCGGCCATTTCGTTTGCAGTTAACATTCTTCTGCAATGGTGATAAAAGTCACCGCATGATGGAAAAAACCGACAAGCGTCAGCGCGCCGAACTGTTTCGCACCCGCTTGCGCGAAGCGATGCAGCACCGCCCCACCAATCAAAGCGCCTTGGCGCGCGCCGTTGGGGTTGACCGCTCGACCATTTCGCAACTTCTGAACGGGGACGCCGCGCGCCTGCCCAATGCGCAGGTGGTGGGTGAATGCGCCGCCGCCCTCGGCATTTCGGCGGATTGGCTGCTGGGGCTGACCGACCGGCCCGAGACCGCCGCCGACATCCTGGCCAATTCGCTGTCACTGACCGAAGCGCCGCGCGCCCTGGTGGATGAGCAGATCTATCAATGGCACAAGGAGGCAGCGGGCTACAAGATCCGCCATGTGCCCGCCGGCCTGCCCGACATGCTGAAAACCCGCGCCATGCTGGAATGGGAATATACCCCCCACCTGGATCGCAGCACCGATCAGGTGATCGGCGCGTCGCAGGACCGGCTGAGTTGGATGCGCGCCAGCCGTTCGGATTATGAAATCGCGCTGCCGATGCATGAATTGAGCAGCTTTGCCCGTGGCGAGGGCTATTACAGCGCGCTGCCGGTCGCGCTGCGCCGTGCGCAGATCGCGCATCTGCAAGAGGTGACACAGGCGCTCTATCCGCGTTTGCGATTGTATCTTTTCGATGCACGCCGGGTCTATTCGGCCCCCGTGACCATCTTTGGCCCGTTGCTGGCGGTGCTCTATATCGGACGCAATTACATGGCCTTCCGCGATACCGAGCGGGTGCAGGCGCTGACCGGGCATTTCGACCACCTGCTGCGCGAGGCAGAGCTGAGCGCGCGCGACATTCCCGGCCTGCTGCGCGATCTGGCAGCGGAGCTGCCCGCTGACTGAAACCGCGGGATCACGCGCGATACCACGCTGAAACAACAGGCAAAACATCCAAAGCGCGGAAAACGACACCGGGGCGTCGATTAAGGGCAGGCAAGCAGGCGATCTGCTGTCATGGTGGCCCTCATTATGCGCATGATGATCTCCTTCGCCGCCCTGTTTCTCTCTGTCATTCTGTTGCAGTTGTCGTCTGGTGGCGTGGGGCCGCTCGACGCGCTCAGCGGAATCAAGCTCGATTTCACCACCGCGCAGATCGGCATGCTGGGCTCGGCGCATTTCGTGGGGTTCTTCATCGGCTGCTGGTGGGCACCGCGCCTGATGGGCAATGTCGGCCATTCGCGCGCCTTTGCGGCGCTGACTGCGGCGGGGACCATCGGGCTGATGGGGCATATGCTGATCATCGACGCCTATGCCTGGGCGCTGATGCGGGTGGCGACGGGGGTGTGCGTGGCGGGCTGCTACACGGTGATCGAAGCGTGGTTGCAGGACAAGCTGACCAATGAAACGCGCGGCCGCGCCATGGGCACCTATCGCGTCGTCGACATGGGCGCATCCCTGGTGGCGCAGATGCTGATCTCGGTGCTCGAACCGGCCTCTTATGTCTCATACAACATTCTGGCGCTGCTGTGCTGTGCGTCGCTGTTGCCGCTGACCCTGACGAAATCCCATCAGCCCGAAACCCCCGAGGCGCCGCGCCTGCGCCCCGGTCTGGCGATTGCCTGCTCACCGCTGGCGGCGGCGGCCGTGGTGGTGGCGGCCCTGTCCAGCGCCACGTTCCGCATGGTCGGCCCGCTATATGGCCAACAGGTCGGGCTGGCGGTGGATCAGATCGCGTGGTTCCTGGCCGTTGTCGTGCTGGGCGGGGCGCTGGCGCAGATCCCCACCGGGTGGCTGGCCGACAAATTCGACCGCCGCTATGTGATGATCGGGCTGTCGATGGCCGCAAGCGTGACCTGCATCGTCACCGCCTCCATCGGCAGCCTGTCGGCGCAAGGCGTCATGGCGACCGCGTTTTTCTTCGGGATGACGTCATTCCCGATCTATTCGGTCGCGGCGGCCCATGCCAATGACTTTGCCCGCTCCGATCAGCGGGTCGAACTGTCGGCCGCGCTGATGTTCTTTTATGCGGTCGGCGCGATCGCGGCCCCCTTGCTGGCCACCGTCCTGATCGAGGCCTTCGGCCCGCCGGCGATGTTCTTCATGATTGCCGCGGCGCATGGCATCCTGATCGTGTTCGGATTTACCCGGATGCGGGTGCGCCCGACAGTGCCGCGGCGCACGCGCTATATCTGGACGCCGCGCACCAGTTTCATCATCGGCAGGCTGACCAAATCCAGCCGGACCAAGAAACCGGACTGAGCCCGCGAATTCGCATGATTCAATGCGTTCTGGGCGCTGGCCCTGCCGCCATGCATCCGTTAAAGGAAGCAGGCAAACCGGCAAAGGCAGGCAAGACATGGCACGGCATCTGATCACATCCGCGATTCCCTATATCAACGGGATCAAACATCTGGGCAACCTGGTGGGCAGCCAGCTTCCTGCCGATCTTTACGCGCGCTATCAGCGGGGGCGCGGCCATGAGGTGCTGTTTCTGTGTGCCACCGACGAACACGGCACCCCGGCCGAGTTGGCCGCCAAGAAGGCGGGCAAGCCGGTGGCCGAATATTGCGCCGAGATGCACAAGGTCCAGGCCGAAATCGCCCGCGGTTTCCGGCTGAGCTTTGATCACTTCGGCCGCTCGTCCAGCCCGCAGAACCATCGCCTGACCCAGCATTTCGCGGGCCGTCTGGCCGATGCCGGCCTGATCTCCGAGGTCGAGGAAAAGCAGGTCTATTCCAACACCGATGGCCGCTTTCTGCCGGATCGCTATATCGAGGGCACCTGCCCCAATTGCGGCTACGACAAGGCACGCGGCGATCAATGCGAAAACTGCACCAAGCAGCTGGACCCCACCGACCTGATCGAGCCGCGCAGCGCGATCTCCGGCTCGACCGACCTTGAGGTGCGCGAAACCAAGCATCTCTATCTGAAACAATCAGACATGCGCGCCGATCTGAGCGCGTGGATCGACAGCAAGACCGATTGGCCGATCCTGACCACCTCGATCGCGCGCAAATGGCTGAACGATGGCGACGGGCTTCAGGATCGCGGCATCACCCGCGATCTGGATTGGGGCATTCCGGTCAGGAAAGGATCCGAAGACTGGCCCGGCATGGAGGGCAAGGTGTTCTATGTCTGGTTCGACGCGCCGATCGAATATATCGCCTGCGCCGGCGAATGGGCCGAGGCGCATGGGCTGGATGATGCCGCATGGCAACGCTGGTGGCGCACCGACATGGGCGCGGATGACGTGCGCTATACGCAGTTCATGGGCAAGGACAACGTGCCGTTTCACACGCTCAGCTTTCCGGCGACGATCCTGGGGTCGGGCGAGCCGTGGAAGCTGGTCGATTACATCAAGTCCTTCAACTACCTCAATTACGATGGCGGCCAGTTCAGCACTTCGCAGGGGCGCGGCGTGTTCATGGATCAGGCGCTGGACATCCTGCCGCCCGATTACTGGCGCTGGTGGCTGCTGAGCCATGCGCCCGAATCCAGCGATTCCGAATTCACATGGGAGAATTTCCAGGCTTCGGTGAACAAGGATCTGGCCGATGTGCTGGGCAATTTCGTCAGCCGCGTGACCAAGTTCTGCCGCGCCAAATTTGGCGAGGCGGTGCCGGAGGCAGGCACGTTTGGACCCGATGAGCTGGCCCTGATCGACACGCTGAGCACCCGTATCCGCGCCTATGAGGGCCATATGGAGGCGATGGAGGTGCGCAAATCCGCCGCCGAGCTGCGCGCGATCTGGGTCGCGGGCAACGAATACCTGCAATCCGCCGCCCCTTGGGTTACCTTCAAGGACGATCCCGACCGCGCCGCGGCGCAGGTGCGTCTGGCGCTGAACCTGATCCCGCTTTACGCGGTGCTGAGCATGCCGTTCATCCCCGACGCCGCCGCCGCGATGCTGGGCGCGATGCATGTGGATGATGCGCCCTGGCCCGATGACGTGCCCGCCGCGCTGGACAGGCTCAAGGGGGGACATGCCTTCAGCGTGCCCGACGTTCTGTTCGCCAAGATCACCGATGAACAGCGCGAGGACTGGCAAACCCGGTTTTCAGGACAGCGCGACTGACCCATCCGGACGACGGAAAATGGCGGAATCCTGCCACTGATTTTCTGCAGGGTTGCATTGCAACGCATCCTGGGGCCTTTATCGCGCCAAAATCCTATGGAAAAGATGGCGATGATCCTGCGTTTTGCTTCCGGCCTTTGCATGCTGCTTGTTGCGGCCTGCGCGTCCAGCCCCGAAAAACCCGCCCCCTCAACCGCAGCCCCGGCGCTATATCCGGGTGAAACGCCCGAGGTGCGGATGCTGGTCAACAAGTTCGCGGACGAATATGCGGTGCCCCGCCCCTTGGTGCACAAGGTGATCCAGCGCGAGAGCGACTATCGCGCCAACGCGCGCAACGGTCCCTATTACGGCATGATGCAGATCCTGCCCGCCACCGCCCGCAACATGGGCTTTCAGGGTGTCGCCAATGACCTGCTGGATGGCGAGACCAATCTGAAATACGCGGTGAAATACCTGCGCGGTGCCTGGCTTGTCTCGGACGGGGACATGGATGAGGCGGTGCAATGGTATGCACGCGGCTATTACTATGAGGCGCGTGATCGCTGCCTTCTGGTCGAAACCGGGCTGCGCGAGCGCGAGATCGCCAGACACTGCCGCTAAAGCGTTTTTCGAAAGACCCACCCCAAAAAGAAAGAGCGGATCATTTGATCCGCTCTCTTTCATTTGGCATGCGGGGTTTTGCGCCCGCTGCTCCGGTCATCCCGCGCCGACCCGGTCGATCAGGATCGGCGCAGGGTGATCAGATGTCGTCTTCCAGCGCTTCGATCGCTTTTTGCAGCTCGTCCTTGGAGACCTCTTTTTCGGTCACTTCGGCCAGTTCGACCACATAGTCGATGACCTTGTCCTCGAACAGGGGCGCGCGCAGTTGCTGTTGCATCTGGGCGTTCTGCTGGACGAACTCAAAGAACTGACGTTCCTGGCCCGGATACTGGCGGGCCTGTTCCATGATCGCCTGGCTCATCTCGGCGTCGCTGACCTTGACCTCGGCGCGCTGGCCCAGTTCGGCCAGCAGCAGGCCCAGACGCACGCGGCGCTTGGCCAGCTTGATGTGCTCTTCGGTCGGCTCGATCTCGGGGTGGTCATGGCCATGCACATCGGGGTTGTCGTCATGCCACAGCTGATGGGCGATCTGGTTGGCTTCGGCGTCCACCATCGTGGGGGGCAAGTCGAAATCGACCATCTTGTCCAGCTGGTCCAGCAATTCGCGCTTCATCACCGCGCGGGCCGCGCCGGCATATTCCGCCTCAAGGCGTTCGCGCACCTGACCCTTCAGGGTGTCCAGATCCTCGGACCCGAATTTCTTGGCCAGCTCGTCGTCGATCTCGGCGGGTTTGGGCGCCTTGACGGCCTTGACGGTGCATTTGAACAGCGCCTCCTTGCCTGCCAGATGCTCGGCCTGATATTCCTCGGGGAAGGACACGGTGACGTCCTTTTCCTCGCCGGCCTTCACGCCGACCAGCTGTTCCTCGAAGCCGGGGATAAAGCTGTTGGAGCCCAGAACCAGCGGATAATCCTCGGCGGCGCCGCCTTCGAATTCCTCACCATCGACCGAGCCAACGAAATCGATCACGACCTGATCGCCGTCCTTGGCCTTGGAGCCCTTCTTGCGGTCGGCGAAATCCTGCGCGCTCTCGGCCAGGTTTGCCAGTGCTTCGTCGATATCGGCGTCGGCGGCGGCAACCTTCAGGCGCTCCAGCTTGACCGATTTGAGATCCAGATCGGGAATCGGCGGCAGCGCCTCATAGGACATTTCGACCTCGACGTCGTCGCCCTCTTTCCAGTCTTCATTGGTCATCTTGACCGCAGGTTCCGCCGCGGGGCGGTCGCCGCTGTCCTTGAAATGCTGGGACATGGCGCCATCGACGGCCTCTTGCATGGCCTCGCCCAGAACGCGCGGGCCAAACTGCTTTTTCAGCAGGGCCATGGGCACCTTGCCCTTGCGAAAGCCCTTCATCTCGACGTCGGGGCGGGCTTCCTTCAGCTTTTCGTTCACCTTTTCATCCAGTTCCTGAGCGGTCAGGATCAGGGTATAGGCGCGTTTCAGGCCTTCGTTCAGGGTCTCGGTGACCTGCATTAGTCGTCCTCATTCATTGCATATGGCCGCGCGGGCGCGGCGGAAATAAATCACGCATCTTCTAGGTGGGCTGTGCGGCGTGTGCAAGCAGAGTCTTTGTGGCAATGGCGCGCAGCGCGTATTCCCGCGGGCGCGCACCCCGGCGCAAACCCGACCGCCCTGGCCAGCAGCGCATGGATATTGCGCCCCCCTCCCGAGCAAGGGAAACGCGCCAGGACATGCAAATCCGGTGGAAAATGGTGCGGGTGAAGGGACTTGAACCCCCACGCCTTGCGGCGCCAGAACCTAAGTCGGACGAAATATATTTATATTCAGTGTGTTAGCTCCTAGATTTCGCAGGACATAACTGAAACGAACCGTGAATGTGCGAAACGCCGAATGTGCCCCCATCGGTCGTACTGTTCGCCAAAGACCACCCAGCCCCGACACTCCGCGCGAAGCCGCAGCAGAACGCGTTCATCGAAAGCTTCAACGGCAGCCTGCGGGACGAGTTGCTCAACGAGGAAATCTTCGACAGCCTGGACGACGCACGCCGAAAGCTGGCCCTCTGGCGCTACGACTACAATGCGGTCAGACCGCATTCCTCGCTGAAGAACCTGACGCCGCAGCAAGCGCGCCGGACGCTTGAGCAAATTGAGGGCTCCGCGCCCGGCGCGCTTGCGCCAGATGCGGAACCGGAATACCAAAATCCAACCTGCAGACTCTCGTTATGAATGAGGGACCAGCAGGGGGCAGGTCACAAGGTGTCCAACTCAATGTCACGGTGGTGCAATAAACGATGGCGGTTTGCATAAGCATAACTTTGTTTCGTGATGTTTTCCTAATTGCGCCGCAATCAGGAATTCCTGGTAAAGTGTTGTTTCAGGAAGAAGATGCCCCAACACTTTACTGCAATTTGAGCGATGGCCCAGAGCATCTTGGGCACCAAATCCGCAAAGCAGAGCGCTATAGCCGCAATTTCGCGGATCTTAACCTGAAATACCCAAAAGGCATAATGAAGATGCTGTCGAAGAAGCAAAAAGAACACCACGACATAGTGTCCGAGATGACTGGAATTAAGCTGAACCAGCTTCATAAATTTGACCAAAGCATGTCTTTGGACTACGAAAACAGAGAGATCATTCTTCGATTCTATATGCGGGCTGAGGACGAAAAATTCAGTTATAAATTCATAAACAAGAACAAGGCTGACGAACCCCGTATTCCAGGCACCTGTAGTGACCTTGAATTGGGACAACATATTTTTGATTGGGTTGCCACTCTTAGTGAGGCCAATCACTCTTCATGAGGTAAAGCGACCAAAGGGCAAACTCACTGCCATATCGAAACCTACCGCTCCGGCTGGCGACTTGGGCTGTGATTTATCGATCCATGAACTTCGCGATCAAGTTCCATAGGTTTGCCAATAAACCTACAGCCAACGTGCCAATGAAACCATAGCCTGAAACACCACCAAGCGCTCCAGCCAAGTCCACAAACGCATTTGGATCAGAGAGCGCCCTAAATAGAAATCCCAACCGGTGCTAAACATCGTCGAAGATCGCCGTGTCGCTCGCGCCTTGACGTAACCGCCATCGAAGAACACGAAAGGCCGAAACCCGCCTTGCGCGTTCTTGACAGGGTTAGGATGCACGGTGAAAACCGACTGGTACCTCACGGGTGGCGCTATACAGCGGCCCGGCTCCTGGCGGAAGCCGGGTGCAGCGACTCCGAAATTCAGGCTGTGACCGGCCACAAGACGCTCAGCATGGTCCAAAAATATCGTGCTCAGGCTAATCAGCGGGCGGCGTCGAAGCGGGCGCAACAGCCTCGTGGCCGTTGAGAACAGAACAAGATCAGAACAAGATCAGAACAAGAAAGTGCGAAACCCAGTGCGAAACTTCCGCTAAACTGGGTTCTACTCGACAATCCTGAATTCGAAAAAACATCAAAAAATCAAAATGGTGCGGGTGAAGGGACTTGAACCCCCACGCCTTGCGGCGCCAGAACCTAAATCTGGTGCGTCTACCAATTCCGCCACACCCGCGCACGGCCTGTGCCCGAGGGCCAGAACCTGCGGGGGTCTCTACCAAAGCGTCCGGCGCGATGCGAGGGGAAAATGTCGCAGTTGCGCAGGGCTGTGGAAAAACAGACGACATTAACGCAATCTTGGTGTATCTGTGGCCCTATAACGAGCAGAAATAACGGATAGACGCCATGAAACCGAAAACGGTCATGCGTGATAACGGGCAAGAGCCCGGACAGGCGCATTCAATGGGCTTGGGGGTGACTCCGGGCAGCATAATACTGACACTTGCCGGCGAAACCCTGATCGAGGACGTGAAACCGGGCGACCGGGTGATCACCCGCGACAGCGGCACCGCCGTCGTGACCGGGGTGAGCAAGCAGCGGCTGACCTGCCACGCGGTGCGCATTCTGGCCGGCTCATTGGGGGACACGCGCCCCGACCGCGATGTGGTCCTGCCGGCGGATCAGCCGGTGCTGGTGCGCGACTGGCGCGCCAAGGCGCTGTTTGGCAAACGTCAGGCAGTGGCGCGCGCGGCCTCGCTCGTGGATGGTGAATTCATCACCCGTGAAGGCATTAGGACCCTGACCCTGTTCGAGATCCAGTTTGACGCGCCGCATGTGATCTATGCGGATGGTCTGGAACTGGCGGTTCAGGCCGATAGCGCGGATATCGCACAACCCAAACCGGCGCGCCACGACGCGGCCTGACGCAATTGCGCGCTGCGCTTCGCGTCATAGCCCCAGGTCGCTGAAAACGCCCGGCAGTTGCTCGGGCAGGTCTTCGGCGATCAGGCCGGGGCCGAAGCGGCGGGCGCATTCCACATGCAGCCAGGCACCGATCTCGGCCGCCCGCATCGGTGCCACGCCGCGCGCCAGCAGCCCGGTGATGAACCCCGCCAGCACATCGCCCGCCCCCGCGGTCGCCAGCCAGGGCGCGCGGCGGTCGCCCCGCGCGGCATTGACGCTGCACCGCCCGTCGGGCGCGGCAATCACGGTATCCGCCCCCTTCAGCAGCACCACGCAGCCCGCGCGCTGCGCCGCCCTGCGCGCGGCATCAACCCGGCAAGACGGCGCGTCGCTGTCCGCCGCCTTGCGCAGGTCGGCGGCAATATCGGGAAACAGCCGCGCGAATTCACCCTCATGCGGCGTCAGCACGCAGCGCTCATGCAGCGCGCCAAAAAGCGCCGGGTCCCGCGCCAACGCGGTCAACGCATCTGCATCCAGCACCGTAGGACGGGGTTTCACCCCGCCTTTCCCCAACAGGATCTTCAGCGCCTCTGCCGCGCGCTCCACGCCCATGCCCGGCCCGAGGCACAATGCATTGATCCGTTCATCCCCCAGCACCCCGGCCAGCGCCTGCGCATCCGTGATCCGAACAAGCATCACCGCCGTCACCTGCGCCGCCACCTCCATCTGCGCCGAGGGCGGCACGCCCAGCGTCACCAGCCCCGCCCCAATCCGCAGCGCCCCGCGCGCGGCGAGGCGGGCCGCACCGGTCTGACCGGGGCCGCCCGAGAGCACCAGCGCATGGCCGTGGTCGAATTTGTGCGCCTCGGGCCGTTTGCGCAACAGGTCGATCATCGCGGCGGATCGGGTGATATGATGGGGCTGCGAGAACATTCAGGCCTCCGGCAGGAGTATTTGGGCAAAGAAGAAGGTCACAGGCCGATATCCACGACCCTGAGGATGGCATCTGCCATGTGAGGCATTGCGTGAATCGGTTTTGCGCGATGAAAGGTTACAATCAGATCTGCCGGGACCGGACGGCGGGCCAGATCCTCGCCGGTATCCGCGTCATAGCCGGTGGGCAAATCAATGTTGACCATGAAGGGGCTGGGCGCGGTGTGATCGCCGAAAGCGGCGTCGAGCAAGGCGTTGAAAGGTGCGCAAGCATCGTCAAGCGGGGCGCGTTGGCCGATGCCAAAAAGCGCATCGACCACCACCCATTTGTCGACACCGGCCTCATGCGCTGTCTTGCCCACCTTGAGCAGGTGATCGGGACAGTAGGGTTGCGTGGGCCCCAGTGCCGTCCATCGCTCGTAATTCGCCCTGGCATCGGGGGGCAGCCTGTCCGGGTCACCGTAGAGGAACACCTCCACCTCCCAGCCGCGTTCCTTCAACAGCCGCGCGACGACGAACCCGTCGCCGCTGTTGTTGCCCGGCCCGCAGAGCACCACCGCGCGGTGCGAGGTCGCGGCCAGTTCCGGCCATTCCTCAATAATCGCCTCCACGACGCCGCGCCCGGCGCGCTCCATCAGTTCGAGCCCGGTGACGGTGCCGGCCTCGATCGCGGCAGACTCGATGGCCCTCATCTGGGCGGCGGTCAGGGTTTCGTGCATCTGCGCCTCTTTGGATATGCGTGCAGCCCGAAAACGGGGCATTGTGCACAAAAATTAAGCAATCATTCAGGTCGACCCTCATCCAGGCCCGCCCCGGCACCCTATCCGATTGAGACAATGATTGAGAAGTGGGATGACGCGCCAACACCGTTTACCAAGGAGGCCGGGCCCATGAAAAAGATCGAGGCGATCATCAAGCCGTTCAAGCTGGACGAAGTGAAGGAGGCCTTGCAGGACGCCGGCATTCAGGGCCTGAGCGTGATCGAGGTCAAGGGCTTCGGGCGGCAGAAGGGCCATACCGAACTTTATCGCGGCGCCGAATATGTCGTCGATTTCCTGCCCAAGGTGAAGATCGACGTGGTGCTGGACGACGATCAGGTCGACGCCGCGATCGAAGCCATCATCGAGGCGGCCCGAACCGACAAGATCGGCGATGGCAAGATTTTCGTCAGCCCGGTCGAACAGGCCATCCGCATCCGCACCGGCGAAACCGGCTCGGACGCGCTCTAATCCATCAACGACCATACCAGAAAGGGACCAGAGAATGAGCAACGACGCAATTCTCAAGCAGATCAAGGACGAGGACATCGAATATGTCGATATCCGCTTTACCGACCCGCGCGGGCGACTTCAGCATGTGACGCTGGTCAATGATCTGGTGGACGAGGATTTCCTGGAAGAGGGGTTCATGTTCGACGGCTCGTCAATCGCGGGATGGAAATCCATCGAGGCCTCGGACATGAAGCTGATGCCGGACCCCACCACCGCCTATGTCGATCCGTTCTATGCCGAAAAGACCCTGTGCATTCACTGCTCCGTGGTCGAGCCAGACACCGGCGAGCCCTATAACCGCGATCCGCGCGGCACGGCGCAAAAGGCCGAGGCCTATCTCAAATCGACCGGGATCGGCGATGCCGCCTATATGGGCCCGGAGGCCGAGTTTTTCCTGTTCGACGATGTGCGCTTTTCCAACACCATCAACAAGGTGTCCTTCGAGGTCGACGCGATGGATGGGTCATGGAACAGCGACACCCGTTATGAGATGGGCAACATGGGGCACCGCCCCGGCCTGAAGGGCGGCTATTTCCCCACCAACCCCACCGATGACGCGCAGGATATCCGCGGCGAGATGCTGAGCACGATGAAGCGGCTGGGCATGAAGGTGGACAAGCACCATCACGAGGTCGGTTCGTGCCAGCACGAGCTGGGGCTGATCTATGGCACGCTGACCGACCAGGCCGACGAGATCCAGAAATTCAAATACATCATCCACAACGTCGCGCAGGCCTATGGCAAATCGGCGACCTTCATGCCCAAGCCGATCTTCGGCGACAACGGCTCGGGGATGCATGTCAACATGTCGATCTGGAAGGAAGGCAAGCCGCTGTTCGCGGGCGATAAATATGCCGACCTGTCGCAAGAGGCGCTGTATTTCATCGGCGGCATCCTGAAACATGCCAGATCGCTGAACGCGTTCACCAACCCGACCACCAACAGCTACAAGCGGCTGATTCCGGGGTTCGAGGCGCCGGTGCTGCGCGCCTATTCGGCGCGCAACCGCTCGGGCTGCGTGCGGATTCCGTGGACCGAAAGCCCCAAGGCCAAGCGGGTCGAGGCGCGCTTTCCCGATCCGGCGGCCAATCCCTATCTGGCCTTTGCCGCGCTGCTGATGGCCGGACTGGACGGGATCATCAACAAGATCGATCCCGGCGAGGCGATGGACAAGAACCTCTATGATCTGCCCGCCGAGGAACTGGAAGGCATCCCCACGGTCTGCGGCTCCCTGCGCGAGGCGATCGCCGAGCTGGAGGCGGATCACGATTATCTGCTGGCCGGCGATGTGTTCACCAAGGACCAGATCGACGCGTATGTCGCGCTCAAGCTGGGGGAGAACCAGCTCTATGAGCAGACCCCGCATCCGGTGGAATACGGGATGTATTACAGCGTTTGATCGCGCTTGCAGTGGTAAAGCCTTTTGCGTTTTTCCCTGACTCAGGGAAAGCGCAAAAGGCCCCAGCCATCTCGTTGTTGCGGGCGTCTTGCATCTGATCCGCGGCTCGGATCAAATGCAAGACACCTTGAATTGAAATGGGGCGCCCGGATCGGGCGCCCCGATCGCGTTCAGGGCTGATTGGGGCAGGATTGCGGCGCGCAACCGTGGCGATAGCCTGGCATGGCCAAGTATCCTTGACGTTTCATCGCCCTTGCGAAATTCGTGCCGCGACGCGCCGACAAGAACAAATCACATTCCAGCCGCAATACCCCCCGCCTGATGGCCCAGGATACAGGGTAGCGGGTCAATGCCCCCTTTGCCGTGTCAGTGATCTTGTGTTCCAGTCGCCGCCCCATCCACCTGAGGACAGGACCCAGAATGACGCACCCGGATTGGACCACCGTTGCCGCGCTTCAGTTTGCCCGGCGTCCCGGCCCCACCTTTACCCAGATCGTCGCGGCGTTCGATGCCTGTTTTCACGAGGACGGCCCGCATGAGTACCGCCTGACCCGGGACGGCGCCGATATCGCGATTTTCGATCGTCAGGCGGTGCGCATCGCGCTGGCATGGGCCGAACCCGAAATCGTCGGGCAGCCATGGTATCTGATCCTGGCCGTCGGGCGCCCCCCCGACGCGGCATCCTATGCGCAGGCCCACGCCGTCACGCCAGAGTTCTGCAACCGGCTGAGCGCGCATATCCTTGAACGGATCAAGACCGAACTGCCCAGCGAGGCCATCTATCGCAGCGCCAGCGCGCGCGCCCTGACAACCGACCTTCTGGACAGCATCGCCGAGCACCTGTTGCTGAGCAAGGTCCATCGCCCCCCTGCCAGGCCACCCGCCCCCTCGGTCTGGACCGATTTCAAGCGGCCGGACCTTAGCAAAAGCTATGGCGCGATCCGCGAAGACGAGCAGATGAAATCCCTGCGCGAGGCGATATGCGGCGCGAAACCGGACACTGAGATAACGCTGCCCCTGCATCTGAGCATTTACGCGCTCGGGGCCAGCATGTTGATACAGGCCCCGCCCGTGGGGGCCGCGCTGCTGGTCTATACCATGCTGCGCGAGGATTTCATGTCCGGCACCTGACGCCCGTCGATCCGCCCGTCGATCAGGGTGGCAAAACGACCGCGGATGTCGGATTCGAGCCTGACAGCGCGCGTTGGCGGTCACACAGTCACATCTGTAACGTGACGGAGCCCGCCATGACCCAGCATTACCGCGACACCCGCAAGATCGACCCGAACCGGGGCGCGACCCTGGGTGACAATACCCCGAATGACGCCGACCGGATCGAGATCGGCCCGACCCAACTGGCCTTTGGCGAATGGGCGGCGGCGGGGCTGCACCTGCCCGATCTGCAAGCGATGCGCCGCTATCGCTGGGAGCGCCTGACCCGCCATGTGGTCGATCGCGGCTATGCGGGCCTGCTGATGTTTGATCCGCTCAACATCCGCTATGCGACCGACAGCACCAACATGCAGCTGTGGAACACCCATAACCCGTTCCGCGCGGTGCTGTTATGCGCGGATGGCTACATGGTGATCTGGGATTACAAGAACTCACCGTTTCTCAGCACGTTCAACCCGCTGGTGCGCGAACAGCGCAGCGGCGCGGATCTGTTCTATTTCGACCGTGGTGACAAGATCGACGTGGCGGCGGACGTGTTTTCCAACGAGGTGCGGCTGTTGCTGGGCGAACATGCGCCGGGCAACATGCGCCTTGCCGTGGACAAGCCCATGGTGCACGGGCTGCGCGCCCTCGAGGCGCAGGGATTCGACATTCGCGATGGCGAGGAGGTCACGGAAAAATCCCGCTCGATCAAGGGCAAGGACGAGATTCTGGCGATGCGCTGCGCCAGCCATTCCTGCGAGATCGCGGTGCGCGCGATGGAGGATGCCGCGCGCGCCGGCGTGCCGCAGGGCAACATGTCCGAGGATGACATCTGGGCGGTGCTGCACGCCGAGAACATCCGCCGCGGCGGTGAGTGGATCGAAACCCGGCTGCTGTCCTCGGGGCCGCGCACCAACCCGTGGTTTCAGGAATGCGGACCGCGCATCGTGCAGATGAACGAGATCGTCAGCTTTGATACCGACCTGATCGGCAGCTATGGCATCTGCGTCGATATTTCGCGCAGCTGGTGGATCGGCGATCAAAAGCCGCGCGCCGACATGGTCTATGCGATGCGCCATGCGGTCGATCATATCCGCACCAACATGGAGATGCTGAAACCCGGCGTGATGATCCCCGAACTCAGCGCCAACACCCATGTGCTGGATGCGAAATTCCAGAAACAGAAATACGGCTGCCTGATGCATGGCGTGGGTCTGTGCGATGAATGGCCGCTGGTCGCCTATCCGGATCAGGCGGTCGCGGGGGCGTTCGATTATCCGATCGAGGCGGGCATGGTGCTGTGCGTCGAGGCGCTGGTGAGCGAAGAGGGCGGGGATTTCTCGATCAAGCTGGAGGATCAGGTGCTGATCACCGAAACCGGCCATGAGAACCTGACCAGATATCCGTTCGATGCCGCGCTGATGGGCGGCTGATCGGGGGGCTGCACGTTCGCGCCCCGCTCTTGATCTTGGCGCGCGCTTTGGCTAAGCGTGCGGCGTCAAACTGGTTCACTCACAGCCTTGGCGGATATATCCCCGTCCCGGAGACGCGACATGCCCCGCCTGATCCCTGCCCGCCTGCAACTGCGCCTCAACGGGCTGAAATCGCCGCGCCTGCGCGAACGCCTTTACGAGGTGACGGTGGCGGGCGCGCCGAAATCGGTGCAGCATTCGCGATTCAACACCAACTGGCTGCGCGAGGCGGGGCTGACGCCCCGCGTGATCGTCGAACTGGGTGCCTTCGACGGCGGCGACGCGCATCGTTTCAAGCGCGCCTACCCGGACGCCCGCGTGATCACGGTCGAGGCCGATCCCGACCGCATCGACATCGTGCGCCACACCTTGCAGGAGACCGGCGTCGAGGTGTTCAACTTTGCCGCCTGCGACACCGACGCGCCGGTGCAGTTCTACAGCGCCCGGATCAACGGCGAAACCAACGCCCAGGGCTCGATGTTCCAGCACAGCGACACCTATCGCAAACGCTTTCCCTTCGTCGAGCAGACCGCCCCGATCGAGGTGGAAGGCAAACGTTTTGACACGTTCTGCGCCGAGGCCGGGATTGATCACATCGACCTGCTGCACATGGATATCGAAGGGGCCGAACTGTCGGTGCTGCGCTCCATCGGCGCGATCCGCCCGACGCTGATCTATCTGGAATGGCGCAAGGATTCCTTCAAGGGCCATGAAGGCGGCGAAAGCGGTGAGGCCCTGCTGAAACGGCTGGGCTATCGGCTGATCGCGGATCTGGGCGATGACCGGCTCTATCGCCATGTGGCGGGCTGAGGCACGCGCGCCCCTCACCTTGGCGTGACGTCCTGACACAGGTCTGGCAACCGCGTGCCTGCATGCCTATCCTTGGGGGGGCACTGCCCGATGGATTTGCACAAAGGAAACGCCATGCCCACCGAACGCCTGACTTTCAAGGGCCATGACGGCTCGGACCTTGCGGCGCGTCTGGATATGCCGGACGGCCCGCACCTGGCCACGGCCTTGTTCGCGCATTGCTTCACCTGCTCCAAGGACAGCCACGCCGCGCGGCGTATTTCGGCACGCCTTGCCGGGGCGGGCTTTGCGGTGCTGCGGTTCGATTTCACCGGGATCGGCCATTCGGGCGGCGCGTTCGAGGACACGACCTTTGCCAGCAATGTCGGCGATCTGCGCTGCGCCGCCGATGCACTGGCGGCGCGCGACATGGCCCCCGGCCTGCTGATCGGGCATTCGCTGGGCGGGGCGGCGGTGCTGGCCAGCGCGCGCAGCATCGACAGCGTGCGCGCCGTCGTCACCATCGGCGCCCCGTTCGAGCCGGGTCACGTCACCCGCAATTTCGACGACGCGTTGCAGAAAATCCAGACCGACGGCGTTGCCGAAGTGTCGCTGGGCGGTGATCCCGTGCGCATCGGCCGCCAGTTCGTCGAGGACGTCAAGGCCGAGACGCTGGCCCATGAAATCGCCGATCTGCGCCGCGCCCTGCTGATCCTGCACGCGCCGCGCGATGCGATTGTCGGCATCGACAACGCCGCCCGGATCTTTGGCGCGGCCCGCCACCCCAAAAGCTTTGTGACGCTGGACGAGGCCGATCACCTGATCACCCGCCCGCAGGACGCCGAATATGCCGCCGGGGTCATCGCCGCATGGGCGCAGCGCTACCTTGACCTCAGCCCGCCGGCCCCACCACCCGGCGCCCCCGAAGGCATCGTGCGCGTCAGCGAGGCCGACCCCGAGGGCTTTCTTCAGGATGTGCAATCCGGGCCCGCGCATCACACCCTCGCCGATGAACCGCTGGCCTATGGCGGCACCGATCGCGGCATGTCGCCCTATGGGTTCCTGTCCGCCGGTCTGGGGGCCTGCACGTCGATGACCATCCGCATGTATGCAAGGCGCAAGGGCTGGGCGCTTGCCCATGTGCGCGTCGAGGTCAGCCATGACAAGGTGCACGCACAGGACGCCGCCACCAGCGGGAGCCACGCCGACAAATTCACCCGCGTCGTGTTCCTTGAGGGCGATCTGGACGCCGATCAGCGCGCCCGCTTGCTGGAAATCGCCGACCGTTGCCCGGTGCACCGCACCCTGGAACAGGGCGCGCATATCACCACCACCGAGGGCTGAGAACCCCTGCCGCCTTGCTGCGCGCCGGCCAACGGTCTAAACCGCGCGCAACCGCTCAAACGCAAAGGTGTCCGATGATTCCCCGTTATTCCCGCCCCGAAATGGTCTCGATCTGGTCGCCCAAGACCAAATTCCGCATCTGGTATGAGATCGAGGCCCATGCCTGTGACGCCATGGCCGATCTGGGCGTGATCCCGCGCGAAAACGCCGAAGCCGTCTGGAAGGCCAGGGACGTGGAATTCGACATCGCGCGCATCGACGAAATCGAGGCCGTGACCAAGCATGACGTGATCGCCTTTCTGACCCATCTGGCCGAGCATGTCGGCAGCGACGCCGCGCGTTTCGTGCATCAGGGCATGACGTCCTCGGACGTGCTGGATACCTGTTTCAACGTGCAGTTGGTGCGCGCCTCCGACATCCTGATCGAGGATATGGTGGGCCTTCTGGCCGCGCTCAAGCGGCGCGCGTTCGAGCACAAGGACACCATCCGCATCGGGCGCAGCCACGGCATCCACGCCGAACCCACGACGATGGGCCTGACCTTTGCCCGGTTTTACGCCGAAATGGACCGCAACCTGGAGCGGCTGAAAACGGCCCGGACGGAGATCGCCACCGGCGCGATTTCCGGCGCTGTCGGCACCTTCGCCAATATCGACCCCAAGGTCGAGGAACATGTCTGCAAGCAGCTGGGCCTCACCCCCGAGCCGATCAGCACACAGGTCATCCCGCGCGACCGCCACGCGGCGTTCTTTGCCGCCCTTGGCGTGGTCGCCAGCAGCATCGAGAATATCGCGATCGAGATCCGCCACATGCAGCGCACCGAAGTGCTGGAGGCCGAAGAGTTTTTCAGCGCCGGGCAAAAAGGCAGCTCGGCAATGCCGCATAAACGCAACCCGGTGCTGACCGAAAACCTGACCGGCCTTGCGCGCCTCGTGCGCATGGCCGTGGTGCCCGCGATGGAAAACGTCGCCCTCTGGCACGAGCGCGACATCTCGCACTCATCCGTCGAGCGCAACATCGGCCCCGACACCACGATCACGCTGGATTTCGCGCTGGCGCGCCTGACGAACGTGATCGACAAGCTGGTGATCTATCCGGACAACATGCTGGCGAACATGAACAAATTCCGTGGTCTGGTGATGTCCCAGCGTGTCCTGCTGGCCCTCACCCAGGCCGGGGTCAGCCGCGAGGACGCCTACAAGCTGGTGCAGCGCAACGCGATGAAAGTCTGGGAAGACGGCAAGGATTTCAAGACCGAATTGCTGGGCGACGCCGATGTCCTGGCCGCGCTGACCCCCGCCCAGATCGAAGAGAAGTTCGATCTGGGCTATCATACCAAACATGTCGACACGATCTTTGCGCGCGTGTTCACCGACTGACCGAAATGCGCCGCGAAACCCGACCATGCGGAATTTTTCGCGGCGCATCTTAGAGGTTTCTTCACTCTTGGCAGGCTAGACCTAGGGGCGCTTGTCAATGAGGTAGGGCATGTCCAATTCCACACCGCTGGCCCGTCTGGGCGCGCCGGCGCCATCCCGGCCCACGTCCGCGCGGCTGACGCGCAAACAGAAGGCCGCGATCATCGTGCGGTTTCTGCTCAACGAAGGGGCTGATCTGCGGCTGGACGGGTTGCCCGACGCGCTTCAGGCCGATCTGACCAATCAGATGGGCTCGATGCGCTATGTGGACCGCACGACGCTGATCGACGTGGTAAGCGAATTCGCGACCGAGCTTGAGGCGATGGGCCTGACCTTTCCGCGCGGGGTCGCGGGCGCACTCAGCGCGCTGGATGGGCGGATCAGCCCGCAAACCGCCGCCCGTCTGCGCAAGGAGGCCGGTGTGCGCCAGTTTGGCGATCCCTGGGAACAGGTGCGCGCCGCCGATCTTGACGATCTGGTGCCGATCCTTCTGGCCGAAAGCACCGAGGTGGCCGCCGTCATGCTGTCCAAGCTGGATGTGCCGCGCGCCGCCGATCTGCTCAGCCGCCTGCCCGGCGACAAGGCGCGCCGCATCACCTATGCCGTTTCGCAGACCAGCAACGTCACCCCCGGCGCGGTGGACCGGATCGGGTTGTCGCTGGCCGCGCAACTCAACGACATCCCCGAAACCGCCTTTGCCGACGGGCCTGTGGCGCGGGTCGGGGCGATCCTGAATTTCTCGGCGTCGGCCACGCGTGACGATGTGCTCAGCGGGCTTGATGAGGCGGATCAGGGCTTTGCCGACCTTGTGCGCAAGGCGATCTTTACCTTCGCCAACATCCCCGAACGGCTGAACCCGGTCGATGTTCCCAAAGTCACCCGTGAGGTCGATCAGCAGGTTCTGGTCACCGCCCTGTCCGCCGCGGCCGCCGCCGATCTGGGCCAGGCCGCCGATTTCCTGCTCGACAACATGTCCAAGCGCATGGCCGAAACCATCCGCGAGGAAATCGCCGAGGCCGGCAGGGTGCGCCCCAAGGCCGGTGAGGCGGCGATGACCGAGATCGTCAACGCCATCCGCCAGCTCGAGGCATCGGGCGACATCACTCTTGTGCGCCCTGACGAGGATGATGATGACGATGCGGAATGATCCGTCCCCGTCAAGGGCGCATCCGCGCAATCGCGCCGCCCGGCTTGTGAATGGGGGCCGCGCGTCCTATGAGTAGCGCCACGTTAACAGCATGGCGCGATTGTCCGCTGATGAGCACCCCTTCCGAATCCCCTTTCACGCGTGGCCGCGAATATGCGGTGAACATCGTGCTGCGCGGGCTGATCGGTCTGGCGCTCCTGATGCCCTATCGGCTGCGGATTCCGATGGCGGGCTGGATGGTGTCGCGGCTGGTCGCGCCGCTGGCGGGCTATTCCGCGCGGGTGCGCGAAAATCTGGCCCATGTGTTGCCCGACCTGCCCCGCGCAGAGGTGCGCCGCCTGATGCGCGCCGTGCCCGACGCCGCCGGGCGCAACATGATCGAGATGTATAGCGGTGACGCATTCAAGGCGCGCGCCCGCAGCGCCCCGGTAAGCGGTCCGGGCCTTGACGCGATCCGCGCCGCGCGCGCGGCCGGGCGTCCGGTGATCTTTGTCACCGGCCATTTCGGCAGTTTCAACGCCGCGCGCATCGCGATGATCGACCAGGGCTTTGAAATGGGGGGGTTTTACCGCCCGATGCGCAACCGCTATTTCAACCGGCATTACGTTCAGGCGATGCGCGCGATCAGCCAGCCGGTGTTTGAGCAAAGCAAGCGCGGCACCGTCGAGATGGTGCGCCATCTGCGCAGCGGCGGCGTGCTTGCGATCCTGACGGACCTCAACGCCCATGACGGCGTGCCGCTGGATTTCTTCGGCAAGCCGGCCCTGACTGCCCTGACCACCGCCGAACTGGCGCTGAAATTCGATGCGCCGCTGGTGCCGGTCTGGGGTATCCGGGACGAAAACGGACTTGATTTCAAGGTGATCGTCGAATCCCCGGTGCCGCCCTCGGACGCGGTCACCATGACGCAAGAGGTGAACGACCGGCTGGAACATCAGGTGCGCGCGCATATGGATCAATGGTTCTGGATCCATCGCCGCTGGAAGGACGGAACCGGGTCGCTGGCCGATTACCGCGCCGAAAGGCTGGCTGAAAAACAGGCGCGCAGCGATCCCTGACAAGGCACGTCAGGGAAGCACCGCCGCCCCTTCGATCGCGCCGAACCCGTCCTGCTGCACGATCACCGCAATCGGATCGTCGCCCTTGACCTCGGCGCTGATGCTCAGCGGGGCGGCGCTGTCCCAGCGGGCAAGTTCGCGCCATCCGGTCACGACATTGGAATAGGAAATCGTGCGGTCCGCATTTTCACCACGGGTTATTTCAACCGTGCTTTCAGGATGATACCGGATCAACTGCACCAGAAGAGGTGCCGTGATCAATGCCGCGGCCTGCGCTGTGATCAGCAATTGATCGCCGCTGCGTTTCAGCGTGATGCTGACCGGGCGGGGAATGGCCGCGTGACGCTGGATCAGGGCCGCGACGTCCTTGGGACGGTTGCCGACCACATGATCCTGCCCGTTGATGATCATCTGCGGCGTATAGATCATCCGCCGTCCCCCGGCCCGCGCATAGCCGCGCTGGCGTTTGACATGGGCGGCGTCGGCAAAGATGTCCTTCCAGCCGATATAATCCCAGTAATCCACATGCAGCGCCAGCGCGAGAACATCCTTGCGCGCCGCAAGCTCATGCAGCAACGCATCCGCCGGCGGGCAGGATGAGCAGCCTTGCGATGTGTAAAGCTCGACAACCACGGGCCTGTCCTGCGCGCCTAGCGGGGAACTCAGCAACAGCGCGGCAAAAAGGACTCGGACGAACAGGGGCATCGTGGTCTTTCAATACAGGGAACGGTCTGGTCCTTCCTGTTTATGCAGGTCATATATGAAAAACCAATCAATGTTTCGCGAGATACGGCATGGAATGACCTTGCATAACTACATTGTGTGCAATAGTATACCGCGCGAACACCCCCCGAATGCGCCTGACCGGATCCTGCCTGACCGGATCCTATCGGCCGGACCCCGGACATGCCATTCCCTTTGATAGATCGAGGATAGCCAGATGCCAATCATAGTCGGCCATGACACCGCCAAATCCCGCAAGACCCTGACCGTGGGGGACGCCAGCGTCGCCTATTACTCGATCGCCGCCGCCGAGGCCGCCGGTCTGGGCGATTTTTCCCGCCTGCCCGCCGCGCTGCGCGTGGTGCTGGAGAACATGCTGCGCTTTGAGGATGGCAAGACGGTGACCACCGATGACATCAAGGCGTTTTCCGAATGGGCCAAGAAAGGCGGCAAGAACCCGCGTGAGATCGCCTATCGCCCGGCCCGCGTGCTGATGCAGGATTTCACCGGCGTGCCCGCCGTTGTCGACCTCGCCGCGATGCGCGACGGGATCCTGGCCCTGGGTGGCAAGGCCGAGCAGATCAACCCGCTGAACCCCGTCGATCTGGTGATCGACCATTCGGTCATGATTGACGAATTCGGCAATCCGCGCGCCTTTCAGGTGAACGTGGACCGCGAATACGAGCGCAACATGGAGCGTTACCAGTTCCTGAAATGGGGTCAGGGCGCGTTCAACAATTTCCGCGTCGTCCCGCCGGGAACCGGCATCTGCCATCAGGTCAACCTGGAATATCTGGCCCAGACGGTCTGGACCGACACGGATCAGGACGGGCAGGAGGTGGCCTATCCCGACACTCTGGTCGGCACCGACAGCCACACCACCATGGTTAACGGCGCGGCCGTGCTCGGCTGGGGCGTCGGCGGAATCGAGGCAGAGGCGGCGATGCTGGGCCAGCCGATTTCGATGCTGATCCCCGAAGTGGTGGGTTTCGAGCTGACCGGCGCCATGGTCGAAGGCACGACCGGCACCGATCTGGTGCTGAAGGTCGTCCAGATGCTGCGCGCGCGCGGCGTCGTCGGCAAGTTCGTGGAATTCTACGGGTCCGGGCTGGATCATCTGCCGCTGGCGGACCGGGCCACGATCGCCAACATGGCGCCCGAATATGGCGCGACCTGCGGCTTTTTCCCGATCGACGACGAAACCCTGCGCTATCTGCGCAATACCGGGCGCGATGAGGCCCGCGTGCAGCTGGTCGAGGCCTACGCCAAGGAAAACGGGTTCTGGCGCGGCGCGGATTACGCCCCGATCTATACCGACACGCTGTCATTGGACATGGGGACGGTCGTGCCGGCCATTTCAGGCCCCAAGCGCCCGCAGGATCACATCGCGCTGGACAAGGCGGCATCGACATTCCGCGCCTATATCAAAGGCGAACGCGAAGGTCTGAAAGCCAATGACAAGCAAAAGGACCGCTGGGAAAGCGAAGGCGGAATGCCTTCGCCGCAGGAGATACCGGGCGATACGGGCCATCACCAGCGCGGGCATGTCGCCTCGCTGAACGGCAATGATCCCTACCAGTTGCACGATGGGTCGATCGTGATCGCCTCGATCACGTCTTGCACCAACACCTCCAACCCCTATGTGATGATCGGCGCGGGCCTTGTGGCGCGCAAGGCCGCCGCCCTGGGCCTGAACCGCAAGCCCTGGGTCAAGACCTCGCTGGCGCCGGGCTCGCAGGTGGTATCGCATTACCTTGAAGCGGCCGGCCTGCAAGAGGATCTGGACAAGATCGGCTTCAACCTTGTCGGTTATGGCTGCACGACCTGCATCGGCAACTCGGGACCGCTGGCGCCTGAAATCAGCAAATGCATCAACGACAATGACCTGATCGGGGTCAGCGTCCTGTCGGGCAACCGCAACTTCGAGGGCCGCATCAGCCCCGATGTGCGCGCCAACTATCTGGCATCGCCGCCGCTGGTCGTGGCCTATGCGCTGGTCGGTGACATGAACGTGGACATCACCACCGCGCCTCTGGGACAGGATCAGAACGGCAACGACGTCTTTCTCAAGGACATCTGGCCGACGACCAAGGAAATTGCCGAACTGGTCGAAAAGACCGTCACCCGCGAGGCGTTCCAGTCGAAATATGCCGATGTGTTCAAGGGCGATGAGAAATGGCAGGCGGTCGAAACCTCCGAGGGCGAAACCTATGACTGGCCCCCGCAATCGACCTATGTCCAGAACCCGCCCTATTTCCAGGGCATGTCCAAGGACCCCGGCACGATCAGCAACATCAAGGACGCCCGCGTTCTGGCCCTGCTGGGCGATATGGTCACGACCGACCACATTTCCCCCGCCGGCTCGTTCAAGCCCGACACACCCGCCGGTCAGTATCTGATCGACCGTCAGGTGCCGGTGCGCGAATTCAACTCATACGGCTCGCGCCGGGGCAACCATGAGGTGATGATGCGCGGCACTTTCGCCAATATCCGCATCCGCAACGAGATGCTGGACAATGTCGAGGGCGGCTATACCAAGGGCCCGAATGGCGAGCAGATGTCGATCTTTGACGCGGCCATGGCGCATCAGGCCAACGGCACGCCGCTGGTGGTGTTCGGCGGTGAGCAATATGGCGCGGGCTCCAGCCGGGACTGGGCGGCCAAGGGCACGGCCCTGCTGGGCGTCAAGGCCGTCATCGCCGAGAATTTCGAGCGTATCCACCGCAGCAACCTTGTCGGCATGGGCGTGATCCCGTTCGAGTTCACCGGCGGCGACACCCGCAAGACGCTGGGCCTGACGGGCGATGAAAGCGTCTCGATCTCGGGTCTGGACAGCATCCAGCCGCTGCAGGAGGTGCCCTGCACGATCACCATGGCCGATGGCTCGACCAAGGAGATCACCCTCAAATGCCGGATCGATACGGCGATCGAGGTTGAATATATCGAACATGGCGGCGTGCTGCATTATGTGCTGCGCAACCTGGCGAAATCCGCCTGATCGACGCCAAAATCTATTGCTGAACGAACGCCCGCAGCCCCGGCTTGCGGGCGTTCCTTGTTTCAGGGTCGTGCATTTTTGATAAACACGCCCGCCAGGGGCCCTTGTGGCGTTTTGGCATATATCGCCCGCAGGATTGCGTCGAAAAACATTAAGTCTTTATGAAATCTGCAAGATCGTGTAACTTGCACCGATAACGCGCGTCAAAAAGCGTGAGAAATGAGCAGTTGCACAGGCAAGCACTCTCGGGATGATCTGGCCGATACGGGATGAAGATGGGCAAATTGCGCCTTGTTTTCGCCCCGCCAGACCGACGCGCCGCGTCTGTGCCCCGATAAGAGGCGGTCAGCCGATGGGCAGACAAAACCAGTCCTTCTTGCGTGCGTCGATGCGCCATCTCGATGCGTTGCGCCGCGCCGGGCCGGAAGCCGGCCCGTCCAAGACGCCGTTTCCGGCGGACTGGTTCGATTTGCCGCAGGACATGCTGGCCGATCTGGGCGCGATGGCATATCTGGCCTCGCTCAACAAATACCACGCCACGCTGACCCTGCCGCAGGCCATGGCCCAGTTCGAGGTGCCCCTGCGCCTGAAACAATACCGCATTTTCCGCTCGGGCGGGTTTGCGCGCGGCTTCATCACATGGGCCGGCCTGCATGACGCCGCCGAACGCCGCTTTGCGCTGGATCACATGCCGCTGGAACCACAGCACTGGAATGGCGGCACATCGAAATGGGTGATAGATCTGGTCGCGCCGTTCGGCCATGTCCAGCAAATGCTGAGCCAGCTCCAGGCGGTTCCCAACGAAACCCGCCTGCGCGCGCTGTGGCACAACAAGACCGGCACGCGCTATCGCATCATGGAATGGTCCCGCCCCGAACCCGGCGCGGAAATCACGCTGCGCTCATTCGGGCTGGGTCAGTTCGCGCGCCATCTGGACGAGGGCTGAGCCATGGGCACCCCCACGATCGGCGGCGACATCACCGGGACCGTGACCAAGAACAGCGGGCTGATCGTGACCGGCGATCTGGATGATGTCGGCCTG
>CAKSUL010000014.1 GCA_934501475.1 uncultured Roseovarius sp. | reverse complement strand
GCCCACCATCGACGGCGGGCGCAGCCGCGTGAAGATCCCCGCCGGAAGCCAATCCGGACGCCAGATGCGCCTGCGATCAAAGGGGATGCCGGCCCTGCGCGGCGGCGGGCATGGCGACATGTTCATCGAACTCGCGGTCGAGACCCCGGTGAACCTCACGTCCAGGCAAAAGGAACTGCTGCGCGAATTCGAGGCCATGTCCGAAGACAACAACCCCGAGAGCAAAAGCTTCTTCTCATCGGTGAAATCCTTCTGGGACAGCATGAAAAGCTGAACATTCGCGGCGCTGAGGGTCAGCGCCGCACTTCCCAATCGCTGCGCCGCAATATAGGGTGCCGTGAAGTGCCGCACATGACGGTGCAGTCAAAGGGTTCGGGGTTATGGCGCATATCATCGTCGTCGGAAACGAAAAGGGCGGCGCGGGCAAATCGACCGTGTCGATGCATGTGGCGACCGCATTGGCGCGGATGGGCCACACGGTCAGCGCGCTGGATCTGGATCTGCGGCAAAAAACCTTTGGTCGCTATGTCGAAAACCGGCGCAGGTTTCTGGACAAGTCCGGCCTGTCCCTGCCCGGCCCGTTTTACCACGATCTTCCCGAGGTCGATCAGGCCAGCCTGCAACCCGGCGAAAACGTCTATGACCGCCGCCTCTCGGAGGCGGTGGCGACGCTGGAACCCGACAGCGATTTCATCGTGATCGACTGCCCCGGATCGCATACCCGCCTCAGCCAGGTGGCGCATTCGCTGGCCGACACGCTGATCACGCCGCTGAATGACAGTTTCGTCGATTTCGACCTGCTGGCCCATATCGACGCGGACGGGCGCAAGATCCTCAAGCCATCAGTCTATTCCGAAATGGTCTGGAACGCGCGGCAATTGCGCGCGCAGGCCGGTCTCAAGGCGATCGACTGGGTGGTGGTGCGCAACCGGATGGGCGCACAGCAGATGGTGAACAAGAAAAAGATGGGCGCGGCGCTGGAAAACCTGGCCAAGCGCATCGGCTTCCGCACCGCCCCCGGCTTTAACGAGCGGGTGATCTTTCGCGAATTGTTCCCGCGCGGGCTGACCCTGCTGGATCTCAAGGATGTGGGCGTCAAGCAATTGAACATCTCGAACGTCGCCGCACGTCAGGAATTGCGCGACCTGATCAAGGCGCTGAACCTGCCCGGCGTCGAGGTGGATTTTTAACGGCGACGTCTGCCGCGCTCAGCTTCACGCCCGTCGCGGCAAGGCGCGCCCGCCGGCCCTGCGGCGCAAGGCGATCATGTTGGACACGAACAGCGCGCCGATCACCACCGCCCCCCCGAAGATCGCCCATCGGCCCGGATCCTCACCGACAACCGCCCAGACCAGGATCGGTGCCAGCACCGATTCCAGCAGGATCAGCAATGCCACCTCGGCCGAACTGATATAGCGCGGCCCCAATGTCAGCAGCGGGGTCGAGCAGGCGATGAACACGCCATGCCCCAGCAACAGCGGCCATTGCGCCACGATCACGGGGGCGGGGGTGATGAACGGCCATATCACCAATGCCCCCCCGAGAAAGGCCAGCGGAATCGCCGGGATCATCGACACGTTACGCACCTTGCGCACCGCCGTCAGCGCGCAGGCAAAGCTGAGCGACACCGCCAGCGCGACCAGATCGCCCTTCCAGGACGATATCTGCGATTCGCTTGAGCCATAGGCGATGATCCCCAACCCGATCAGCACCACCGCCATGGTCCAGACCATGCGCGCGCGGATCGCCTCGCCCAGGAATATCCGGCTGAGGATGGCGGCAAAGATCGGGATCGACGCAAAAATGAACACCACATTGGCCACGCTGGTCAGGCTGACGGCGAGCACGAATCCCGGTGAGGTGAGCGCGATCAGGCAGGTATAGATCACCCCTGCCCGCCCGCTGCCCGCCAATGCGCGAAAGCCTGACACCCCCTGCACGACAAGCACCCCGAACAGGATCAGGCTGCCCGCGATCACGGAGCGAAAGAACGTGATGGTCAGCGGATCGGCCTCGATCAGCCGCACGAACAGCGAATCCGGCACGACGCACAGGACGCCAAGGCTGGTGATCAGCAAACCTTTGGATTGATCGGTCATGGCACATGTTCTTGGACGGCGCGGCGTGAAAGTAAAGCACCGTTCGCGCATGTGGCTTGTGCGGGTGCCTCCGGCGGGGATATTTGATGCAAGAAGAAGCACCGCGGCGCGTTCGGGTATTGCGTCATTCTGGAGGGTAGCGGCGTGAAGATTTCCTTTTTATGTAGTGCACATACACGACATCGGGTGCGGACATGACCCCGCTTGCGATCGTCTGGCTGGGCATTGTCGGGGGCGCGTTTCTGCTCTGGGCCGTTCAGATGCTTCGCTGTCTGTTCACGCTCATGCGCGAGGCCAGCGGCGCGGAGCAGCGCCGCAGCGGCCGGGTGTTTCCGGGGGCGCGGGTGACATTGGCCGGTTTCGCGGATTTCGTGCGTGCGCCCCGTCACCGGGCCGCGCGGCGGCGGTTGCTTTGGCTGACTGTCGCGGTCTTTGCCCTGCAACTGTTGCGCCCGCTGTTCTGGACCTTGCCGGGGGCGGCGTGATACGGGGTTTTGCCGGCATCGGCGCGCCGCTGTCGCGGTGGGGCGATAAATCGGACGCGGGTGCGGCGTATCCTGCGCTAGTTGCTTCCCCCGCTGGCTCCTGTCTGTCATAATCACGGTCAACCAAAAAACCAGCAGAGCAGCACCTCCATGTCCGATCTTCTCGACGCCACCACATCCTCGGGTGATTATGATGCCTCATCCATCCAGGTTCTGGAGGACATGGAGCATGTCCGCCTGCGCCCCGGCATGTATATCGGCGGCAAGGATGACCGCGCGCTGCATCACATGGTGGCCGAGATCATCGACAACTCGATGGACGAGGCCGTGGCGGGGCACGCCACATGGATCGAGGTCGAGTTGCACGACAATGGCCATGTCAGCGTGCGCGACAATGGCCGGGGCATCCCCACCGGACCGCATCCCAAGGACCCGTCGAAATCGGCGCTGGAGATCATCTTTTGCACGCTGAACGCGGGCGGCAAGTTTTCCGGCGACAGCTATCAGACCTCGGGCGGATTGCACGGGGTAGGGTCATCGGTGGTGAATGCGCTGTCGGACCATCTGCGCGTCGAAGTGGCCCGCAACAAGGAGCTTTTCGCGCTTGAGTTTTCGCGGGGCCTGCCGCAGGGGAAACTGGAGAAGATCGGCGCGGCGCCCAACCGGCGCGGCACCTCTGTCACCTTTCACCCCGACCCCGAGATATTCGGCACGCTTGCGCTGAAACCTGCGCGGCTGTTCAAGATGGCGCGCTCGAAGGCCTATCTGTTCTCGGGCGTCGAAATCCGCTGGAAAACCGGGATCAATGACGGCGAGACGCCGCTGGAGGCGAAATTCCATTTCCCCGGCGGGCTGTCCGATTATCTGAGCGAGACATTTGCCGGGGCCAGCACCTATGCCGAGGCGCCGTTCGCGGGGTCGGTGTCGTTTGAAAAGTTCAACGTGCCGGGCAAGGTGGAATGGGCCATCAACTGGACACCGGCGCGCGACGGCTTCATCCAGTCCTATTGCAACACGGTTCCCACGCCCGAGGGCGGCACCCATGAGGCCGGGTTCTGGGCCGCGATCCTCAAGGGGATCAAGGCCTATGGCGATCTGGTCAACAACAAGAAATCCCAGCAGATCACCCGTGAGGACCTGTTGACGGGGGCCGGGGCGCTGGTGTCCTGCTTCATCCGCGAGCCGGAATTCGTCGGCCAGACCAAGGATCGTCTGGCCACGGTCGAGGCGCAGCGCATGGTCGAAAACGCGGTGCGCGACCATTTCGACAACTGGCTGGCGGCCGATACCAAATCCGCCGGGGCCATTCTGGATTTCCTTGTCCTGCGCGCCGAAGAGCGGTTGCGCCGCCGGCAGGAAAAGGAGACGCAGCGCAAGACCGCCACCAAGAAGCTGCGCCTGCCCGGCAAGCTGGTGGATTGTTCGTCGAACACGCGCGACGGCACCGAACTGTTCATCGTCGAAGGCGACAGCGCGGGCGGGTCGGCCAAGATGGCGCGCAACCGGGTCAACCAGGCGCTGTTGCCGCTGCGCGGCAAGATCCTGAACGTGCTGGGCGCGGCCTCATCCAAACTGGGCAGCAACCAGGAGATCAGCGACCTGTCCCAGGCCCTGGGCGTGGGGCTGGGCAGCCGGTTCAAGCTGGATGATCTGCGGTATGACAAGATCATCATCATGACCGATGCCGATGTCGATGGCGCGCATATCGCGGCGCTGTTGATGACGTTCTTTTTCACCCAGATGCGCCCGATGATCGACGCCGGGCATCTCTATCTGGCCTGTCCGCCGCTTTACCGGCTCAGCCAGGGGGCGCACCGCGTCTATTGCGTGGATGAGGCCGAGCGCGATCTATGGATGGCAAAGGGGCTGGGCGGCAAGGGCAAGATCGATGTCTCGCGCTTCAAGGGTCTGGGGGAAATGGATGCCAAGGATCTGAAGGACACCACCATGAACCCCGCCACCAGAAAGCTGATCAGGGTGACGATAGATGAGGATGAACCGGGCGAAACCGGCGACCTGGTGGAACGCCTGATGGGCAAGAAACCCGAGCTGCGCTTCCAGTATATTCAGGAAAACGCCCGGTTCGTCGAGGAACTGGATGTCTGAGCGTCGGCCCGGATGCGCGGGCCGCGCGCGTTTCATCGCCCGTGCGCCGATATCATGAGCGCCGAAATGCGTTTCACCCCGATCTGCAAACGGGCCAACCTGTCGTGATGCGTCTTGCCCTTCTCCTTTTTCTCATCCTCACGGCCTGTGGTCGCCCGCTGACGCCTGCCGAGAAAGGTTTCGCCAGCCGGATGCATGGGGACAGCATCGACACCGACGTCATCCGCCTGATCCCCGGCGCGCCATTGAGGTCTGTCACCTATAAACGCCAGAAACGCCCGCGCCTTGCCTGCCGGGAGCGGATTCTGCCCGAGCCCACGACCGACATGGTGACCGTCGGCCCGGCGGCCATTGCCTTGCATAACAAGGTTTTCTTTACGGATGATTACTATCTGGACGATTACCTGATCGGCGATCCGACACGTCTCTACCTGATCGAGGCGATGATTTTTTCCCATGAGATCACCCATGTCTGGCAATGGCAGAACCGCCGTCTGACCGGGTATTCACCGCTGCGCGCGATGCGCGAGCATACCACGACGGACGACCCCTATCTCTTTGATGTCGATACGAATAACCGGTTTCTGGATTATGCCTATGAGCAACAGGCCAGCATCGTCGAGGAATATGTCTGCTGTGCCGCGCTGGACCCGGACGCGCCGCGCACCAAACGACTGGAGAGCATGTTGCGCGACACGTTCCCGCTGCAGGATCTGAACATCCCCGATGAGATCGCCCTGCCCTGGGAAGGGGTCAAGGTCGAGGGAATCTGCCGTTAAGGCCGTGCCGATGGTGTGGGCGGCTTCAGGATTTCTGGATCGATTCAAGATATATCAACAGCGCCGCGAGCGGGCGCGGCGTCGGGGTCATCAGCCCGTCACCCGTATCCAGGGGAACGGTATCACCTTGTAACAAAAGGCCGAATTCCGGCATATCCCGCCCATCAGGCCCGGTGCGGTGATAGCCGTCGATGATCGACAGCACCTCGGTGCGGGGAAAGACACCGTTGCGCGACAGGCGCGTCAGATCCGCCGGGGCGGGTTTCATCCCGACCGCCCAAGGCCCCTGCCCGGTGCCGTCGCTGCCATGGCATTGCGCGCAATTTTCGGCAAAAAGGCGCTGCCCCTCGGGCGCTTCGGGCATGGAAACCGTGCTACAGGCCACCAGGGCAGCCAGAAGGCCCAGACTTGCTACATATTTCATCGCTTACCTCCGCTGCCGATCCTGCCTTGCGACGCTACCTTGCGCATTGATCTGGCGCAACCGGATGGCCGGCGCGCCGATGGCGGATCACCGCCGCCTCAGACCAGCCTGCCCGCCAGCGCCTCATCAATCAGGGCGATGGTTTCCTCGACACCGTAAAGCGCGATGAACCCGCCAAAGCGCGGCCCCTGCGAGGCGCCCAGCAACACCTCATAGAGCGCCTTGAACCAGTCGCGCAGCGGATCGAACCGATCACGCCCCACCGCGTAGACCACAGATTGCAACGCCTCGTCATCAAGCGGGCCATCATAGGCGGCCAGTTCGGCGCGCAACGCCTCGAGCGCCTCGCGCTCGGGATCGGTGGGCAGGCGGAAAACCTTGGCCGGTTTCACGAAGTCATTGTAATAGCGCACGGCAAACCCGGCCGCCGCATCCAGATCGGGATGGGTGTCAGGCCCGGCATCGGGTGCGTAACGCTGGATGAACCCCCAAAGCTGATCCTTGGCTTCGGCATTGGCCACCGCCGCCAGGTTGAGCAACATCGAGAACGACACCACCATGCGGCTTTCGGGGACATCGCCGCCATGGATATGCCAGACCGGGTTGTTCAACTGCGCGGTCGCGTCCTGCGTCGCGTAGGCGCGCAATTGCTGGTGATATTCGTCCACGGCCTTGGGGATCACATCGAAATGCATCCGCTTGGCGGTCTTGGGCTTCTGATACATGAAATAGGACAGGGATTCCGTCGCGGCATAGGTCAGCCATTCGTCGATCGACACGCCGTTGCCCGATGTTTTCGAGATCTTCTGCCCGGTTTCATCAAGGAACAGTTCATAGATGAAATGCTCGGGCGGGCGCGCGCCCAGAATGCGGCAGATACCGTCATAGATCGGCGTGTTGGTGGAATGATCCTTGCCATACATCTCGAAATCCACGCCCAGCGCCGCCCAGCGCGCGCCGAAATCCGGCTTCCATTGCAGCTTGACGTTGCCCCCGGTCACCGGCAGCGTCCATTCGCGCCCGTCCTCATCGTCAAAGGTGATCTCACCCTTGTCCGCATCCACATTCTTCACCGGCACATATAGGACGCGGCCCGTCTCGGGATGAATCGGCAGAAAGATCGAATAGGTCTGACGCCGCTCCTCGCGCAGGGATTTCAGCATCACGGCCATGAGCTTGTCATACTCGCGCGCGGCGCGCAAAAGCACCTCGTCGAACTGCCCCGAGCGATAGAACTCCGTGGCCGAGATGAAGTCATACTCGAACCCGAACGTGTCGAGGAACCGGCGCAGCATCGCGTTGTTGTGATGTCCGAAACTCTCATGCGTGCCGAACGGGTCCGGCACCGAGGTCAGCGGCAATTGCAGATGCTCGCGCAGCGCGTCCGGGTTGGGCACGTTGCCCGGCACCTTGCGCATCCCGTCCAGATCGTCCGAGAAGCAGATCAGCCGGGTCGGGATGTCGCTGATCAACTCGAACGCCCGCCGGATCATCGTGGTGCGCGACACCTCGCCGAACGTGCCGATATGGGGCAGACCCGAGGGGCCATATCCGGTCTCGAACAGGACATAGCCCTTTTCGGGCGGCGCCTTCTCATACCGTTTGAGAACGCGGCGCGCTTCTTCAAAAGGCCAGGCTTTCGATTGCAGGGCAGCGTCACGCAAATGTGTCATGGAATATGCTCCGGTAAAGGCCGCAGGGCGCATCTGTCACGCCCCGGTTAGCACGCTTCCTATTGCCGGGGGGCGCCACAGTCAATATTCTGCGCTGCAACACGCCATTCAAAGGACATCCCCCATGAACACCCAGACACAGCATCCTCTCAGCCCGCAGGACTGCCTTGTCGCCGTCATGATCGCGGTGTCCGCCTCCGATGAGAACATCCGCACCGCCGAACTGGTCAAGATCGAGGGCGCGGTGAACAATCTGCCGATCTTTGCGCAATACGACCTGGACCGCGTGCAAGTGATGGCACAGACCGTGTTCGATCTGTTGACGGTCGAGGACGGGCTGGACGCGCTGTTCGGCCTCATCCGCGACAACCTGCCCGAGCGGCTGTTCGAGACGGCCTATGCACTGGCCTGCGACGTGGCCGCCGCCGATGGCACCCTGCAGGAAAGCGAGCTGCGCCTGCTTGAGGAAATCCGCTATGAGCTGGCCATCGACCGCCTGCATGCCGCCGCCATCGAACGCGGGGCGCGCGCGCGCCACATGACCGGGTAGATCGGCGCGCCCGCGACGGAGATTCTTCATTTCAATCCGGGGCGCTTTCCAGCTAGGTAGGATCAGGTTCAACAGGGGGGATCACCCAGAATGCACTGTATTTTCGTCAATATCCGCTGCAAGCCCGGCACGTCCTACAAGGTGGCCGAGGAAATTGCCCTGCGCGAAATCCACTCCGAGCTGTATTCGACGTCGGGCCCGTTCGATCTGCTGCTCAAGCTCTACATCCCCGACACCGAGGACGTGGGCAAGTTCATCAACGAAAACCTGCTGCATATCGACGGGATCGAGCGCACCGAGACCACCCTCACCTTCAAGGCGTTCTGAATGCGCTCTCTGCTTGAGCGACTGCGCGAAATTCTGGGCGATGCCCATGTGCTGACCGGGGACGATACCGCGCCCTGGGCGCGCGACTGGGCCGGTGTGGATCAGGGGATGCCGCTGGCGGTGCTGCGCCCGGCCGATACGCAACAGGTCTCGGCGATACTGAAGCTGGCCAATGACACCGCAACCCCGGTGGTGCCGATCGGGGGCAATACCGGCCTGACCGGGGCCACCGCGGCGCCCGGCGCGCTGCTGTTGTCGCTGGGACGCATGAACAGGATCCGCGAAATCCGCCCCGCCGCGCGCGTCGCCATCGTCGAGGCGGGCGCGGTGCTGGCCAATATCCACGCCGCCGCGGAGGAGCATGACCTGATCTTTCCGCTGTTCTTTGGCGCGCGCGGCAGCGCGATGATCGGCGGGGCGCTGTCCACCAATGCGGGCGGCTCGAACGTGCTGCGCTATGGCAATACCCGCGATCTGTGCCTCGGGATCGAGGTGGTGCTGGCCAATGGCGAGGTGGTGAACCTCATGCGCCAGTTGCACAAGGACAATTCAGGCTATGACCTGCGCCACCTGATGATCGGGGCCGAGGGCACATTGGGCGTGATCACCGCTGCGGTGCTCAAGCTCTTTCCCAAACCATTGGCCTATGCCACGGCGATGATTGCCGTGCGCTCGCTCGATCAGGCGCTGTCCCTGCTCAACCGCCTCCAGAGCGAAACCGGCGGCGCGGTCGAGGCGTTCGAATACATGCCCGGTTCCTATATCGCGGCGCAGATGGAGCGTTTCCCGAATGCACGCGCCCCTTTCGAGCACCCACACGAGATCAATATCCTGGTCGAGATCGGGGCGGTGATACCACGCGATGCAACCCCCGGCCCGGACGGGCAGACACCGGTCAGCGCGCATCTGGAAACGCTGCTGGGCCAGTTGTTCGAGGACGGCGTCGTCCTTGACGCCGTGATCGCGCAGACCGAAGCACAGCGCCGCGAAATGTGGGCCCGGCGCGAAGCCTCGGCCGAAGTCTCGCTCCTGCGCCCCGACATCATCGAAAACGACGTCGCCGTGCCGGTCGATCGGATGCAGGACCTGCTGACGCGCATCGACACCCTTCTGGCACGGCTCGCCCCCGACGCCCGCCCGGTTTCGGTGGCCCATCTGGGGGATGGAAACCTGCATTTTTCCTGCTGGCCCGGCACCGACGACCCGGCCATCCACGCCGCGATCTATCAAGGCGTCGAGGACGCCGCCCTGGACCTGGGCGGCAGCTTTTCCGCAGAGCACGGCATCGGCACCAGCAAACGCGCCTCGATGGCCCGCTACAAGGACCCCGCCGCCCTTGCGGCGATGCGGGCCATCAAAGCGGCACTTGATCCAAATGGCATCCTCAATCCGGGCAAGATGTTGCCAGATGGCTGATGTCGGATTCTTGAGTATTTAAAGAAAAATGAAGGGCACGCGGCCCGCTTTCTTCTTTGTCAAAATACTCGAGATCCTGCGGGGTCGGCAGGCGCAGGTGGTCATCGGGCGCGCGCGGGTTCAGAACCAGTCGAAGAACCCGGGGCCGGCACGTTGCAACAGGTCGCGCGCCATTTCCCGGCCCAGTTCGACGCCATCTTCTATCGGGGCGCTGCGATCATCGCTATGGGATTCGGATCCATCCGGGCGCAGCACTTCGCCGCGCAGGCGCAAGGTGGTGCCGTCCAGTTCGGCCAGCCCCGCGATCGGCGTCTGGCAGGATCCGTCCAATTCGGTCAGGAAGGCGCGTTCGGCAGCCAGTCTCTGTCCCGTCGGGACATGATGAATGGCCGCCAGCATCTCGGCGGCGCGGTGGTCATCCGCGCGCCGCTCGATCCCGATGGCGCCCTGCGCCACGGCGGGAAGCATGATTTCCGGGGCGATGGCGGCGGTGATCACGTCCGCGCGCCCCAGCCGGTTCAGCCCGGCCACCGCCAGGAAGGTGCAGGCGGCGACGCCGTCATCCAGCTTTTTCAGCCGGGTCTGCACATTGCCGCGAAACTCGACCACTTCGAGATGCGGATAGGCAACCAGCACCTGCGCCCTGCGCCGCAGCGACGAGGTGCCCACCCTGGCCCCGGCGGGCAGATCGGCCAGCGCCTGCACCTCGGGCGCGACAAGCGCGTCACGCACGTCCTCGCGCGGCAGATAGGTATCCAGCAGCAACCCGCCCGGCTGCAGCACGGGCATGTCCTTCATCGAGTGGATGGCGATGTCGATACCGCCGCTCAGCAGGGCCTGTTCGATTTCGCGGGTGAACAGTCCCTTGCCGCCGATATCTTTCAGCGGGCGGTCGATGATCTTGTCGCCGGTGGTCTTGATCACCACCACTTCGAACGCCTCATGCGGCAGATCGAACGCGGCACTGAGGCGGGTGCGGGTCTCGTGGGCTTGCGCCAGGGCAAGCGGCGAGCCGCGCGTGCCCAGTTTCATCGGGCAGTTCGGGGAGGGCAAATCGAGTTTCATGGCGGTGGTTTAGTGCGCCCGGGCGCATCACGCAAGCAGGCGATGCTTGACATCCGACGCCTGCGGGGTGACGACCCTCCCAAAAGGGGCATTCCCCCATGCAGGAGGACCGGACATGGCCGAGAAAAAGACGATATTGCGCGCATTGGCGGGCGAGACGCAGGCGACACCGCCGATCTGGATGATGCGGCAGGCGGGGCGCTATCTGCCCGAGTATCGCGCGACGCGAGGGGAGGCCGGCGATTTCCTTTCCCTGTGTTATAACAGCGACCTGGCGACCGAGGTCACCTTGCAGCCGATCCGCCGGTTCGGGTTTGATGCGGCGATTCTGTTTGCCGATATCCTGCTGCTGCCTCAGGCGTTGGGGGCGGATCTGTGGTTTGTCACCGGCGAGGGCCCGCGTCTTTCCACCATCACCAGCGCGGCGGAGGTGAATGCGCTGAGGCCCACCGCCGACATCCACGAAACCCTTGCTCCGATCTATCAGACGGTGCGCAACCTCACCTCGGCGCTGCCGCGCGAGACGACGCTGATCGGATTCGCCGGCGCGCCCTGGACCGTGGCCACCTATATGATCGCCGGGCGCGGCACGCCCGATCAGGGCCCCGCCCATGCGCTGATGCAGGAGAACCGCGCCGTGTTCGACGCCCTGATCGAGCGGCTGACCGACTCAACGATCGAATATCTCTCGGCGCAGATCGATGCCGGGGCCGAGGTGATCAAACTGTTCGACAGCTGGGCGGGATCGCTGAAGGGCGATGCGTTTGACCGTTACGCGCTGACCCCGACCAAAACCATCATCACCGCGCTGAAGAAGCGCCATCCCGGCATTCCCGTCATCGCCTTTCCCCGCCAGGCAGGCGACAAATACATCGGCTTTGGGCCGGCAACCGGTGCCGACTGTGTTGCGCTGGACAATTCCGTCAGCCCGCAATGGGCGGTCGAGCATGTTCAAAAGGACGGCTGCGTGCAGGGCAATCTCGCCTCGTCGCATATGGTCACCGGGGGCGACGCGCTGGTCAGCGAAACCCGCCACATCGTCGAGACCTTCCGCGGCGGGCCGCATATCTTCAACCTGGGCCATGGCATCACGCCGGATGCGGACCCCGACAATGTGCAACTGATGATCGACACCGTGCGCAGCAGCTAGCCACCCCCGGCGCACGACCCGCGCAAGGCGTGCATATCCCCTTGCCCGCGGCGTGATCGCGGCCTTGATCCCGGACTTGATCCCGCGCGCGGCAGCGGGCAAGAGGATGAGGCGCGCGCGCGTCAGGCAAGGGGTATGCGATGGACGGTCAACCTGAATTCCTCAAACAGGCGATGGACTATGTGCTCCGGGGCTGGGAGCTGGCCGAAAGCTGGCTGCTCAGCCCGGCGGCCTGGTCGCAATTTGCCATTCTCATCGCCGCCTATCTGCTGGCGGTGCTGCTGGGGCGGCGCATCAGGCCGATGCTGCAACGCCTGCTCAGCCCGCCCGAGGGGCAGACCCATGTGATCGCGCGGGCGCGCCGGTTTGTCCTGCTCCTTGTGCCGCTGCTGGTGCCGCTTCTGGCCTGGGGGCTGACCGGGATCGGTGAAAGCGTGACGCGTTCGGTCTTTGGCTCGGGCGCGGTGCTTGCGTTCGGCAAGCGGGTGTTCCTGTTTCTGGCCGCCTATATCCTGGTCAACCGTGTCCTGACGGACCCGTTTCTGCGGCTGCTGGGCAAATATGTCCTGCTGCCGGTGGCGGCGCTGCATATCCTCGGGCTGTTGACACCGATCACCGCAAAGCTGCGCGAAACGGTCGTGCCGCTGGGGAACATGTCGTTTGATCTGTTATGGCTGCTTCAGGGGGTCGCCGTCACCGGCGTGATCTTCTGGATCGGGCGCTGGTCGAACGATCAATCCGCCAGCTATCTCAGCAAACAGCAGGACATGCGCCCCGCCACCCGCCAACTGGCCGCCAAGGCCGCCGAGATCGCGATTTTCGGCGCGGCCTTCCTTGTGCTGATGAACGTGATGGGGATTTCCCTGACCAGCCTTGCGGTGCTGGGCGGTGCGATTGGTGTCGGGCTGGGATTCGGGCTGCAAAAGATCGCGTCGAATTTCATCTCGGGGGTGATCCTGCTGATCGAGGGGCAGGCCACGGTCGGCGATTATGTCCAACTGGACGGCGGCGAGGCGGGCGTGATCGTCAAGACCACGGCGCGCGCCATGATCCTCGAGACCTTCGATGGCCGCTGGATCGTGGTGCCCAATGAGGATTTCATCACCACCCGCGTCATCAACTATTCCGATCAGGGCAGCGCCAACCGCTATGAGGCGCCGTTCTCGGTCAGCTATGACGTGGACATCAACAAGGTGCCCGCCATTGTCGAGGCCGCCGTCGCCACCCATCCCGGGATCGTCTCGAAACCCTATCCACCCGATTGCGAATTGCGCGCCTTCGGCGACAGCGGCGTCGAATTCGCGCTGGAATTCTGGGTGAGCGGGATTGATGACGGGCGCAACAAATACACCTCCGACGTGCTGTTCCTGATCTGGAACGCGCTCAAGGCGCATGACATCGAAATCCCCTATCCCCAGCGGGTCGTGCATCACAAGGGCCTGCCCGCGCCGGGCGCGCCCGAGACATGAGCAGCGCAGTCGTCATCGGCGCGGGGCCTGCCGGCCTGATGGCGGCCGAGACCCTGGCGCGCGCCGGTTGCGCGGTGACGGTGATCGAGTCCCGCCCCTCGCCCGCGCGCAAGTTCCTGATGGCGGGAAAATCCGGGCTGAACCTGACCAAGGCCGAGCCGGACGACACCTTCCTTGCCGCCTATGGCGCGGCGGGTGCGCATCTGCGCCCGATGCTGGCGGCGTTCGGCCCCGATCAGGTGCGCGACTGGGCCGGCGGGCTGGACCAGGCGCTGTTCACCGGATCGACCGGGCGGGTCTTTCCGGTGGCGATGAAGGCGTCGCCGCTGTTGCGCGCATGGTTGGCGCGGCTGGCGGGGATGGGGGTCGTGTTGCGCACGCGCTGGCAATGGCAGGGATGGGATGGCGATGCGCTGCGGTTCGACACACCTGCCGGGGCGCAGCGGCTGACGCCGGATGTCTGCGTTCTGGCCTGCGGCGGTGCCAGTTGGGCGCGCCTTGGCTCGGACGGGGCATGGGCCGCGCATCTTCCCGGCCTGACCGCACCGTTTCAACCGGCGAATATGGGGTTCGTGGTTGAGTGGTCAGCCCCGATGCAGCGCCATTTCGGGCAGGCGATCAAGGGCGTGGAACTGCGCGCCGGCCATCTCAGGTCACGCGGTGAATTCATCCTGTCGCGTCATGGCATCGAGGGCGGCGGCGTCTATACGGTGGCGGGCGCGATGCGCGACGGGGCCGAGCTGCGCATTGATCTGATGCCGGATCTGGATATCGTCACGCTGCGCCAGCGCCTTGCGCGCCCGCGCGGCAAGACAAGCGTCGCCAACCACCTGCGCAAGGTGCTGAAATGGCCGGCGGAAAAGCAGGCCCTGCTGATGGAGTTCGCCCGCCCCCTGTCCGACGATCTGGCCCCGCTGATCAAGGCGCTGCCGATCCGCCACTCCGGCCCGCGAGCGATGGATCAGGCGATTTCGGTCGCCGGGGGACTGCGCTTTGACGCGCTGGACAAGGATCTGATGCTGCGCGCGCGCCCCGGCACATTCGCCGCCGGTGAGATGCTGGATTGGGAGGCCCCGACCGGCGGCTATCTGATCACCGCCTGCCTTGCCACCGGGCAATGGGCCGGGCGTGCTGCGGCGGCCTATGCGCAGCGGGATCTTGCCGCGCCGGGGGGCGATGACGCGACGCGGTGACAGGCAAGGCGCGTTGTGACAAGATCGGGGCCGATCCTTCATCCCTCAACGCGGAGATTTCCCATGTCGAAAACCGGTTCCTGCCTGTGCGGCGCGGTGCGCTATACGATCACATCCGCCCCGAAAACCACCACCGCCTGCCATTGCGCCATGTGCCGAAAATGGTCCGGCGGCGTTTTTCTGGCCTATAGCGTCCCGGCGGAGGACGTGCAGTTTGACGGCGAGGGCATCATCGCCACCTACCCATCCTCGGACTGGGCCGAGCGGGGGTTCTGCAAGACCTGCGGCAGCAGCCTGTTCTATCGCCTCACCACCCCCGGCCCGCATCAGGGCAACTATGAGATGAGCCTCGGAACGCTGGACGATGCCAACGGCGTCGCGCTGAGCGATGAGATTTTCATCGAGTCCAAGCCGGATGGATACAGCTTTGCGCAGGACACGCGCAAGATGACCGGGGCCGAGGTATTTGCGATGTATGCGCCCGAATAGGGCGTTGCGCGGGCTATTTCAGCCCTCGAACAGGTCGCTCTGGCCTTTGACGGGCGGCGCGGCAAGGCCCAGATGCGTCCATGCCCGCTGCGCCAGCATCCGCCCGCGCGGGGTGCGCTGAATGAGACCCTGTTGCAGCAGGAACGGCTCGATCACCTCTTCCAGCGCGTCGCGCGATTCCGACAGCGCTGCGCTCATCGTCTCGATGCCGACGGGGCCGCCCTGATAGGCCTCGGCAATCAGGCGCAGATAGCGACGATCGGCCCCGTCCAGCCCCAGATGATCCACCCCCAGTCGGTTCAGCGCATTGTCGGCCAGCGCGCGGGTGATGGTGCCATCGCCCTCGACCACCGCAAAATCCACCACCCGGCGCAACAGCCGCCCGGCGATGCGCGGCGTGCCGCGTGCGCGCCGCGCGATTTCCAGCGCCCCGTCCGTGGCGGTGGGGATGTTCAGCAGCGCGGCATTGCGCACCACGATCTCATGCAATTCATCCACCGTGTAGAATTGCAACCGCGTGGGAATGCCGAAACGGTCCCGCAACGGCGTGGTCAGCAGGCCCAGACGGGTGGTCGCCCCGACCAGCGTGAAGGGCTGCAACTCGATCCGGACGGTGCGCGCGGCGGGGCCTTCGCCGATCACCAGATCCAGTTCGAAATCCTCAAGCGCGGGATAGAGCACCTCTTCGACGACCGGGTTGAGGCGGTGGATCTCGTCGATGAACAGGACATCGCGCGCCTCGAGATTGGTCAGGATCGCCGCCAGATCGCCCGCCTTGGCCAGAACCGGCCCCGAGGTCATGCGAAACCCGACGCCCAGTTCGCGCGCCATGATCTGCGCCAGCGTCGTCTTGCCCAGACCGGGGGGGCCGTGAAACAGCGTGTGGTCCATCGCCTCGCCGCGCTGACGGGCGGACTGGATGAACACCCGCAAATTCGCGCGCGCCTCGGCCTGACCGATGAATTCGCTCAGCGCCTGCGGGCGCAGGCTGCGGTCGAAATCCTCAGGCAGGGGGGCGGGGCGCAGGGTGGGATCGGGGTCGCTCATCACTTATCCCTTGGGGGCCAGCAGTTTCAGCGCCGCGCGGATCAGGGCGGGCGTGTCGGCGTCGGGGGCGTCACCGCTGGCCTGCGCGACGGCACCTGCGGCCTCACCCGGGGCATAGCCGAGATTCGAGAGCGCCGACAGCGCCTCGGCCTGCGCGCTCGGGTTTGCTGTGGGGGCGGGTGCGCCCCGCGCCGGCCCCGGTTCGATCACGTCCGGGTCGGGCGCGTCCGCCAGCGGCGCGGCAAGGGCCGGGCCGGTGCCCATCGCCATGATCTCGGGCGCCTTGTCCTTGAGTTCATTGACCACGCGCTGCGCGGTCTTGGGGCCGACCCCCCTGGCGGCCTTGACGCTGTTCCAGTCGCCCAGCGCAATCGCGCGCCCCACCCCCTCCGGGCCCAGCGCGCCCAGAATGGCAAGCGACGCCTTGGCGCCAACACCCTGCACCGACATCAACAGGCGGTGCCATTCCTTTTCCACCAGCGTTGTGAACCCGAACAGCTGCAACAGATCCTCGCGCACCAGCAGATCGGTATAAAGGGCCGCATGCTCGCCGACGCCCGGCAGGGCCTGCAACGTGCGATCCGTGACATAGACAAGGTATCCGACGCCGCGCACGTCGATCAGCACATGATCCATGCCGCGATAGTCGATCCGCCCTGCGATGCGCCCGATCATGCGCTGACCTTTCGTGACAGGCGGCCCAGCGTGGCGGCGCTGCGCGCGTAATGGGCGTGGCAGATGGCGATGGCCAGCGCATCGGCGGCGTCGGCACTGTGCAGCACGACGCCGGGCAATTGCATCTTTACCATGTGGGAAATCTGGTCCTTGGTGGCGTGGCCGACACCGACAACGGTCTTCTTGACCTTGTTGGGCGCATATTCCCCCACCGGGATGCCGAAATGCGCCGGGGCCAGCAGGGCGACGCCGCGCGCCTGGCCCAGTTTCAGCGTTGCCGCACCGTCCTTGTTGACGAAGGTCTGCTCGACCGCGGCGGTTTCAGGGGCAAATTCGCGCAGCACCGCGCCCAATTGCTCGAACAGCGACAGCAACCGCAATGCCAGATCATCGCCCGTGGAATGGCAGGTGCCGTTCGCCACATGGGTCAGGCGGCTGCCCTCAACGTCGATCACGCCCCAGCCGAGGTTGCGCAATCCGGGGTCCACGCCCAATACCCGCATGTTTTTTGCCCTGCTCTGGTGCCTTGAATCGATCTAGCACGAAACGGGAACAAACGCCAAGCAGAATAAAAATGTGATATTTCAGTCACTCTTTGAGGGGCAAAACCCATGCGCTATCTCATTCAAACTTTCAGCAAATGGATCGTGAAAAAATATGTGCTTTATATCAATGACTTACCGGGCATGCCGACCTATGCAAAAAACGCATACGGCCTATGCAATTACGCAGCCTGCCCGATCTGGCCGGGCGGCCTATCTGCCAGTCAACACAACACCGGAAGCGTCCGACATTCACGAGGATTATAGATATGGCCGTTATCGAAACAACCCGCAACACCAATTTTTTCAACAACGCATTTGCCAGCACTTTCGCTGCTCTGGCGGCATGGAATGACGCGCGCGCAACCCGCAAGGCATTGTCGGCCCTGACCGATCGCGAACTGGACGATATCGGCCTGACACGCGCCGACATCAACAGCATCACTGCCCGCGCCTGAACCGGATCGCCCTGCCGCCCCTTTGCCCTCCTTGGGGTGTGGCGGGGATGATCCAGGGCACGGATCAGATGAAAAACGGCGTTTCGGCCTGAGCCCGCTTCGGGAGATGGCCGAGACGCCGTTTCCTTGTCCGCACCATGGTTATCTTGCCCGCACCGCAATTGAAAAGACCCTGCGCCCGAAATGGGGCGCAGGGTCTTTTGCCTTGAGAGAGGCCTCGTCAAAGGAGGAACGCGGACCGGTCCGAAACGCATGACCGGGATACTGGTAAAAAAATGCCCTAGAGAAACGGGGCGAACAGGCGGGCGAATTCGGTCGCGATGGGGTCGATCTGCATGATCATGCTGCCGAACTGCTCAAACCAGCTGCCTTCGGCCAGGGCATCGACACGTTGCTGATAGACCGCGCTGCCGATCTGGGCCAGGATGACACCCTTGAAGCCGAAAAAGCCGATCATCATCAAAAGAACGCCGCGCACCGGCAGGGATCTGTGACGCCGCTTGGGGCGGAACACGATCAGCCCGTCCGAGCCGACCTTGCATTCATAACCGCGTGCCAGGCGAGCGCGCTTGCGCTCGACAGTTTTGAGACGGTTCGCAAACCCATTTGATACATAAGTCATCAGCAGCTTCCAGCTTTCCGGCCCCCGCCAGATCACAAGTCGAAACTAAGTTTGAATTGTGGCATTTTTGGGGCAATCGCCCCATTTCGGCTGCTTTTACCTTGAATTTATGTCATTTTTTTGAAGCATTAGAGTGGTCCAGTCACCAATCTCTTCGCTATGGCGCAGACTGTTTCCGCAGCGTGTATAAACCTCGATCACCTCGGGGGCCTGCTGGTTGAGAAGGCCCGACAGAATCACATATCCCCCCGGTGCCAGATTCGCCGTCATCTCGGGCGCGAGGTCGATCAGCGGCCCCTTGAGGATATTGGCAAAGATCAGATCGAACGGCGCGGCGTCGTGCAATTCGGGATGATCAAAGCCACCCGCCTCGATGCAGCGCACCCGCCCGTTCAGCCCGTTGGCGGCCACGTTGACGCCCGCCACCTCGACCGCGACCTCATCAATGTCACTGGCCAGAATGGTGCCGGGCCAGATCCGCGCCGCCGCCATCGCCAGCACCGCGGTGCCACAGCCGATATCGGCGACCGAGCGCCCGACAAAGCCGCCATCGGCCAGCCGGTCCAGCGCGCGCAGACAGCCCTGCGTGGTGCCGTGATGCCCGGTGCCAAAGGCCATCGCCGCCTCGATCAGCAGGGGCTCGGACCCGGCGGGCACCTTGTCGGCGTCATGGCTGCCATAGACAAAGAACCGCCCGGCCACGACCGGCGTCAATTCGCGCATCACTTTGGCGACCCAATCGGTTTCGGGCAGTTCCGAGACCGCAAATGGGCGCGCGCCATGCAGGGCGGCCAGCAGTTCCAGCGCGGCGATGTCGGGCTTTTCCTCGAAATAGGCGCCGACCTCCCATGTTTCGCTGCCGTCTTCGATCTCGAACACGCCGATGCCGGTCGGTTCCGGCGTGAGGGTTTCGATCTCTTGGGCCAATGCCTCGGCGCTGGCCTTGTCGGGCAGCGTGGTGAGGGCGGTGAATGTCGGCATGTGCAGGCTTTCTTCAGGGGTTATTCGGGCTTCAGGGGTTATTCGGGCGCGCGGGCCATGCGGCGCGACCGGCGGTCCTGATCCTGCTTAATGCCATCGCGCCGCTTTGGCGAGGGGGCAGCCTCCGCACCGGCGTGCCATGCCTTCAGTAGAAACTTTGCGGGTCGATATCGACGCTCAGCCGGGTGGATCTGGGCACGCGCGCGCCCGCAATCCATTTCGTCAGGGCGGGTTGCAGCGGCGCGGCCTTGGGGGCCTTGACCAGCAGGCGCACGCGATGGCGCCCGCGCACCCGCGCGATCGGGGCCGGGGCGGGGCCATAGACCTGCGCGCCGATCGCGCGCAACGCCGCGTCATTGCGCGCCAAAGCGTTGCCCAGGTCAAAGGCGTCCTGCATGTCGGTCGATGACAGGATGATCCCCGCCATGCGCCCGTAAGGCGGGACACCGGCCTGACGCCGCTCACCGGCCTCGGCGCGCCAGAAGCCTTCCTCGTCGCCCGACAGGATGGCGCGGATCACCGGGTGATCGGGCTGAAAGGTCTGCAACAGGGCCGTGCCCGGCTTTTGCGCACGCCCGGCCCGCCCCGCCACCTGCCGCATCAACTGAAAGGTGCGCTCGGCGGCGCGCAGGTCCGACCCTTGCAGGCCCAGATCGGCGTCGATCACCCCGACCAGCGTCAGCAGCGGAAAGTTGTGCCCCTTGGCCACCAGTTGCGTGCCGATGACGATATCGGCGCCGCCCTGGGCAATCTGCACGATCTGATCCTTGAGCGCGCGCGCACTGCCGAACATGTCCGACGACAGCGTCGCGATCCGCGCCTCGGGAAACAGCGCGCCCGCCTCTTCGGTCAGCCGCTCGACACCGGGGCCGACCGGGGCCAGCTTGCCCTCGGCCTTGCAATCGGGGCAGGCGTTGGGCATCGCTTTCGTCTCGCCGCATTGATGGCAGACGAGACGGCCCAGAAACCGGTGCTCGACCATGCGCGCATCGCAGTGATCACAGCCGATCTGATGCCCGCAGGCCCGGCAGATCGTGACCGGCGCATAGCCGCGCCGGTTGATGAACAACAGCGCCTGTTCGCCCTGCGCGATGCGCGCGCCGATCGCCGCCTGAAGGCTGGGCGATATCCATCTGTTGGCAGGCAGATCCTCGGCGCGCATGTCGATCGCGCGCAGATCGGGCATCACCGCCGCGCCGAACCGCGCCCTGAGGTCCAGCCGCGCATATTTGCCCGCCTCGGCATTGGCCCAGCTTTCCAGACTGGGCGTCGCCGAGGCCAGAATGACCTGCGCGCCGCAGATCGAGGCACGCAGCACCGCCATGTCGCGCGCATTGTAGAGAACGCCGTCCTCCTGTTTGTAGGAGGTGTCATGTTCCTCATCGACCACGATCAGGCCCAGATCCTGAAACGGCAGGAACAACGCCGAGCGCGCCCCCACCACCAGTTGCGCGCCCCCCTGCCCGACCATCTTCCAGGTGCGCCGCCGCTCGGTCATGGTGACGCCGGAATGCCATTCGGCGGGGCGCGCGCCGAAACGCGCCTCGACACGGGTCAGGAATTCGGCGGTGAGGGCGATTTCGGGCAGCAGCACCAGCGCCTGCCGCCCCCGGCGCAGGGTTTCGGCCACCGCCTCGAGATAGACTTCGGTCTTGCCCGATCCGGTCACGCCGCGCAGCAGGGTGGTGCCATAGTCTTCCGATCTGACCGCCACCGTCAGCGCCGCCACGCAGGCCGCCTGATCCCCGGTCAGCGCCTTGCCGCCCTGCCCCGGCTCAAGATGGCGGAACGGCATGTCGCGCGGCGTGTCCTCTTCGGAGACGACGCCCTGCTTTACCAGCCCCTTGACCACCGATGACGTCACGCCGGCGACGTCGGACAGTTCTTTCAGCGTGAACGCCAGCCCGCCATATTCCTCGAGTGCGGCAATGACGCGGGCGCGCGCCTCGGTCGCACGATCCGGCAGGCCCTGCCCGCGCCGATAGACCTTGCGCATCGACGGCGGATCGCCCAGCCCCGGCGCGCGCGTCGCCAGCCGCAGAACCGCCGCAAGCGGCGTCATCGTATAGGCGGCAAAGCGTTCCAGAAACTCCTGCATCTCGGCGCGCATCGGGGCGACGTCCAGCACCCGGATCACCGACCGCACCTTGGCCGGGTCGAAATCGCCCGCACCCGGCCCCCAGACCACGCCCAGCACCTTGCGCGGGCCCAGCGGCACCTCGACAAAGGCGCCCACCTGCGCGCCGCCCTCGGGGGCGCGGTAATCCAGCATCCGGTCCAGCGGCTGCGCGGTGATCACCCCGATCAGGGCACCTTGGTCAAAGAACCGGGTCCGCGGGTCGGGCAAGGCATGCGTCCTCTCGAAGGGGGTTTCAGCGGGTCACTCTATGGGGTAAACGAACCAGCAGAAAACTCCAATCCGCCACAAGGGGACCATGCCATGAAATTTTTCGTCGATACCGCCGAAGTCGATCAAATCGCCGAGCTCAATGATCTGGGCATGGTGGACGGGGTCACGACCAACCCGTCGCTGATCCTGAAATCGGGCCGTGACATTCTGGAAGTGACCAGGGAGATCGCCGAGATGGTCGATGGCCCGGTCAGCGCCGAGGTTGTCGCCCTCGAGGCCGACGCGATGATCGAAGAGGGCCGCAAGCTGGCCAGGATCGCCGGCAACATCGCGGTCAAGGTGCCGCTGACCTGGGCCGGCCTCAAGGCGTGCAAGGTGCTCAGCGATGAGGGCAGCATGGTCAACGTGACCTTGTGTTTCTCGGCCAATCAGGCGCTGTTGGCGGCCAAGGCGGGCGCGACCTTCATCAGCCCCTTCATCGGGCGGCTGGACGACATCAACCTCGACGGGATGGACCTGATCTCGGATATCCGTCAGATCTATGACAATTACGGGTTCGAGACACAGATCCTCGCGGCCAGCATCCGCTCGGTGAACCACGCCTATCAGGCGGCCATGATCGGCGCCGACGTGATGACCGCCCCCCCCGCCGTGATCAAGAAGATGGCGGATCATCCGCTGACCACCGCGGGGCTGGATCAGTTCATGAAGGACTGGGCCAAGACGGGACAGAAGATCGTCTGAGGGCCTGGGGATGCTCGGCGCGCGCCGAGCATCCCGGAGCTATCGAAATTTTGCACGATGCTGTCGGTTCGCCGACAAGAACTCTCTTGCCATAGCCCGAAAAACAGCTTTCCTGGCGGCATGGTAAAGCTGGTTCTCTTGCACAAGGCCGACTCGATTTACGAGGACGAGCCAGATGTCGTCTATGATTTTCCGCGCAGCTACCTGAAGGCGGTTGAGGACGCTGTCGGCGACTGGATCATCTACTATGAGCCGGTCAAGGCAGGACCGCGCGGCTATTTCGCCGTTGCCAAGATCGACCGGGTGATTCCCAAGCCGGGCGTCGAGGGCAGGTTTCTCGCATTCATCGAGCCGGGCACTTACCTGGATTTCGATACCGAAGTCCCGCGTCTGCGAAATGGCCAACCGCTGGAACAGGCGCTTACCGAAGCTGACGGCTCTCCCAAGAAAGGTGGTGCTGTCCAGCTGGCCGTGCGGCGCCTGCCCGAACAGGATTTTGCGAGAATCGTCAACCTTGGCCTGCCCCAGGACCTCGAGCGGAAGGAAGAGACGCGATATGATCCGGCTCCTTCCGCGTTGCAACACGAGGTAATGATTTTCGAGCGTCCGGTGCTGGAGCGGCTCACACGCCGCCCCTATCGCGACGTCGCCTTCCGCAGAAAGGTACGGGAGGCTTACGACTATCGCTGCGCCATGTCTGGCCTTCGGCTACGCAATGGTGGCGGACGGCCGGAAGTGCAGGCGGCCCATATTCGGCCGGTCGATCAGAAAGGGACAGATTCGGTGCGCAACGGGCTTGCCCTGTCGGGCACGCTTCACTGGATGTTCGACCGCGGTCTCGTGTCAATTGCCGAGGATTGTGAGACGATCCTTGTATCGCACAACAAGGTTCCAACCGAAGTCGTGGCCCGCCTGCTGCGCCCGGAGGGCAGGTTGCTGCGGCCGTCGGACCCTCGCTATGCGCCGCACCCCGAGAATTTGCGCTGGCACAGGGAAAACAGGTTCGGGCAGGTCATGGGCGACGAACCGACCCCTTGGGGATAGGCGGAAGGCGCGGCACTTTCTCAGGCTGGCAAGGCCGCCACGTCGCGCGGGACATGAAAACGTCCGACATTTTCCACCCCCTCCCCCAAATCAAATGAAGATTTCCCCGCAACCCCATGCTATACCATCCCAAAACCAAGAAACGAAAAGAAGAGACGAGCATGAGCAGCAAGCCCCAGATGGATGACACCCTGCGTGAGCGGATCATCAGCCAGCCCGATGTAATTCTTGAGGATCAAGACCTTATGCGCGCGCTGATCGCCGCGAACGAGCGGGCGATGGGCGGCAATATCGTCGATCTGCGCGGCATCGCGATGGAGCGGCTGGAATCGCGGCTCGACCGTCTGGAGGACACGCATCGCAGCGTGATTGCCGCCGCCTATGACAATCTGGCCGGCACGAACCAGGTGCATCGCGCGATCCTGCGGATGCTGGACCCGATCGAATTCGAGACATTCCTGCGCGATCTGCGCGGTGAGGTGGCCGATATCCTGCGTGTGGACAGTATCCGCCTGGTGCTGGAATCGGTGCAGAATGACAATGATCCGGCGGTGCAGCGTCTGGGCGATGTCCTGTCGGTGGCCGAACCCGGCTTTGTCGATAGCTATCTGACCCGTGGGCGCAACGGCCCGGCGCGTCAGGTGACCTTGCGCCAGATCCACGAAAGCGATGCGCATATCCACGGCGAAAGCGCGACATTCATCCGCTCCGAGGCCTGTCTGCGTCTGGATTTCGGCGCCGGACGCCTGCCCGGAATGCTGGTGCTGGGGGCCGAAGATCCGCATCAGTTCACCCCGCAGCAAGGCACCGATCTGCTGGCGTTTTTCGCCGGGGTGTTCGAACGGGCCATGCGCCGCTGGCTGTCATGATTTCCCCCGCCGCCCGCGATGCATTGCAACGCTGGCTGGAGGGGCAAGGCGCGCTGAATGGCGCATCCGACAACACCATCGCCGCCTATGGCACCGACGTGGCCGGATTCCTGGCCTTCATCACCGAACACAAGGGCGAACAGCAGGGCCTGGGCGCGCTGGCCGAGATCAGCGTCGCCGACATGCGGTCCTGGATGGCATTCACCCGTGGGCGCGATGTCGGCGCGCGCAGCCTTGCGCGGAAATTGTCCGCCGTGAAATCATTCTATCGCTGGCTGTCGGATCGCGAAGGGTTTGAGCCCACGGCCGTGCTCTCGACCAGATCGCCCCGGTTTCAGCGCAAACTGCCCCGCCCGATCAGCGCCGACGCCGCGCGCGATGTGATCGACACGGCCGAACTGCAATCGGCAACGCCGTGGATCGCGGCGCGCGATCAGGCGGTGATCACGGTGCTCTATGGCTGTGGCCTGCGGATCTCCGAGGCGCTGTCGCTGTCGGGCGCGCACAAGGTCATGGACGACGCCCTGCGCATCACCGGCAAGGGCGGCAAGGAACGCATGGTGCCGGTGCTGCCCGCCGCGCGCGACGCGGTGGCGCAATATGCGCGGCTGTGCCCCTATCCGCTGGATGCGGACACGCCGCTGTTTCTGGGCGCGCGCGGCGGTCGGCTGAACCCGCGTCTGGTGCAGAAGGTGATGGAGCGGGTGCGCCTGCAACTGGGCCTGCCGGCCACGGCCACGCCGCACGCCCTGCGCCACAGCTTTGCCACGCATCTGATGAATGCCGGGGGCGATCTGCGCGCGATCCAGGAATTGCTGGGTCATGCGTCGCTGTCGACCACGCAGGCCTATACCGGGGTGGACAACGCGCGCCTGATGGAGGTCTATGCGCGCGCGCATCCCAAAGCATGATTGCACCCAATTCGGTTTTGCGCCATGAGGTTTGCATGACTCGCGAAATGAAAGCCCTGTGCGTTCACCTCTTCACGGCAACCGGCGCCGTCTTTGCCATGTTGGCGCTGCTGGCCGCGGTGGACGGCAAGTGGAGCCTGATGTTCCTGTGGCTGGTCGTGGCCTTTGCGGTTGACGGGGTCGACGGGCCGCTGGCGCGCAAATACAAGGTCAATGAATACGCCCCGCGCTTTGACGGCGTGTTGCTGGACATGATCATAGATTACATCACCTATGTGTTCATCCCGGCCTTTGCGCTGTTCAAATCCGGCCTGTTGCCCGGCTGGACCGGATGGCTGGCCATCATCATGATCACCTTTGCCAGCACCATGTATTTCTGCGACAGGGGCATGAAAACCAAGGACAATTCCTTCAGCGGCTTTCCCGGCTGCTGGAACATGGTGGTGCTGGTCCTGTTCGCGACCGAGCCGAATTTCTGGTTCAGCCTGGCCCTGGTGATCGTGCTGGCGGTGGCGATGTTCCTGCCGCTGAAATTCATCCATCCGGTGCGCACGGAGCGCTGGCGCAACATCTCGCTGCCGATGTGTTTTGCGTGGATCTTCTTTGCCGGCTGGGCGGCCTGGGTCGATTTCCACCCCGAAAGCTGGGCCCATTGGGGGCTGGTTCTGACCTCGGTCTATCTGATCGGCGCCGGGATCGTGCAGCAGATCATCCCGCCCCGCCACCGGGACTGAGCCGCGTCAGATCAGCAGCCCCGCCGCCCCCTCGTGGCGCAGCAGCCAGACCTTGGTTTCCACACCGCCACGCGCCGAAAATCCGCCCAGACCGGTGGCGCCCAACACGCGATGACAGGGAATGATCAGCGCGATGGGATTGCCGCCACACCCGGCCCCGACGGCCTGTGCGGGCGCATTCAGCGCCTTTGCGATCGCGCCATAGCTGGTTGTCTCACCATAGGGAATCGCGGCGATGCGCTCGCACACCGCGCGCTGAAAATCGCTGCCCTGAACATGCAGGGGCAGATCGAACACCCGTAATTGCCCGTCGAAATAGGCGCGGACCTGCGCGCGCGCCTCTTTCAGCAGCGGGGTTTCCTTCTGCGCGCTGACATGGTGCCAATCAAGGCCGATGATCGCGCCATCCTCTTCGCGCAGCGCGACCGGCCCCAGCGGGGTGTCAAAGGATATGGCGGCCGGATCGCTCAGGCGTCGTGCGCCCCGTCGGCCAGGCCTTTGACAAAAGCCAGCACCTCGGCGACGGATGCGCCCTCGGCAATCTTGCTGACAATGGCCGAGCCGACAACCGCGCCATCGGCAACGCTGGCGATGGCTTTTGACGTCTCGGGGGTGCGGATGCCAAAGCCGACGATCACCGGCAGATCGGTCTGCGCCTTGATGCGGGCCACCTCGGGGGCGACATCCGCCGCCTCGGCCGCCGCCGCGCCGGTGATCCCGGTGATCGAGACGTAATAGACGAATCCCGAGGTGTTTTGCAGCACCTTGGGCAGGCGTTTGTCGTCGGTGGTCGGCGTCGCCAGCCGGATGAAATTCAGCCCCGCCGCCTGCGCCGGAATGCACAGTTCCTCATCTTCCTCGGGGGGCAGATCGACCACGATCAACCCGTCGATGCCCGCCGCCCTGGCATCGACCAGAAACTTGTCCACGCCGCGATTGTAGATCGGGTTGTAATAGCCCATCAGCACGATCGGGGTGGTGTCGTCACCCTTGCGGAATTCCCTGGCCATTTCCAGCGTCCGCTCCAGGGTCATCCCGGCGGCCAGCGCGCGTTGCCCGGCCAGCTGGATGGTGGGGCCATCGGCCATCGGATCGGTAAAGGGCAGGCCCAGTTCGATGATGTCCACCCCCGCGCCGGGCAGGCCCTTGACCACCTCGAGGGCGGTGTCGTAATCCGGGTCCCCCGCCATCACGTAAGACACGAATGCCTTTTTTCCGGCAGCTTTCAATTCGGCGAATTTGGCGTCGATCCTGGACATGGCACATCCCTTTGTTGCGCCCTCTCCTTTGCGCCAGCGGGCGGCGAAAATCAATGGCGGGCGGTGAATTTTCCGCAATCCTTCGCATCGACGCGCGAAAACACGGGATCGGCGCGCCCGCGCGGCGGTGCAAGCGCGCTTGCGCTCTGCCCGGAGCGGCAATAGAAGCGGCGCAACATCAGCAATAGAGGTGCGTCATGGGTTTCAAAATGGGGATCGTCGGTCTGCCCAACGTGGGCAAGTCCACATTGTTCAACGCCCTGACCAGAACCGCCGCCGCGCAGGCGGCGAATTTTCCGTTCTGCACGATCGAGCCCAACGTGGGTGAGGTCGCCGTGCCCGACGCGCGGCTGGACCGGCTGGCAAAGATCGCCGGCAGCAAGCAGATCATCCCGACGCGGATGACCTTCGTGGACATTGCCGGCCTTGTCAAAGGGGCCAGCCAGGGCGAGGGGCTGGGCAATCAGTTTCTGGCCAATATCCGCGAAGTCGATGCCATCGCCCATGTGCTGCGCTGCTTTGAGGATGGCGACGTCACCCATGTCGAGGGCCGTGTCGATCCCGTCGCGGATGCCGAAACCATCGAAACCGAACTGATGCTGGCCGACATGGACAGTATCGAAAAGCGCCTGACAAATATCGTGCGCAAGGTGCGCGGCGGCGACAAGGACGCGGTGCAGCAGGAACGCCTGCTGCGCAAGGCGCTGGAAACCCTCGAGAGCGGCCAGCCCGCCCGCGTCGTGCAAATCGATGAGGACGACGCCAAGGCCTGGAAGATGCTGCAACTGCTGACCACGAAACCGGTGCTCTATGTCTGCAATGTCGGTGAATCCGACGCCGCCAGCGGCAATGCCCTGACCGCGCAGGTGGCCGAGATGGCCGCCGCGCAGGGCAATGCGCATGTGATCATCTCGGCCCGGATCGAAGAGGAGATCAGCCAGCTCGTGGCCGAAGAGGCCGACATGTTCCTGACCGAAATGGGGCTGAGCGAGGCCGGCCTGGACCGGCTGATCCGCGCCGGATACGAATTGCTGCATCTTGAAACCTATTTCACCGTCGGCCCCAAGGAGGCGCGCGCCTGGACCATCAGAACCGGCACCTCCGCGCCCAAGGCCGCAGGCGTCATCCATGGCGATTTCGAAAAGGGTTTCATCCGCGCCGAAACCATCGCCTTTGACGATTTCGTCACTCTGGGCGGGGAACAGGCGGCCAAGGAGGCCGGCAAGATGCGCTCGGAGGGCAAGAGCTATATCGTCAAGGACGGCGATGTGCTGCACTTCCTGTTCAACACCTGAGATCATCCGGCACAGGCACTTTCAGGCCCGCGCAACGCGCCCACGCGCGCGACCGCATGCGGCCAATCCGCCGATCCGGGATCTGCGGGGCAATCGGCGGGCTGGACATATGCCACGCGACAATGCAGGAATTATGTGCCATCAGGACGTGGAACCGCCGCCCGGGTCAGGACGGCGCGCCAGACCGGCCCCGCATGGGGCACTGGCGCCGCCCCCGGATTCACCCTCCGTCCCGGCCCATGACAAATGACTGATGAAATGGAGTACCCAATGTATAAGAAGATTCTCGTTCCCATGGCGCTGGACCACGGGCTGTCGCCGAAAAACCTGAAGGTCGCCGAAAAACTGTTGGCCAAGGGCGGCCAGATCATCGCCCTGCATGTCCACGAGGCCCCGCAACCCGCGGTGCGCGCCTATCTCGACGACGAGGTGCTGAAAGCCGGATTCGAAAGCGCGCGCAGCATGATGCTGGAAAAGCTGGCAGGTCTGGACCATGTGAAACCGGTGATCATCAGCGGCCATTCGGCCCGCGCCATCATCGATTATGCCAATGACCATGATATCGACTGCATCGTCATCGGCTCTCACAAGCCGGGGCTGAGCGACTATTTCCTCGGCTCGACAGCGGCGCGCGTGGTGCGTCATGCCGCATGCGCGGTGCATGTCCAGCGCAAGGCCTGACCCCGCGGGATCGGGCCGGGATCGGGCCGGGATCGGGCCGGGGCCTGCGGGCTGTCGCGGATGAAAGGCGTCCCTGCATGAATATCGACAAGAAGATCGCGGATGATCTTGTCGCGAACGACATTTCCTTCGTGACCAGCGTGCCATGCAAACAGCTGGCCGGTGTCATTGCGGAAATCGACGCCCGCGACGATATCTTCCACATCCCCGCCAACAAGGAAGACGAAGGCATGGGGCTGTGCGCGGGCGCCTTCATGGGCGGCAAGCGCCCCGCCATCATCATGCAGAACACCGCCATCGGCGTCACGATCAACACGCTGGCCACGCTGATCCAGTATTACCGGATGCCGCTGCCGATGCTGATCTCCTATCGCGGCGAACTGCGCGAGCCGGTGGCCTGCCAGGTCGAAATGGCGGTGCACACCAAGGCACTGCTGGCGCAGATGAACATCCCCACCTATCACTTTCATCACCGCGCCGACGTGGCCGAACTGGACGCGATCCTGAAATACACCTTCATGTGCAACAAGCCGGTCGCGGTCCTGACCGACGCCAGTTTCTGGGGAGGCTATGGCGAGCAATGATCCGTTCGGAAATTCTCAGGGACATCGCCCCGATCCTGCGCGATCATCTGGTGGTCTGCAATATCGGCCTGCCCAGCCAGGAACTGCACATGATCGACGACCAGCCGACGAATTTCTACATGCTGGGCACGATGGGCCTGTCCTCATCCATCGGGCTCGGGCTGGCGCTGGCGCAGGACAAGACGGTGATCTCGATCGACGGTGACGGCTCGGTGCTGACCAATCTTGGCACATTGGCGACCATCGCCAACAACGTCGCGGACAACTATATCCTGCTGATCATCGACAACGGCTCTTACGGCTCGACCGGGGATCAGCCGACCTATGCGGGCAAGAAGACATCGCTCGCCGCGGTGGCCAAGGCCTGCGGTTGCGACACCGTGATCGAGGTCGAGGACAAGGATCTGGCTCCGGTGTTGCAATCGGCCATCGACGACGGGAAAATGACCGTGATCGTCTGCAAATGCGACAGCGGAAATATCAAGCTGCCGGTGATCACGATGGACCCGGTCGTGATCCGCGACCGTTTCATGAAGGCCGTGCAGGCCTGACTTCAGGTCAAATCGGGTATGCCCTGACGCGTTTGGCGAAACGCCTCTTGCGGCTGACCCGGCGCGATCTTGAACCGTGTTATCGCGGGACGTCCTTGCCGCGCCGCGATCCTGCGCCCTGCGTCAATCACACCGGACGTAATGATCGCCCCAGCCCTCCTGCATCAGGGCCAGCCCGCCATCGCGCGTCTGCATCATGATGAAGCGCGTCGTCCATGTCTGCCCTTCGCCCTCACAGGCCGCGTCCAGCAGGGTCGCCCCGGCCAGTCCGCGCAGGTATTGCGGGTTGGAGATCTGGCAGACGGTTTCGTAAAACGCCGCCTCATTGCCCGACAATACGATTCGCGTATCGCTGATCTCGGCCGCACAATTGAAGGCGTCATAGGTTCCATCCAGCAGGCCGCCGGGGGCCGCATGGACCGCCCCGACAATTCCCTGCCCGATCAACACCGCTACGATGCCACCGCGCCAGAACCGGCCAAAGCCGCGCCGCGCTGTCACAGCCCCATTCGCTGCGCCGATAGACCATTTATCAATCACATGCATTGTCCTGCTGCCCCTATGCTACGCCTGTCCGATCACAGGACATCACTTGGCGCGCCGTGTCCATACCGCTTTCGCGCCCCCAGACCAACGGCAAAGGACGCCCCCCCCCGGGAAACGAAGGATCGGAATCAAAAAAGCTCGCGACGCCAGTCAACCAGACCAAAACGCGCCTGCTTTCTTCTTGCCCTAAATATCCCCGCCGGAGGCAGCGCAACCTCACCGCTCACGCAGACGCTCATCATCAAGGCATCACGCCTGCCGCGACCGCAAGCCCGGGCAACGCAGCGCACGCCCGGCCTGACAGCCGTTACTTCGACGCAGCCTCCAGCGCATCGAGCCGGGCCTTCAGCGCCTCATTCTCTTCGCGTGCCTTTTGCGCCATAGCGCGCACCGCGTCGAACTCTTCGCGGGTCACGAAATCGCGATCGGCCAGCCAGCGGTCGATCATGGATTTGACCGCCGTTTCGGCCTCTTCCCTTGCCCCCTGGGCGACGCCCATGGCATTGGTCATCAGCTTTGAAATGTCATCCAGCACCTTGTTGCGCGTCTGCATGGTCTGTCTCCGGTTTGGGTCACTCTGGTATTTGCCCATATATGGTGCACAGGCGGGCGCGCCACAAGGTTGACTTCCCTCACCTCCCGAAGGCAAGACTGTCGCCATGCAGGCCATGATCCCCTTTCCCGATATCTCGCCCGAGATTTTCACCATCACGCTGTTCGGCATGAGCTTTGCGCTGCGTTGGTATGCGCTGGCCTATATTGCCGGGCTGCTGATCGGCTGGCGCATTGTCGTCGCCACAATCAAACGGCCCGCGCTGTGGCCGCATGACCGCGCGCCGATGACGCCCGCGCAGGTCGAGGATCTGCTGACCTGGGTCATTCTGGGGGTGATCGTCGGCGGGCGGCTGGGCTTCGTGCTGTTCTATCAGCCGGCCTATTACCTCAGCCATCCGTCCGAGATCCTGATGGTCTGGCAGGGGGGCATGGCCTTTCACGGCGGGTTTCTGGGGGTTGCGGTTGCCTGCGCGATCTTCTTTCGCCGCCATGGCATTCCGGCCCTGCAGGCGGGCGATGCGATGGCGCTGGCGGTCGCGCCGGGGCTGTTTCTGGGGCGGATCGCCAATTTCATCAATGCCGAACTGTGGGGCCGTCCGACCGACCTGCCCTGGGGCGTGGTCTTTCCCGGCGCTGCGGCACAGGACTGTCCCGGCGTGATGGAACTGTGCGCGCGCCATCCGTCGCAGCTTTATGAGGCGCTGCTGGAGGGGCTGATCCTGGGCGTGCTGTTGCTGTGGCTGGCATGGCGGCGCGGCGCGCTGAAACGCCCCGGCACCGCCATCGGCGTCTTTCTGGCGGGGTATGGCGCGGCGCGGTTCGTGGTCGAATTCGTCCGCCAGCCTGATTCGCAATTCATCACGGACGGCAATCCGCTGGGTCTGGCCCTGCATCTGGACGGGATCGGCCTGACCATGGGGCAGATCCTGTCGCTGCCGATGATCGCGGTCGGCCTGTTCCTGATCGCGCGCGCACGATCTGCGCGATGACCCCGCTCGCGGCTGACCTCATTGCGCTGATCCGGGCCGACGGGCCGATCACGCTGGCCAGCTACATGCAGAAATGCCTGCTCGACCCGAACCATGGCTATTACGCCACCCGTGACCCGCTGGGGGCGGCGGGCGATTTCACCACTGCGCCGGAAATCAGCCAGATGTTTGGCGAATTGATCGGCCTTTGCCTGGCGCAATGCTGGCTGGATCAGGGCGCGCCGCCCCGCTTTGCCCTGGCCGAGGCCGGACCGGGCCGGGGCACGCTGATGGCAGATATCCTGCGCGCCACACGCGCCGTGCCGGGGTTTCACGCCGCCCTCAGCCTGCATCTGATCGAGGCATCAGCGACCTTGCGCGCGATACAGGCCCGGACGCTGGCCCCGACAATGGCCGGGACGCTGGCCGCCACGCTGATGCATGATGACATCACCTGGCACGACAGCGTGACCACCCTGCCCGATCTGCCGCTCTACCTGGTCGCGAACGAGTTTTTTGACGCCCTGCCCATCCGGCAGGTGCAGCGCGACGCGGCGGGCTGGCGTGAGGTCTGCGTCGGCCTTGCGGGCGATGATCTGGCCCTTGGGCTGAGCGCGCCGATGACCCTGCCGCAACTGACCCACCGCGAGGCTGACACCCGCCCCGGCGACATTGTCGAGTTCAGCCAAACCGCGACCGCCATCGCGCAGATGATCGGCGCGCATATCGCCAGCCATGGCGGCGCCGCGCTGTTCATTGATTACGGCGACTGGCGCTCGCTCGGGGATACGTTTCAGGCGCTGCGCGATCATGCGCCCTGCAACCCGCTGGACGGCCCCGGCACCGCCGATCTGACCGCGCATGTCGACTTCGAGGCGCTGGCCACCGCCAGCCCCTGCAAATTCAGCCGCCTGACCCCGCAGGGCGTGTTCCTGGAACGGCTGGGCATCACGGCGCGCGCGCAGGCCCTGGCGAAGAATCTGCAGGGCGACGCCCTTGAGGCGCATATCGCCGCACATCGCCGCTTGACCGCGCCTGCGGAAATGGGGACGCTGTTCAAGGTGCTGGGCCTTTATCCCGAAGGTGCCGCCCCCCCGCCCGGATTGGAGCCATGACGCTTGAAATCCTCACCTCTGACGACCTCAGCCCGCTGCGGCACGGGTTTTTCACCCGTAAGGGCGGCGCGTCTTCGGGGGTGTTTCATGGGCTGAACTGCGGTCAGGGATCATCGGATCAGGCGGAGATCGTCAGCATCAACCGCGCCCGCGTGGCCGCCGCGATGCAGGTCGAGCCGGATCACCTGATCAGCGTGCATCAGGTCCATTCGCCCGATGTGGTGGTGATCACCGCCCCGCTGGACACACGGCCGCGCGCCGATGCGATGGTCACGGCCACGCCCGGCCTGGCCCTGGGAGTCCTGACCGCCGATTGCCAGCCGGTGCTGTTTGGCGATGCGCAGGCGGGTGTGATCGGCGCGGCCCATGCCGGATGGCGCGGCGCGCTGGACGGGGTGCTGGATGCGACCCTGGACGCGATGGTGAAACTGGGGGCCACACGCGCCAACATCCATGCGGTCATCGGCCCCTCGATCAGTCAGGCCGCCTATGAGGTCGGCCCTGATTTTCTGGATGAATTCCTGGCCGATGACATGGAAAACGCCCGGTTCTTTGCCAATGGCGAAGGCGACAGGATGCTGTTTGACCTGATCGGTTTCGGCCTGCACCGGTTGCGGCGCGCGGGGGTGGGACAGGCGACATGGACGCGCCATTGCACCTATGGCGATCCCGACCGGTTCTACTCGTATCGGCGCGCCACCCATGCGGGTGAGGCCGATTACGGGCGGCTCATGGCCTGTATCCGGCTGTAATCCCCGGGGCATGGCCGGCACGCGCCGCCGCAGCTTTGCCACAATAAGACGCGATGCGCGCCACGACTTTCCGCAATACTGCCAAAACATCGCCTCAAATCACCGCGATAGTGATCCCTATAGTCATGAGGGCATAACGCCTGACCGCCCATTTGAGGACGTAAAACAAATGAAACAACAGATCAGAAAACAACGCCGCTGGATGGAGTCGATCATCGCAACCAGCCGGGATGAGTTGCCCGCATTGCCCTTTGCCCGTGGCAACCGCCGCGCTGCAAAAGCGGCCGTTTTGAGCGCGCGCATGCTGCGCCGCGCCTGATCTGCCCCGGTCTGGTGCGCGCGGCGAATTTTCCCGCAGGTGAAGGGGCCGCTGCCATCGGGCCAACGATCCGGAATGATCCGATTCGTCCCGCCGATTGTGGCAGGATCATTCATCCCGCTGAAACAATGACCGCTGCACGTCATCATTGACCGTAAAACCCCGCCAAATACGTCCGAAAATTTGACAATACCCGAATTTCAGGCCCATTTTGCCGCATTCAAGATGTAAACGACATTGTCCATCTGTCGTTGTCGGTGGGGGCCGACGCGGTTGTGACGTCCTTAACAGGTGACACAACATGGTTTATACCCCCTCCGCGCGCAACCTGATGAGCGCGATGACCGCCGAAACAGGCTTTGGCGATCCCGTCCGGCCCAACGCCCGCACCCCTGCACGCAAGGTCCGCCCGACCGCACCCTACGAGGTCAGCTGGCTGCGCAGCGACGGTCGCGCCATGACCGCGCGCCATATGGCCCCGTCGACACCGCCATTCGAGGCCGCGTTCAGCGCCTTTGCGCGCGGCACGTTGATCACCACCACCCAGGGCCCCGTCGCGATCGAGGATCTGGTGCCGGGGATGCGCGTGATCACCCATGAACGGGGGCCTTCGCCGCTGTTATGGGTCGGCTCGATGACGACAAGCCCCGGCATCCATGGCGGGCACGGCGCGACGCTGACCCGCGTCATGGCCGACAGTCTGGGCATGGCGCGCCCGATGACCGATCTGATGGCCGGCCCCGGCGCGCGCACCACCCAGAAACTGCCCGGATCGCGCGAGTTCTGTCTGCGCCCGGTCCAGGATTTCATAGATGGGATGAACGTGATTTCGGTCACCCCGCCCAGTGCGGTGCGCCTTTATCATCTGGCGCTGCACCGGCATGCGACGATCACGGCGGCGGGTCTGACGGTCGAGACATTCCACCCCGGACCCGGATTTGAAAACACCATGTCCCCGGACATGGTCGCGCAGTTCATGGCGATGTTTCCGCATCTGCGCCGGCCTGCCGATTTCGGCGCACTGGCGCATCCGCGCCAACCGCTGCGCGGTAGCGACGGGCGTGAGGTCGCGTAAGGCGCGTCAGGCGTTCTTGCCCAATCGCTGTTCCAGCACGTCAAAGGGCACGCCCGGTTCATCCTTGGCGCAGCGAATGACCAGCGCGGTCTTGACGCTGGCGACATTGTCGGCGGCGGTCAGTTCCCCGGTCAGGAAACGCTGGAATGTGCTCAGGTCGGGGGCGACGCATTTGAGGATGAAATCCACCTCGCCGTTCAGCATGTGACATTCCCGCACCAGCGGCCAGCGGCGGCATTTTTCCTCGAACGCGTTGAGGTCGCTTTCGGCCTGACTCTGCAATCCGACGCTGGCGAAAACCTGCACCTCGAAACCCAGTTCGCGCGCGTCCACATCGGCGTGATAGCCGCGAATATAGCCGCTTTCCTCCAATGTGCGCACCCGCCGCAGGCAGGGCGGGGCCGAAATGCCCACGCGTTTGGCCAGTTCCACATTGGTCATGCGGCCATCTGCCTGCAACTCGGCCAGGATTTTGCGGTCGATCGGGTCAAGGCGGGTAGACACCATTGGGAATGCTCCTGCTGAATTCGCGATTCTTATAGCACTGACTGGTCCACGCGCAATAAAGTTTCGCGGGCACGCAAGATCATTTCGCGGATATAACCGACCCCGCCGCCGATGCAAGGCCGTATTGCGGGGCTTTCAAGCGGGCGCGCGCAGGTCTATATCAGGCCGACATCAATAATGCACGCCTTGAGAGGGACAGACATGACCGAGACCCGCAAAACCAAAGTTCTGATCATCGGGTCCGGCCCTGCGGGCTATACCGCCGCGGTCTATGCCAGCCGCGCCATGCTGAATCCGATCCTTGTGCAGGGGATCGAACCGGGCGGTCAGTTGACCACCACGACCGAGGTCGAGAACTGGCCCGGCGACATCGAGGTGCAGGGCCCCGACCTGATGCTGCGGATGCAGGCCCATGCCGAGGCGGTGGGGTGCGAGGTCATCGGCGACATCATCACCAGCATCGACTTTTCCAACCGCCCGTTCGTGTGCCAGTCCGACAGCGGCACCGAATATGTGGCGGATGCAATCATCCTGTGCACCGGGGCGCGCGCCAAATGGCTCGGCCTGCCATCCGAGGAGAAATTCAAGGGCTTTGGCGTCAGCGCCTGCGCCACCTGTGACGGGTTTTTCTATCGCGGTCAGGAAATCGTGGTGATCGGCGGCGGCAACACCGCCGTGGAAGAGGCGCTGTTCCTGACCAATTTCGCCTCGAAGGTCACGCTGATCCACCGCCGCGATGAGTTGCGCGCCGAGATGATCCTTCAGGACCGGCTGAAAAAACACCCCAAGATCGAAACACTCTGGTTTCACCAGCTGGAAGAGGTCATCGGCACCGACGCCCCGCTTGGCGTCGAAGGCGTGCGCGTGCGCAATGTCAAAACCGACGAGATCACCGAAATCCCCTGCAAGGGCGTGTTCGTCGCCATCGGCCACGCCCCGGCGAACGAACTGGTCAAGGATGTGCTGGAAACGCATATGGGCGGCTATGTGGTCACCAAGCCCGACAGCACCGAAACCTCGATTCCCGGTGTGTTCGCGGCCGGTGATCTGACCGATCACAAATACCGTCAGGCCGTGACCAGCGCCGGGATGGGCTGCATGGCCGCCCTCGAGGCCGAGCGCTGGCTGGCCGGGCAGGACTGACGCCATGGCCCATGATTATGGCGCGCAACGCGCTGAAACCTACGCCGTTTATGCCGAGATCCAGTCTCAGGCCGAGGCCCTGCCCGATGAGGCCGATATCGACTATGCGTTCGTGCCCGGCGCAAATGCGGATTGGGAAAATGCCCAGAGCGCGCTCAGCGATGCCGGATTCGAATGCGCGCAGGCCGAGGATGACAATGGCGCGCCCTATCTCAACGCGCGGTTGCCCGATCAGCCGATGACCGCCATGTCAATCTGGCTGGGTGAGGAAATGGCGACCCGGATCGCCCTGCCGCACGGTTTCACGCCGGACGGATGGGGCTTTCTGGGCTGAGCTGTTTCGGCCCATTGTCGGATCGCGGCAAATTGGCCGCTTTCCGCGAATTTGTCGTGCCCATGCTTGAAAGCCGACACAATCCCGTTTTATGCCGCGCGCAACCGGGCCGGCGCGCCCGCAAGGCAGGCCCAGCAGACAGATAGCGAGAGTGACACCATGACGATGTCGAGTAACCTTACCCCGATCCCGGAACTTTACGTCAGCTATGACAGCGCGCAGAAACTCAAGGTCGAGGCTGCCGATCTGGTCAGCCATGACCTGACGCCGCGCCAGATCTGCGATCTGGAACTCTTGATGAATGGCGGGTTCAACCCGCTCAAGGGGTTTCTGTCGCAAGAGGATTACAACGGCGTCGTCGAGAACATGCGCCTTGCAGATGGCACGCTCTGGCCGATGCCGATCACGCTGGATGTCAGCGAGGAATTCGCCGAAACGCTGGAACTGGGCCAGGATATCGCGCTGCGCGACCAGGAGGGCGTGATCCTCGGCACCATGACCGTGACCGACCGCTGGACGCCGGACAAATCGCACGAGGCCGAAAAGGTATTTGGCGCCGACGATGTCGCGCATCCGGCGGTGAACTACCTGCACAACACGGCCGGCGCGGTCTATCTTGGCGGTCCGGTGACCGGCATCCAGCAGCCGGTGCATTACGATTTCCGCGCCCGGCGCGACACGCCCAATGAGCTGCGCGCCTATTTCCGCAAGCTGGGCTGGCGGCGCATCGTCGCCTTCCAGACCCGCAACCCGCTGCACCGCGCGCATCAGGAACTGACCTTTCGCGCCGCACGCGAGGCGCAGGCCAACCTGCTGATCCATCCCACCGTCGGCATGACCAAACCCGGCGATGTCGATCATTTCACCCGCGTGCGCTGCTACGAGGCGGTGCTGGACAAATACCCCTCCGCGACCACCACCATGTCGCTCTTGCCGCTGGCGATGCGCATGGCCGGCCCGCGCGAGGCGCTGTGGCACGCGATCATCCGCAGGAACCACGGCTGCACCCATTTCATCGTCGGGCGCGACCATGCGGGCCCCGGCAAGAACAGCCAGGGCGTGGATTTCTACGGCCCCTATGACGCACAGGACCTGGTGCGCCAGCATCAGGAAGAAGTCGGCATCGAAATGGTCGATTTCAAACATATGGTCTATGTGCAGGAACGCGCCCAATACGAGCCCGCGGACGAGATCGAAGAGGGCGTGACCGTTCTCAACATCTCGGGCACCGAACTGCGCCGCCGCCTGCACGAGGGGCTTGAGATTCCTGACTGGTTTTCCTTCCCCGAAGTGGTCGAACAACTGCGCTACCGCTATCCGCCGCGCAGCAAACAGGGGTTTACCGTGTTCTTCACCGGCTTTTCCGGCTCGGGCAAATCCACCATCGCCAATGCGCTGATGGTCAAGCTGATGGAGTTGGGCGGGCGGCCCGTGACATTGCTGGATGGCGATATCGTGCGCAAGAATCTCAGCTCGGAACTGGGGTTTTCCAAGGAGCATCGCGATCTCAACATCCGCCGCATCGGCTATGTGGCGAGCGAGATCACCAAGAACGGCGGCATCGCCATCTGCGCGCCGATCGCGCCCTACGCCGCCACGCGGCGCGCGGTGCGCGAGGACGTGGAGGCCTTCGGCGCCTTCATCGAAGTGCATGTCGCCACCTCGCTGGAAGAATGCGAACGCCGCGACCGCAAGGGGCTGTACAAACTGGCCCGCGAAGGCAAGATCAAGGAATTCACGGGGATTTCAGACCCTTA
>CAKSUL010000013.1 GCA_934501475.1 uncultured Roseovarius sp. | reverse complement strand
ATATCGGCCCGCTGGCCTCAAAGCCGGTGATGGAGGGCAAGGCGGTCCTGTTCAAGAAATTCGCCAATATCGACTGTTTCGATATCGAACTGAACGAAACCGACCCCGAGAAACTGGCCGATATCGTCTGTGCGATGGAGCCGACCTTCGGCGCGATCAACCTTGAGGACATCAAGGCGCCGGATTGTTTCATCGTCGAGAAACTGTGCCGCGAACGGATGAATATCCCCGTATTTCATGACGATCAGCACGGCACGGCGATTGTCGTGGGCGCAGCGACCACCAACGCGCTGCATGTGGCGGGCAAGGCGTTCAGCGATATCAAGGTCGTCTCGACCGGGGGCGGCGCGGCGGGTATCGCCTGCCTCAAGATGCTGGTCAAACTGGGGGTGAAGCGCGAGAATATATGGCTGTGCGACATTCACGGGCTGGTCTATGAGGGCCGCACCGAGGATATGAATCCGCAAAAAGCCGCCTTTGCCCAGCCCACCGAGTTGCGCGACCTGGATCAGGTGATCGACGGTGCGGATCTGTTTCTGGGCCTGTCCGGCCCCGGCGTTCTGAGCGCGGATCAGGTTGTCCGGATGGCCAAGCGCCCGATCGTTTTCGCCCTTGCCAACCCGACCCCGGAAATCATGCCCGACATCGCCCGCAAGGCCGTACCGGACGCGATCATCGCCACCGGACGCAGCGATTTTCCCAATCAGGTCAACAACGTGCTGTGCTTTCCCTTCATCTTTCGCGGCGCGCTGGACGTTGGCGCAACCGAGATCAATGACGCCATGAAAATCGCCTGCGTCGAGGGCATCGCCGAACTGGCCCGCGCCACCACCTCGGCCGAGGCCGCCGCCGCCTATCAGGGCGAGGCACTGACATTCGGCCCCGATTACCTGATCCCGAAACCGTTCGATCCGCGCCTGTCCGGCATCGTCAGCAGCGCCGTCGCCCGCGCCGCCATGCAATCCGGCGTCGCGACCCGCCCGCTGGACGATATCGACGCCTACAAGGACCGGCTGGATGCCTCGGTCTATAAATCCTCCCTGCTGATGCGCCCGGTCTTTGAATCCGCCCGGAAGGACAACCGCCGCATCGTCTTTGCCGAGGGCGAGGATGAGCGCGTGCTGCGCGCCGCGCAGGCCATTCTTGAGGAAACCACCGGACAGCCGATCCTGATCGGGCGCCCGCAGGTGATCGAGGCGCGCTGTGAACGGCTGGGCCTCGATATCCGGCCGGGGCGCGACTTCAACCTGGTCAACCCCGAGGACGACCCGCGCTATCGCGATTACTGGAGCAGCTATCACAAGATCATGCAGCGCCGCGGCATCACCCCCGATCTGGCCCGCGCCGTGATGCGCACCAACACCACCGCCATCGGCGCGGTAATGGTGCATCGCGGTGAGGCCGACAGCCTGATCTGTGGCACATTCGGGGAATTCCGCTGGCATCTGAAATATGTGAAGCAGGTTCTGGGCAACGACACCTATCACCCGCACGGCGCGCTTTCCTTGATGATCCTCGAGGATGGCCCGCTGTTCATCGCCGACACCCACGTGCGCACCTTTCCCGCGCCCGAACAGATCGCCGAATGCGCGATCGGGGCCGCGCGCCATGTGCGCCGCTTTGGGGTCGAGCCGAAAATCGCCTTCTGCTCGCAATCGCAATTCGGCAATCAGGGCGAGGATTCAGGCAAGCGCCTGCGCGCCACCATCGCCCTGCTGGATGCGCAGGAGCGTGATTTCTGCTATGAGGGCGAGATGAATATCGACGCCGCGCTCGACCCGGAATTGCGTGCCCGGCTGCTGCCCGACAACCGGATGGAGGGGGCGGCGAATGTGCTGATCTTTTCCAATGCCGATGCGGCATCCGGGGTGCGCAATATCCTCAAGATGAAGGGCGGCGGGATTGAGGTCGGACCGATCCTGATGGGCATGGGCAACCGCGCCCATATCGTCAACTCCTCGATCACCGCGCGCGGCTTGCTGAACATGGCCGCCATCGCCGGCACGCCGGTGGCGCATTACGGATAAGCGCCCGCAAGCGGGGCAAGATATGATTCGCCGGTGGCGCAGTTTGCAGATTTGCAAAACCTGCACCCCGGCAATCGACGCCGAACTTATCGGACCGGGTTTGCAAAAATTTGCAGACACCGCAGGCCAATATATGCAAATTCATGTGGTAATACGACGCGCCGCAACGCGTCACGCTTGCCGCATCGCCACGCCGCGCCTAACACGTTTTCAGGGATTTGGAGGAGCATATAATGGGATACAAGGACATCTATGACAGCTGGGCATCAGACCCCGAGGCCTTCTGGATGCAGGCGGCGGACGCGATCGACTGGCATACCAAACCCTCAAGGGCGCTGTTTGACGACAATCCACCGATCTATGAATGGTTCTGCGATGGCATGGTCAACACCTGCTATAACGCCGTGGACCGCCATGTCGAGGCCGGCAACGGGGCGCGCACCGCCATCATCCATGACAGCCCGGTCACCGGAACCAAGCAGCATATCAGCTATCGCGACCTGCAAACCCGCGTTGCCAGCCTCGCCGGGGCGTTGCGCGCCAAGGGCGTGCAAAAGGGCGACCGCGTCATCATCTACATGCCGATGATTCCCGAAGCCCTCGAGGCGATGCTGGCCTGCGCGCGCCTTGGGGCGATCCATTCGGTCGTGTTTGGCGGCTTCGCGGCAAGCGAGCTGGCCGTGCGCATCAATGACTGCACCCCCAAGGCGATCATCGCCGCCTCCTGCGGGGTCGAGCCGGGCCGCGTCGTGCACTACAAGCCCCTGCTGGACGACGCCATCGACCAGGCCACCCACAAGCCCGATTTCTGCGTCATCTTCCAGCGCGAACAAGAGGTTGCCCGTCTTGAGCCGGGGCGCGATGTCGCCTGGCACAGCTTTCAATATGGCACGCCCCCGGCCGATTGTGTCCCGGTCGAGGGCAATCATCCGGCCTATATCCTCTATACATCCGGCACCACAGGCGCGCCCAAGGGCGTGATCCGCCCCACCGGCGGGCATCTGGTGGCGCTGAACTGGACGATGAAAAACGTCTATAACGTCGATCCCGGTGACGTGTTCTGGGCCGCGTCCGATGTCGGCTGGGTCGTGGGGCACAGCTATATCTGTTATGCGCCGCTGATCCATGGCAACACCACCGTCGTCTTTGAGGGCAAGCCGGTCGGCACGCCCGATGCCGGCACGTTCTGGCGGGTGATCAGCGAACATAACGTGCGCTCGTTCTTTACCGCCCCCACCGCGATCCGCGCCGTCAAGCGCGAGGACCCAAAGGGCGAATTCTGCGCGAAATATGACCTGTCCTGCCTGCGCGCGCTCTATCTGGCGGGCGAACGCGCCGACCCGGACACGATCGAATGGGCACAGAAGATCCTGAACCGCCCGGTCTATGATCACTGGTGGCAGACCGAAACCGGCTTTCCCATCGTCGCCAACCCCGTCGGGATCGAGCCCCTCGCCGTCAAGATCGGATCACCCACCGTGGCGATGCCCGGCTATGACGTGCGGATCCTGGATGAGGGCGGCCATCCCGTCGGCCCCGACACATTGGGCGCCATCGCGATCAAGCTGCCGCTGCCGCCCGGCACGTTGCCCAATCTGTGGAACGCGGAAGAGCGCTATCGCAAATCCTATCTCAACACCTTCCCCGGCTATTATGAAACCGGCGATGCGGGCATGATCGACAAGGACGGCTATGTCTACATCATGGCGCGCACCGATGACGTGATCAACGTCGCCGGGCACCGCCTGTCCACCGGCGCCATGGAAGAGGTGCTGGCCGCCCATCCCGATGTCGCCGAATGCGCCGTGATCGGCGTCGGCGATGAATTGAAAGGGCAGATGCCCGTCGGCTTTCTATGCCTGACCAAGGGCGTCGATCGCCCCCATGACGAGATCACGGCCGAATGCGTCAAGATGGTGCGCGACCGGATCGGCCCGGTCGCGGCGTTCAAACTGGCCGTCGTGGTGGACCGCCTGCCCAAGACCCGCTCGGGCAAGATCCTGCGCGCGACCATGGTCAGCATCGCGGACGGCACACCCTTCAAGATGCCCGCCACGATAGACGATCCGGCCATTCTGGATGAGATCAAGACGGCGCTGCAAGGTATCGGCTACGCCAGATAACCCGGTGCAGAACGTTAAGGCATGTTGCGTTAAATTGAATTCACCAGTCGCCGTGAACGCATTTGCCCTGCAAACGCTGCCTCACGACGATTGGTGAATGCCTGGATCCTGTTAAACGCAACACGCTATAACGAACCAACTCGGTCACGAACACGAAGGGCGGCCCGTCGGGACCGCCCTTTCACGCTCATGGATCACGGCGTCAGTGTTTGGACGCAAATTCATCGACCTGCTTTTCCGCCTCTTCCTTGGCGATGCCATATTTCTCCTGGATAAGGCCAGCCAGCTTTTCGCGCTTGCCTTCGGCCTGCTGAATCTCATCGTCGGTCAGCTTGCCCCATTTGGCCTTGGCACTACCGGTAAATTGCTTCCAGTTGCCTTCGATCTGGTCCCAGTTCATCGCATATCTCCTCTTGGTGTCTCGGATTTGCGGACAAGGCCCTTTCGCCTTGCCCGATCTGTCACCTCAACGCCCCGGGGCCGATATGGTTCCTCTCAGACGAACTGTTCGCGCAGCAGTCTCTCCTCCAGCCCATGCCCCGGATCGAACAGGATGCGGTGCCCGATTGCAGGTTCCGAGCGGATTTCGACCCAGAGCACGTTTTCCACCCAGCGGCTGTCGGCCACCGCCATGACCGGGCGCTTGTCGGAGTTCAGGACATCGAAACGCACCGTTGCCGTCTTTTTCAGCAGGGCCCCCCGCCAGCGACGCGGGCGAAACGCCGCCACCGCCGTCAGCGCCAGAACATCCGACCCGATCGGCAGGATCGGGCCATGCGCGCTGTAGTTATACGCAGTCGATCCCGCTGGCGTCGCCACCAGGGCGCCGTCACAGATCAGCTCTTCCAGGCGCAAATGCCCGTCCACGCTGATGCGCAACTGCGCGGTCTGCGCGCCGGCGCGCAGCAATGACACCTCATTGATCGCCAGCGCCTGATGCCTTGTGCCATCGACGGATTCAGCGCACATCGACAGCGGGTTGATCACCTCTTCGATGGCCTCGTCCAGCCGCTCGGGCAGGTCGGATTCGCTGTAGTCGTTCATCAGGAACCCGACCGTGCCACGGTTCATCCCATAAACCGGCACGTCCAGTTCCTGCGTGCCGTGCAGCGTGTGCAACATGAACCCGTCCCCGCCAAGGGCCACGATCACGTCGGCTGCTGCCTCCTCGACATGGCCAAACCGGCTGGCCAATGTGGCGCGGGCAATTTGCGCCGTCGGGGCGTCGCTTGCCACGAAGGCAATCTTTTTGGCCATGTGATGCGTGTCCCCTGCCTTCTTGCGTTTCCAATCGACGTCGCGCGGTTCCGATGGAACCACAAGTTGCCCCCCTGCGCCAGCCAAGACGGTCCTGCAACGCGAATTGTCGCTTTGACGGCTTACATTTCCAGAAAGTTTCCGATAGGAAATCCGCAGATTCCACCCCTCTCATTTGGAGCGCCCAACATGTCCCAGTCCGGTTTCTTCACCGAATCCCTCTCGTCCCGCGACCCCGAGCTTTACGCCTCGATCACCGATGAGCTGGGCCGCCAGCGCAACGAGATCGAGCTGATCGCCTCGGAAAACATCGTTTCGGCCGCGGTGATGGAGGCCCAGGGCTCGGTCATGACCAACAAATACGCCGAAGGCTATCCCGGACGGCGCTATTACGGCGGCTGCCAATATGTCGACGTCGCCGAGAACCTGGCGATCGATCGGGCCAAGGCCCTGTTCGGCTGCGGCTTTGCCAATGTGCAGCCCAATTCGGGCAGCCAGGCCAATCAGGGCGTGTATCAGGCGCTGCTGACGCCCGGCGATACGATCCTTGGCATGTCGCTGGACGCGGGCGGGCACCTGACCCATGGCGCAGCGCCCAACCAGTCGGGCAAATGGTTCAACGCCATCCATTACGGCGTGCGCCGTCAGGACAACCTGTTGGATTACGATCAGGTTGAATCGCTGGCCAAGGAGCATAACCCGAAATTGATCATCGCCGGCGGCAGCGCGATCCCGCGCCAGATCGATTTCAAACGCATGCGCGAGATCGCCGATATGGTCGGGGCCTATCTGCTGGTCGATATGGCGCATTTCGCCGGTCTGGTCGCCGCGGGCGAACATCCCAGCCCGTTCCCGCACGCCCATGTCGCCACCACCACCACCCACAAGACGCTGCGCGGCCCGCGCGGCGGCATGATCCTGACCAATGACGAGGCGCTGGCCAAGAAATTCAACTCGGCCATTTTCCCCGGCATTCAGGGCGGCCCGCTGATGCATGTGATCGCGGCCAAGGCCGTGGCCTTCGGCGAGGCACTGCGCCCCGAATTCAAGACCTATATCAAACAGGTGCGCGCCAACGCGGTCGCGCTCAGCGATCAGTTGATCAAGGGCGGGCTGGATATCGTGACCGGCGGCACCGACACCCACCTGATGCTGGTCGATCTGCGGCCCAAGGGCGTGACCGGCAACATCACCGACGCCGCCTTGGGGCGCAGCCACATCACCTGCAACAAGAACGGCGTGCCGTTCGATCCCGAAAAACCCACCGTGACCAGTGGCATCCGGCTGGGCAGTCCCGCCGGCACCACGCGCGGTTTCAAAGAGGACGAATTCCGCCAGATCGGCCGCTGGATCACCGAGGTGGTCGATGGGCTGGCCGCCAATGGCGCAGACGGCAATGACGCGGTCGAGGCCAAGGTGCGCGGCGAAGTCGCCGAACTTTGCGCGCGATTCCCGCTTTATCCGAACCTCTGACAACGCCCTTTCGGCATCCGCTGCGGCGTCTCTGGAAACAGGGGCGCCGTTTGTGTTCGGCGGCGTGGTCCAAAGGAAAGCTCAGAGAAAACCGCGCCAGACCAGAACGCCGATCAGCGCCGCCGCGATCACCAGCAGCTTGAACACCAGATCCGCCGCCAGCCCCAGCAACGCGCCCTTGCGCCGCTCGACCGGGTCAATCGTGCCAAGATGCGCGCGGATCTTCGCAAAGGCGGCCTCGACCTCGGCGCCTGAAACCAGCCGCCACATTTTCGGATGATGCACCCATGGCTGGGCCTGCGTGATCACGGCACCCGCCTGCTGCACCGGTGCGGGCAGACGCCGCCCGGCGCGCGCCAATCGCGTGGACAGGGATTTGCCACGCACCGACAGCTTGGCGCGCAACTGCGCGCTCAGTGCCGCAACTTCCTGTTCAAACTGTGCCGGATCAAGCATGGAATCGCCCCCAATGCCCTGTCTAGCGTGTGCCCGCGCGCGCCTCAATGGGGCTGGAACCGCAGAGTGCCGCGCGCTATGCAGGACATATGTTGAACCTGATCGAACACGGCACCCCCACCGACGCCCCCGGCCTGCTGATTGCGCATGGGCTATACGGGTCGGCGCGCAATTGGGGCGTGATCGCCAAACGTCTCTCCGACAGGCGTCACGTGGTGGCTGTCGATCTGCGCAACCACGGGTCAAGCCCCTGGTTCGAAACACATTCCTACGCCGACCTTGCCGATGACCTTGCCGGGGTCCTGGACACGCTCAATGGCCCATATGATATCTTGGGTCATTCGATGGGCGGCAAGGCGGCAATGACGCTGGCGCTGCGCCAGCCCGATCTGGTCAACCGCCTGATCGTGGCCGATATCGCGCCGGTGGCCTATAGCCACAGCCAATTGCCCTATCTCGATGCGATGCAGTCACTGGACCTGAGCGGGGTCGAAAAGCGCAGCGATGCCGCCGAGGCACTGCAAGATGCGGTGGATGATCCGTCGCTTGTGCCGTTTTTCCTGCAATCGCTGGATGTGCCCGACAAACGCTGGCGGCTGAACCTCGAGACATTGCGCCGCGAGATGCCGGGCATCATGGGATTTCCCCAGATCGACGCCCGGTTCACCCATCCGACGCTGTTCCTGACCGGGGCCAAATCGGATTATGTCACCCAGGCACACCGCCCGCTGATCACGAGCCTGTTCCCGAAGGCGCGGTTCATGCGCATTCCCGGCGCGGGGCATTGGCTGCATGCCGAGAAACCCCGCGAATTCGAGGGCACGGTGCGCGCCTGGCTGGACCACGCCTGAGCGAAAATCACCGCGCAGGGGCTGGACGCGCGGGGATATGCCCCTAGAGTCCGCTTGACACTTTCAACCACAGGAGACCCGCAATGAAGGTCAGATATCTGCACACCATGGTCCGGGTAAAGGATCTGGAGGCGTCGATCGCCTTTTACGGCCTGCTGGGCCTGCGCGAGACCCGCCGCTGGGACAATGAAGCCGGGCGCTTCACCCTTGTTTTCATGGCCCCCGAAGGGCAGGAGGAGTGCCCGGTCGAACTGACCCATAACTGGGACGGCGATGATGCGCTGCCCGATGACAGCCGCCATTTCGGCCATCTGGCCTATAGCGTCTCGGATATCTACAGCATGTGCCAGCATCTGATGGACAATGGCGTGACCATCAACCGCCCGCCGCGCGACGGCAGGATGGCCTTCGTGCGCAGCCCCGACAATATCTCGATCGAGTTGCTGCAAGAGGGCGATCCCCTACCCCCCGCCGAACCCTGGGCCAGCATGGAAAACACGGGTCACTGGTAACGCAGGCCCGCGCCCCGGCGCCGCCAGCGAACCTGCCCACGCCGGGGCGCATCAATAGATATAGCGGATTTGGTCGGTCCAATAGCGTTCGACCCGGCGCAGTGACGTCGCGATCTGGTCGATCCCGTCCACGCCCAGAACTCCGCGCCCCTGCAGGCCTTCGGCGTGGCGCTCGAACAGGCCGGTGACGACATCGCGGATATCGCGCCCCTTCTGGGTCAGGCGCACCCGCACCGAGCGTCGGTCGATCTCACAGCGCTGATGGTGCATATAGCCCATTTCAACCAGCTTTTTCAGGTTGTAGCTGACATTGCTGCCCTGGTAGTAACCGCGCGATTTCAACTCGCCCGCCGTCACCTCATTGTCGCCGATGTTGAACAGGAGCAACGCCTGAACCGCGTTGATCTCAAGCACGCCAAGGCGCTCGAACTCATCCTTGATCACATCCAGAAGCAACCGGTGCAGCCGCTCGACCAAGGCGAGGGCGTCCAGATACCCGGCCATGAACCCCTGATCGGCGGTTGCCCCTGCGACAGGGCCAAGGGAATTGTGTATGCTCATATCCATCTCCGTACGAAACTGCTCGGATATGGACCCTGAGGCATAATGCCGAATAATCGGTTAAACCGTACCAATAGCCGCTAAAATGCGATCTATTTTGGCCTCAGCCCTGCGCGCGCGGCGCGACCCCGGTCGAATCGGCGGCAATCTGCGCCATCAATGCGCGATAGGGTTCAGGTGCGGCCACCTGCCCGGTAACCCATTGATATAAATCATGATCGTTCTCGGACAGCAGCGCATCATAGAGGTCCAGCATCGACGCATCCAGCGTCGCCAGACGGGCCTCGCTAAAGCGCGTCAGGATGATGTCCATTTCCTTGATCCCGCGCCGGATCGAGCGCATATGCAACCGTTTCAGGCGGTGCTCGCGGGGTTCAGACATCATGAAGTTCCTTGAACGCGCGGCGCAGCGATTTTTCCAGACGCCCGACGCGCGCGGCGGATTGGGCCAGTTGCACGCGCAGATCGCGCATTTCGACCAGCATCCCGGCCACGTCATGGCTGTCGGCATCCAGCTGTTCGGGGCCGTCGGGGCCTTCGCCCTCGCCGGTCAGCAGCCAGGACAGCGACACATTCAGCATCCCGGCCATCATCGACAGATGCGAGGCGCGCGGCTCGGCATGGTCGTTTTCCCATTCCTCGATGGTTTTCTTGCGCACCCCCAGCCGTTTGGCCAGCTGCCCTTGGGTCATTCGGGCCTGTTCACGTGCGCCTGCCACGCGGTCGCCGAATGTGGTGGCGTCAGGGTCGAACCAGGTCTCGTTTGCCGCAGCTGTCATCATGCCGTCCTTTCCGCGCGTCATCGCGCTTGATCCAAAATCCTGCGCAACCTATGACATTCCACGACCCTTTACAAACCGGAGCGCCCCATGACATTCCTCTCCGCGACATTATCGCGCGTCAAACCATCGCCCACGATCGCCGTCAGCACCAAGGCCGCCGAAATGAAGGCCGCCGGGCAGGATGTCATCGGTCTGGGCGCGGGTGAGCCCGATTTCGACACGCCCGAACATATTCGCGCCGCCGGCATCGCCGCGATCAACGCGGGCAAGACGCGCTATACCGCGCCGGACGGCATCATCGAGCTGAAACAGGCGGTCTGCGCCAAGATGAAGCGCGATCACGGGCTGGACTATGCCCCCAATCAGGTCAGCGTCGGCACCGGGGGCAAGCAGATCCTCTATAACGCGCTGATGGCGACGCTGAATCCGGGCGATGAGGTGGTGATCCCCGCGCCCTACTGGGTCAGCTACCCCGACATGGTGCTGCTGGCCGGGGGCGAGCCGGTGATTGTCGCGGCCACGCTGGAGCAGGGGTTCAAGCTGACCCCCGAGGCGCTGGAGGGTGCGATCACGCCGCGCACCAAATGGTTCATCTTCAATTCCCCGTCCAACCCCACCGGCGCAGGCTATTCCCGTGACGAGTTGAAGGCGCTGACCGATGTGCTGCTGCGCCACCCGCATGTCTGGGTGATGACCGACGACATGTATGAGTATCTGGCCTATGACGATTTCCGCTTCTGCACCCCGGCCCAGGTCGAGCCGCGCCTCTATGAGCGCACGCTGACCTGCAATGGCGTCTCCAAGGCCTATGCGATGACCGGCTGGCGGATCGGCTACGCGGCAGGGCCCAAACCCCTGATCGACGCCATGCGCAAGATCCAGAGCCAGAGCACCTCGAACCCCTGCACGATCAGCCAATGGGCCGCGGTCGAGGCGCTGAACGGGCCGCATGATTTCATCGCCACCAACAACGCCGTGTTCAAACGCCGCCGCGACATGGTGGTCGAGATGCTGAGCGCGGTGGACGGCATCACCTGCCCCACGCCCGAGGGCGCGTTCTATGTCTATCCCTCGATTGCCGGGCTGATCGGCAAGACCAGCGCGGCGGGGACGAAAATCACCGATGACGAGGCCTTTGCAACCGCCCTGCTGGAGGAAACCGGCGTGGCGGTGGTGTTCGGCGCGGCCTTCGGGCTGTCGCCGAATTTCCGGGTCAGCTATGCCACCTCGGACGACGCGCTGAAAGAGGCGTGCAGCCGCATCCAACGGTTCTGCGCCGGGCTGAAATGATGCATGACCCCTGCTGCACGATCCCGACGGGTCATCGTGGCGGGTGCTGCAAAACACAAGCGTCGCGTCACCGCGCGGCGTTTGATCTTTCGCAACGCGGCAGGCTCGGGTAGATTACACTCCTGCAAACGCCCAAAGAGGCGTGCAGCCGCGACAACAGCGTTTGTGCGGAGCAGACCAAGGGAGGCAAGATGGCTCAGGAACTGCCGGACTATTACTTTCGCGTGCGCGAGAACGGCGCGTTCGTGTTTCGCGTGGACACCGAGAACCGGCAGCGCCGGATCGACATGGATCAGATCGCCGTCGTCAATTTCCGCAAATCCGAGATCAAGCCCCATGGCGACCGCGAGTTGAGCGAGCGTGACCTCGAGGTGATCCGCGAATGGATGGAAGAGCGCGCCGAACTTCAGGATTACCGCGACATCGACGATATCCACCGCGCGGTGGATTACCTCAACACCACGACCCATTGGGCGCAATCGCAGGCCACCGATGACCAGCTCGAGTCGGTCACCGACGCGCTGTTGCTGGCCATGCATGATCTGCGCACGGTTCTGGTGCGCAAGAAGGCCGATCGCCTGCTCAAGGAGGACTGAGCGCGCGAATCACGCCGTTCCGGTATCGCGCCGCCCGGCCCAGCCCCAGAAGCGCAGCATCAACAGCACCGCCGCCACCGCAAGGCCCGATGCCAGCCCCAGCCAGATCCCGACGCCGCCCCAGCCCAGGCCAAAGCCCAGCAGGTAACTGGCCGGCATCCCGATCACCCAATAGCTGATCGCGGCGATCACCATCGGAACGCGGGTGTCCTGCACGCCGCGCAACAGCCCCAGGGCCATGACCTGCCCCGCATCCACAAGCTGAAACAGTGCCGCCGCCGCCAACAGGACCGAGCCGACGGCGATGACGGCGGCGCGCTCGGGCTCGGCCGGATCGAGGAACACCCCGATCAACATTTCGGGCACGCTGAGGAAAACGCCCACGGTGACAATCGCAAACACCATCGACATCACCATCGCCGCGCGCGCGCCGTCGCGCAGCCCCGCGCGGTCACGCCGCCCATATGCCTGCCCTGCGCGCACCGTCGCCGCATTGGACAGCCCGACATGCACCATGAACGTCACCGACGTGACCTGAAGCGCGATCCCATGCGCCGCCAGTTGCAATGTCCCCAGCCAGCCCATCATCACCGACGAGGCGGCAAACAGGCCCGACTCGGCCAGGCTGGTCACGCCGATCGGCCAGCCCAGGCGAAACACCGCGCCGAACGCCTCCCAATCGGGGCGCCAGACCCGTTGAAACAGCGCATGTTCCGGCGTGACCAGCGCCACATAGACCGCCAGCGCCAGCATCGCCGCGATATTCACCATCAGCGAGGCAATGGCCGCCCCGCGCACGCCCAGTTCGGGCATCCCCAGATTGCCGAAGATCAGCGCATAGTTGATCACAACGTTCAGCCCCACCGCCGCCACCGTGACCCACAGCACGACCTGCGTGCGCTCCAGCGCGGCAAGGTAGGATTTCAGCACCATCACCACCAGTGCCGGCAACACGCCCCAGCCCGCGATGCGCAGATATTGCCCCGCCAGATCCGAGATTTCCGGGTCCTGCCCCAGCATCAGCAACAGCGGCTCGGACCAGATCATCACCGGCATCACCGCCAAACCGTATAGCAGCGAGGCCCAGACCCCCATGCGCGTGACGCGGCGCACCTGCGTGCCCTCGCCCGAGGCTTCGGCGGCGGCGACCATCGGCATCACCGCCCAGGCAAAGCCCGATCCCATGATGAACAACACGAAAAAGAACGTCCCGCCCAGAACCTGCGCCGCCAGTGCCTGCACGTCATACCAGCCCAGCATCATCGCATCGGTCAACTGGATCGATATCTGCGCGATATGGCTGCCGATCAGCGGCAGACCAAGGCGCAGCACCGCGCGCGAATGCTGTTGATATGATAGGGGCGTATGCATTCCCTACCCCTAAAGCGTTTCGCGGAAAACCTAAATCACAGATTTTCGCGAAACGCGTACAACATATCAGCGTTGCGCGCGTTTCGCCTTTATCTGATGTCTCAGGTTAAAGGCGAAACGCTTTAGGCTGCCCCTTTCGGCGGCGCAAGGTGCCTTGGCAACGGTTTGCAACCGCCCCGGACATGCATCCGGCGTGCGGCGCTATCTGGTCGGGTGGTGTTCGGGATGCAGCGTGCTGCCCAGGATATGCCCCGAGCCGTGGATCACATGCTGCGCCGTGCCCACGATCAGCGGATCGGGCGGGCGGGCAACTGCGGGGTCCTTGCCGGGATAGTCCAACTGGTTCAGGAAATGCAGCATGCTGTTGAGGCGCGCGCGTTTCTTGTCATCGGATTTGACCACCGTCCAGGGCGCATCGGCGGTATCGGTATAAAAGAACATCGCCTCTTTCGCCTCGGTATAGTCATCCCATTTGTCCAGGCTCTGCTTGTCGATCGGGCTCAGCTTCCATTGCTTGAGCGGGTCGGTGGCGCGGCGGGCAAAGCGGCGGCGCTGTTCGTCCTGCGTGACCGAAAACCAGTATTTGAACAGCCGGATACCCGAGCGCACCAGCATCCGCTCCAACTCGGGCGTCTGGCGCATGAACTCTAGGTATTCATGCGGCTCGCAAAAGCCCATGACCCTCTCGACTCCGGCGCGGTTATACCAGGAGCGGTCGTAGAACACCATTTCGCCGCTCGTGGGCAGATGCGTGATATAGCGCTGGAAAAACCACTGGCCGCGCTCGGTATCGGTGGGCTTGTTCAACGCCACCACCCGCGCCTGACGCGGATTGAGATGCTCGGTAAAGCGTTTGATCGTGCCGCCCTTGCCGGCCGCATCGCGCCCCTCGAACAGCAGAACGATCTTTTGATCGGTCTCGCTGACCCAATGCTGGACCTTCAGCAATTCGGCCTGAATCAGGGCCTTTTGCTGCTCATAGGGCTTGCGGCGCAGTTTCTGCTTGTAGGGATAGGCGCCGTTGTCGAACCCCTCCAACCGGTCCGGGGCATGACCGGGGCGCGGGGCGGGGCGGGCTGATGCGGGTGCCGCCCTGGACGCGGTTTTGCCATGTGAGATGGGTTTTGCCATGATCGCTACTCGCCTCCGTTGCCGCGCCGCATTGTCGAACCAATACCATCATAGCCCAGCAACACATCCGCTGTCATGATACGCATCAACCGGCTGACACGGGCCATCGCCGCCGCGATATCAGAGGTTGTGCACCCTGACCTGATCGCCGCAGACCTCGCGCGCGATGTCGACCACATGGCGGTGATGCGTCAGGTAGATCGCCTGTCCGGTCTGCCCGATCCGATGCATCAGGCCACAGGCGGCGCGGGTGCGCTCTTCATCGAAGGTTTCGAACACGTCATCGCAGAAAAACGGCAGGATCGTCCCGTTTTCGGCCATCTGGTCATAGGCCGCGGCGCGCAACGCAAGATATAGCTGAAACCGCGTGCCCTTGGACAGCGCCGCGGCATCCTTGGCCACAAGGTCGGACGCCTGGATCGCCAGCAGGGTTTCGCCCCCCGCCCCCGCGCCCGGTTGCGTCGTCAGCGCGCTGTAGGCGCCGTTGGTCAGCGCGGCGAAGGCCCGTTCGGTCGCGGCCATCATGGCGCTGCGATGGGTGTCGCGATAGCGCCTGATCGCCTGATCGGCCAGATCATGACCGAACCGCCCTTCCAGATAGCGCAGCAACGCCGCTTCCATCCGGGCCTCGATGGTGCGTTTGCGGGCGCTGAGAATGGCAATCTCGCCATCCCCGACAACCGCCTTCAGCGCCAGATCGGCGGTTGTGCGCTGCTCGATCGCGCGGTCCAGATCCTGTTCGCTGCGCGCGATATCATCCTTGACCATTTGCAGATCGGCCCCCGCCTGCTCGGCGCTGGTGGCCTGCAACGCCGCCTCTGCCGCGTCCAGTGTCGCCACGTCCAGCAGCGCCAATAGCTGCTGACGGGCCGCACGCGCCTCATCGCGCAGCCGGATCGCCTCGCGGGCGGTCATCACCGCCGCGCGCAGATCCTCAAGCGTGGCGGTGGCGATGGCGGGATCGAAAACCGACGCCAGATCGCGCGTTTGCGCATCAAGCGTGGCAAGGGCCGCCTCGCTCTGATCCTGCGCGTCCTGTTCTTCGGCGATCTGCGCGTCAAGCTGCTCGATCAGATCCGCGATGCGCTGCGCGGCCTTCACCGCCTCGTCGATCTGCGCGAATGTCTCAAGCGGGGCGGTGTCAGGCGTGATACCGGCGCGCGCCGCCAATGCGGACATCTCGCCCTCAAACCGGGTGATGTCCTGCTCCATCCCGTCGATCTGACGTTGCAGCCCGCTGACCCCTTCATTGAGTTCGCGCAACTCGCGCAGGGTCCGCAATATATCCGCCGGATCGGCGGCCATGACTGTATCGGGCAGCACCTGCGCAAGCCTGTCATCCCAGTCCTGCCTTGCCTGTTTGTGACGGTCGCCAGTTTCTTGCAGCGCGGCCTTGCGCCGTTCGAGTTCGCGCGCCTCGCGGGTCAGGTCATCCGCCGCCTTTTGCAGCGCCTGCTGTTCTTCGCCATGCTGCGCATTCAGGGCGCGCGCCCGCTCCATCAATACCTCAAGCGGCGCGTCCGCCTCATCCAGCAGCGCCGCCAGCGCCTCATGCAATGCGCCGGCCTGTGCCATCGTGTCGGCATGTTCCGCGATCAACGCGTCCAGCGCGCCCTGCTCCTGCGCGGCCTCCTCGAGGTCGCGGACCCATTCGGCAAATTCCGCCGCCAATAGCTGCGCCGGCAATCCGCACTCCGCCAGCGCGGCACTGAGCCGGGTTTGCAGATCGCTCAGCGCGGCCTTGGCGGTGTCACGCGCCTGCACCGCCTCATCCTGCGCAAGGCGCGCGTCGGCTTCGGAGATGAGCGCCTGACGATGCTCGGCCAAGGCCCCTGCCTGCTGGGCGCGCAGTGCCTGATTGGTGTCGTCCTGCTGCATCGCTGCGTGAAACCGCTCCGCCGTCTCGCCGCTCAGCGCGGCGCGATGATCCAGCCAGAACGCATCGCGCTGCCGGCGGCTCTGGTCCGCGTCCGCGTCGCTGATCAGGCCGGGGCGGGTGCTGGCCTGTTCCAGTGCCAATTGCGCCCGCTTCAGATCCCGCGCGGCCCCTTGCGCGGCCTCTTCGGCCATGCTCAGCGCCTGTTCGCCCCGGTCGATCCGACCGGCAAGCGCCGCCGCCTGAACCGCCGTCATGGCGACGCCTGGCAACCGATCGAACACCACATCAAGCCGGGTCAGCTTGCGCCGCCGCGCCGCCGCCTGACGGTCCGCGCGCGCAAGGTCGGTCCGGGCGGCTGTGTATCGCTCGAACAGCGCCTGCGCATCAAAACGCACCAGCAGCGCGCCCGGCTCCGGCCCGACGCTGAGCGCGGCCTGCGCATTCTCTTGCGCCCACTCGGCATCGCTGTGTTTGCGGGTGGCATCGCGCAATTCACCCTGCGCGGTCGCAGCGGCATTCTCACTGTCGCGGATCGCGTCAAGGTGGCGCTCCAGCGCCCCGAGATCCCGCGCGGCAAGGACAAAGCGCGTCGGATCGCCATTGGCCTCAAGCCCCAGATCATCCAGACGGTGGCCCATCTTTTCAAGCGCCTCGGACAGCGCCGCGCGGCGACGGGGCAGGTCAAGCGCGGCCGTCTCGACCCGGCTTTTGAGCGCACTCAGCCCGGCAAGGGGCGCCAGCAGCGCCAACAGCGCGGGCCGCGGCGCAAGGGCCTGCTTTTGTTCCTGCAACCGGCTCAGATCCGCCTTGGCGCGGTCGCGTTTGGCGCACAGCCCGACGCGCGCGGTCATCATGGACACCAGCGTTTCTGGATCAATATCCAGCGCGTTCGGATAGTGCGAAACCGGGGCCAGATCCCGTTCGGCGCCGCGCAGCCGTGCCGCCAGCGGATAGGCGTCGATCAGCGCTTTCAGGCGAACCTGGCGCAATGTCAGATCTGCCTTGGTGCGGCGCAACTCGGCCTCTTGCGCCTGCGCGTCCTCATGGGCGTCACGCAGCGCGCGATAGGCCGAGGCGCTGATGTCATGCTCTTTTATGTCCTGACTGACCTGATCATGTTCGCGTTTCAGCGCAGCGAATTCGGATTTGCTTCCGCCCTTGCGGTATATCTCGAAAAGGCGCGTTTCAGCGTCATCCAGCACCTCGGACAGGTCGCTGATCCCGGCGGCGGCCGAAAACAGCAGCCGGCCGATATCGCCCTTGCTTCTGGTGATCTCATCGCCGCCGGTCTCGATGGTTTCGTCGTCCAGACACAGCAGCTTGCGATAATCCTCCATCGACAGACCGCCCAGCGCCGATTGCAGCACCGTTTCAGGCAGGGCATTGCCGCCGTCATCCAGCAGATTGGCGCTGCGCCGGGACAGGCGGGTCAGGCTGCGCGCCACGCCGTCGATCTCAAGCGTGCCGGCAACGCTGAGATTGGCGCGCTGATGCTTGAACGCATAAGGATCCTTGCCCGGAAACCCGTAAAGCAGGCGCAGATAGCCCTCCATCGTCGTGGTTTTTCCGGCCTCATTGGCCCCGTAAACGATATGGAAATCCGATCCGTCCTGCGGGCGTGCGCCGAAATCCATGACCTGATCGGTGAAATGGCCGAATCGGGCCAGATCCAGCCTGCGCAGGCGCATCATGTGTCACGCCCCCGCAATTGCGCCGCCATCGACAGGACCGCATCGGTGGTCAGGCGCGTCAGCAGCGCGTCGCGGGCATCCTCATCCGGGGCCAGGTCGCGGCGCCGTTCGGCGGGCAACAGCGCTAGGATCTGCTCAAGTTCCGCGCGTGCGCCCGCGATGAAACCCGGCTCGGCGCGGATATCCTCCATCAGGTGTTGCAGATCCTGCGTCGCATTCACCCCCGCGCCCTGGCCCGCGCCCTCACCCGTGCCCTGCCCCGCCTCCGGGCTGCGCAGATCGAGGATCAGTTTCTCGATCCAGACATTGCCCAGATCCTCGGCCAGCGCCTCGGCGGTCTCGTGCCAGTAATCGGCGTCGCGCCGGATCTGCCAGGCGATCGGGGTTTCACCGCTCAGGCGAACCCGCACAATGGCCGCGCCCGCTTTTGACTGGGCGCGCAGCGCGGCGCGCAACGCATTGCGCACGCCGTCATGGCCGTCCAATGCGCCCAGATCACAGGTGACGTCGCGGAATTCCACGACCGAGGTTGCCACCTCGCTGATCGCGATGCGGCCGGCGTCGATGCTCAGCAATGTGGCCGATTTCGCGCCCGCCTCACCGATGTCGCGCCCCTGCGGCATCCCCGGCATCACGATCCACGGATCTTGGCCATGCACCTCACGCTTGTGGACATGGCCCAGCGCCCAGTAATCGAACCCCGACGCCGCCAGATCCGCCACCGTGCAGGGCGCATAGGGATCATGCCCCACAGCCCCGCTGAGCGATGTGTGCATCATCGCGATGTTGATCGCCGAGGGCACCGGCGGCGGGTATTTCGCCAACAGCGAATCGGGCGCGTGCTTGTCACGAAAGCTGACGCCGTGAATCCATATATCCGTCTCGCCCAGCCGGGCCTTGCCGCCGCGCCCGTCGAACACATGCACGTTGTCGGGCAGCGCGATTTCACCGGAAATCGGGTTTTCCGCGTCATGGTTGCCCTTGATGTAGAACACCTGAATGCCGGCCGCGCCCAATCGCTGCATCTGGGTAGCGAAATAGGCGGCCGTCTTGGCGCTGCGTTCCTGCCCGTCATAGAGATCACCCGCGATCAGCAGCGCCTGCACGTCCTCATCCAGGCAATAGCGCACCATGTTTTCCAGCGCCACGCGGCTGGCCATGCGCACTCGTGCCTCAAGTGCCGGATTACGCATCGCCAGGCTGCGCAGCGGCGAATCAAGATGCAGATCGGCGGTGTGAAGAATGCGTATGGTCATGGACCCTCACATGCGCCGGGCGCGCGGCCCTGCACAGGGCGCGCGGCGGCGCGCACAGCACCGGCACCACAGCGTTTGGCCGCTCAATGGGTCCAGACGGCGCGGCGGTTGGTTGCGAAATTGTCGCCATACCCGCCGGGGCGGATGACGGGCTTGCGCGGTTTGGGGTCCTGCACCACCGCCTCGATCCCGTGATCGGCGGCATAGCTCAGCGCGGCCTCCTTGGTCGGGAAGGTCATGCGCACCTGCGCCTGCGTGTCACGCGACGAGGTCCACCCCATCAGCGGATCCACCTCGCGGGCGGTGCCGGCGACATATTCCAGCACCCATTTGCGGGTCCTGGCGGTGCCCGACGTCATGGCGTTGCGGGCGGGGCGGTAAATGCGGGCAGGCATGGCATACTCCTATATTCGCCTGTTTATCCCAAATTCATAAAGCCACGGCAAGGTGACAAATATGTCCAATTCGACGAATCAAGGAAAGGGATGCGCATGGGTATGAAAATCAGTTAGGGTGAAGGCGAAAGCACCCACGACAGGAACGCTGAATTTGGCGATCAAGATCGAAATGCTGCGGGTTTTTCATGCCGTGGCCGAAAGTGGCAGCCTGGCGGATGCGGCGGTGACGCTGCATCGCACGCCCTCGGCGGTGTCGATGATGCTGCGCCAGTTCGAGGATCATATCGGCGCGCCGCTGTTTGAAAGCGCACGCAAGGCGCGCCTGACGCCGCTTGGCCAGCAGATCACCATCGAGGCACGGCGCGAACTGGCGCATTTCGACCGCAGCGTCAGCACCATCGAGGGCCTGTCGCGCGGCGATCTGGGCCATGTGCGCCTGTCGGTCACGCCTTCGGTGGCGCAAACGGTGATGCCGCCGATCCTTCAATCCTATATCCAGGCCCATCCCAACGTGCGCATCGAGATGAGCGATGGCGATTCAACGGGGGTGCAGCGTGATCTGATGGCCGATCGTGCCGATATCGGTCTGGCCAGCCTGCCGCCGATCGCGGGGTTGGACCGCGAATTGCTGTTTGCCGACGCTTACGGCGTCGTGTGCCGCAGCGATCACCCGCTGGCGCAGAGTTGGGCGCAACTGACCTGGGCCGATATTCAGGACGTGGATTTCATCGCCAACGGGCTGTGCAGCCAGATCGCCGACCCGGATTTCCGGCCCCTGCTGGCGGCCTCGCGGTTGATGGTGCGCAATACGGCGTCGATCCTCAGCATGGTGCGCGCCGGGGCGGGGATCACGATCCTGCCCGAACTGGCGGTGCTGCCCGAATTCACCGATCTTGCGTTTCTGCCGCTGACCGACGCGGGCGCGCGGCGCGACGTGTGGATGATCACCCAGCCCGATGCGCTGCTGCCGCCCGCGGCGCGCGCCCTCAGGGATGCCATTCGCCACGCCGATCTGAGCCGGGTGCGCAGCTGACTTCAGGAATTCTGAAATACGCTTCATTATTTTGCGTTTGCCTCAATCGCAATCGCGTGGCCTGATAGCCTCAACGCATGACAGCGGGCGCGCGCCGGATTCGCCAGCCCGTCAAGACCTGCCCGTGAAAACCTGCCCGCCAAAACCTGCCCGCCAAAACAAGGACCCCACCAGATGAGCGACATTCAACAGAACTATATCGCAGGGCAGTGGCTGTCCGGGGCGTCCAGCATCGAAAACCGCAACCCGTCCGACCTCAGCGATCTGATCGGCCTTTATGCACAGGCCAGCGCCGATCAACTGGACATGGCGCTGGAGTCCGCGCGCCTGGCGCAGGCCGAATGGGCCGCTTACGGGATGGAGCGCAAGCAGGCTGTGCTGAACGCCATCGGCAACGAATTGATGGCCCGCGCCGAGGAACTGGGCACCCTGCTCAGCCGGGAAGAGGGCAAGCCGCTGGCCGAAGGGCGCGGCGAGGTTTACCGCGCCGGACAGTTTTTCACCTATTATGCCGCGGAATGCCTGCGCCAACTGGGCGAGAACGCCGATTCCGTGCGCCCCGGCATCGAGGTGGACGTGCGCCGCGAACCCGTTGGCGTGGTCGCCGTGATCAGCCCGTGGAATTTCCCCACCGCCACCGCAAGCTGGAAAATCGCGCCCGCGCTGGCCTATGGCAACGCGGTGATCTGGAAACCGGCCAATCTGACCCCCGCCTCGGCCCATGCCCTGACCGAGATCATCGCCCGGCAAGACATCCCCGAGGGCCTGTTCAACCTTGTGATGGGGGCCGGAAGCGAGATCGGCCAGCGCCTGATCGAAAGCCCGAAAATCAACGCGATCTCGTTCACCGGCTCGGTTCCGGTGGGCAAGGGCATCGCGGCGGCGGCCATCCAGAACCTGACCAAGGTGCAGATGGAAATGGGCAGCAAGAACGCGCTGGCGGTGATGGATGACGCCGATCTGGATCTGGCGGTGACGCTGGCCCTGGGCGGCGCGTTCGGCGGCACCGGGCAGAAATGCACCGCTTCGTCGCGCCTGATCGTGCATGGCTCGGTGCATGACGCCTTTGTCGACAAGCTGCTGACGGGCGCGCGTGCGATGAAGGTCGGACATGCCTTGGCCGAGGGCACGCAGATCGGGCCGGTCGTCTCGCAAGGGCAGCTGAATGAGAACCTGGCCTATGTCGATCTGGGCAAATCCGAAGGCGCCGAACTGGCCTGCGGCGGCGTGCGGCTCGAGCGCGACACCGAAGGCTATTTCATGTCGCCCGGCGTGTTCCTGAACACCACCAACGAAATGCGCATCAACCGCGAGGAAATGTTCGCGCCATTGGCCGCCGTGATCAAGGTGGACAGCTATGACGAGGCGCTTGCCGTCGTCAACGACACCAATTTCGGCCTGACATCGGGCATCGTCACCCGCAGCCTTGCGCGCGCCACGCATTTCCGGCGCAACGCGCGCACCGGCGTGGTCACCGTGAACCTGCCCACCGCGGGCACCGACTACCATGTGCCCTTCGGCGGGCGCGGCGACAGCTCTTACGGGCCGCGCGAACAGGGCCGTGTGGCGGCGGAATTCTATACCACCGTGAAAACCGCCTATATCCTTGCAGGCACCCCGGAATGACCTACCGCATCGACGGCCTGCAATATGCCAACTGGTCGGAAAAGATATTCCGCCAGATGCGCGCGGGCGGGCTGGACGCGGTGCATGCGACCATCGCCTATCATGAGAATTTCCGCGAAACCGTGCTGAACATGGAGCAGTGGAACCGCTGGTTCGAACAATATCCTGACCTGATCATGCGAGGCCGGTGGGCGGGCGATGTGCGCGCCGCGCACGAGTCCGGCCGCACGGCGATCTTCTTTGGCTTTCAGAACCCCAGCCCGATCGAGGACGATATCGGCCTGGTCGAGATCCTGCACGATCTGGGCGCGCGCTTCATGCAGCTGTCCTACAACAACCAGTCGCTGCTGGCGACGGGCTGCTATGAGGCCGAAGACCCCGGCATCACCCGCATGGGGCGTCAGGTGATCAAGGAAATGAACCGCGTCGGCCTTGTCGTGGACATGAGCCATTCGGCCGATCGCTCGACCATCGAGGCGGCGGATATCTCGGAGCGCCCGATCACCATCACCCATGCCAACCTGCATTCCTGGCAACCCGCCCTGCGCAACAAGCGCGACGATGTGGTGCGCGCGGTCACGCAGAACGGCGGCATGATGGGCTTTTCCACCTATCCACATCACCTCAAAGGCAAATCCGACTGCAGCTTGCGCGATTTCTGCGAGATGATCGCCCGCGCCGCCGAACAATTCGGCGTCGGGCATTTCGGCATCGGCACCGATCTGTGTCAGGATCACCCCGACAGCGTGGTCGAATGGATGCGCGTCGGGCGCTGGTCCAGGGAAATCGACTATGGCGAAGGTTCGGCCAGCGCGCCGGGTTTCCCGCCCCAGCCCGCATGGTTCCGCGACAACCGCGACTTTGCCGGCATCGGCGACGGCCTGCGTGACATCGGTTTCGACACGGCCGAGGTCGCCGCGCTGATGGGCGGCAACTGGCACCGCTTCTTCGAGCAGAATTTCGCACCGCGCCCTGATCCGATCTGAAACCGCATCGACATATCATCTGACAGGAGAGATCCCATGCAACAGCCGCATCCAGACGCCATCGCCCCCCGCGACCCCGGCCATGTGATGCAACTGGCGCGCATGGGGTCGTTTCACCAATCCCGCCTGTCCTTCATGCGCATCCTGCTGCGCCGCCTCAAGGGTGACAACTGGCGCTTTGAGCGGCCGGTATTCGACATCGACGCGCGCGGCGTCGGGCGGGCGGTCTATTGCGCGCATGGCCCCGATCACAGCTATAGCCTGATCGCCTTTGCCAATGATTTGCCCCCCGAGAAACGCTCGGACCGGGTGATCGCGACGGAATGGGATGCCACATTCACCCTGTTTGACGGCGTGCCCGATGCCGCCGATCTGGACAGGCTGGCGCAGAATGTCCCGCGTCAGGAGGCCGGGCGCATCAGCGCGCGGGAATTGTCGCTCAGCCGGGCGAACCGCTCGGTCCGGCTGTGGGATCATGTCGTTACCCGCCTGGCCGCCGGCCAGCAGCCCGCGCGCGCGCTGATCGACGATGTCGGCTACCTGATGCGCACCACTGCCGTCTACGGATCGGGCAAGTTCGGCGCGGCGGATCGTGAGGAAACCTGCAACCGTCCCGAATTTCAGGCCCCCTTCCAGATCGAGATGCTGTCGGTCTTCCTGACCCGTGCCTTCGTGATGGATCTGGTCGAACATCTGGCCCGGATGCTCAGCCCCGACACCGCCGTCACGATGGAGCCCGCCCTGCGCCGCCGTTTTGGCATCGGCAATTCCACCGGGCTGGGCATGGCCCCCTATCTGCTGAATCACCCGGCGCTTCTGAACAACTGGGTCGCCGCGCGCGAAGAGGCATTGGCGCGCGTGCGCTCGCTCGACAGCGCCACGCCGGCCGCCGCCGCCGCCTTTGCCCGGATCGCGGCGCGCGCCGATCTGCACGCGCGCGCATGGCACAGCGAACACCCGATCCAGATCGCCAAGCTGAGCGATCTGCGCGCCGACATGACCCGTCTGCTGGCCCATCTTGAAACCGCCGACCTGACCGATGACCGCCCCTGGAACCGACTCTGGTTATGGGGGGAAGGCGCGCTTACCCTTGAGGGGCAGGAACAGCTGGTATCGCTGCTGCTTGAGCCATATGGCGATCTGGTGGACGGGCTGGCCGGGTGCATGGCCGCGGATGAAACCCACCATTGGCGCATCGACGGGTCGATGTCGGTCGCGCGTCTGAGCACGCTTTGCGCGCAGGTCTATGGCTGGGCGCTCAACACCGACTGGGACAGCCCCGCCGCGCAGGCCCGCGTCTGGTATGTGTCCGAGGCCAAGCTGGAACCACGCCTGGGCGAGCGGCGGCTTGAGCCGGTCGAACCCTATGAACAGCCGTTGTGTCCGGGGCGCGATGCGGTGCGGATGCACGGCGATCTCAACAGATTTGACGCGGGCGCGAGTGTTGCCGCATTCCTGCTGGCCCATCCCGAACACCGCCATGTGGCGCGCCGCACCCAGATCGCCGCGCGCCTGCCCTATGCCGAAATCCGCGACAACACGATCAGCGCCGATCTGATGCCCATCGACATGCTGCGCGCGAAACTGTCGTTTTTCGGGGCCTGTCATTTCGATCCCCGCTCGGATCGCTGGGTGCGCATCAACATGTATCAGAACGCACCGTTCCCCGATGATCTGGCCGGTGAGGACGCGGATGACTGGACCTATCCCCCGCTTGCAGGAGAACAGGCATGACATGGTCCCTCAATGAGGTCGAAGGTCTGGCGCGCAAGGCAGCGCGCGGCGCCGGGATGAGCTGGGGCATGGCCGAGGAAGCCGGCAGATCGGCGCGCTACCTGGCCGGTGTCGGGCTGCCGGGGGCGGATGCGCTGGCCGATCTGCTGACGATGAACGATGGCGTGCCCCATGCCAGCCTGGCCCCGCAGGATATCGACGCGCCCTGGTGCGCGCCCGGCGATGGCGTGCTTTGCCCGCTGATCACCGGCGCGCTGATCTGCGATCTGGCCGCCCCCATCGGAGCGGGGCGCAAGGTGGTGACGGGCCGCCTGGCGCATCCGCTGCTGATGGTCCCCTTCGTTGCCGCCGCCGCCGAGATGTCGGGCCAATGCCTGCGCATGGAATGGCAGGGCGGCGATTTCAGCTTTGATCATGAGGCGCGCGGCGCGCTCGGCCAGGATTGCGCGATCACCGACAGGGTGAGCGTTTCGCGCGGCTCCCCCAGCGATGCCCCCTTGCTGAGTTGCCGGATGCGCAGCATGATCACGCCCGAGACGGCGGCACGGCTGCTGGACTTTGCACAGCGCACCTTTGCCCCGGAAACACCCGAAAGCCGCCTGTCAGGGGCCGGCGCCGGGCTGAGCGACAACGACTGAGGCGTTTTGCGGCGCGCAGGCCAACGCGCCGGACGAAGGGGCAACAGATGCGCATGTCACGGATGATCACCGCCGTTGAGGCCCATGCCGAGGGCGAGCCGGGCCGCGTCATCACCGGCGGAATGCCCCATCTTCCCGGCGCCAGCGTCTTTGAGAAAATGCAATGGATGCAGGCCCATGCCGACGATATCCGGCTGTTGATGCTGCGCGAGCCGCGCGGCCAGCCGGCGCTGTGCTGCAATGTGATCGTGCCCCCGTGCGATCCGCGCGCCGATGCCGGGTTCATCATCATGGAGCAATCCGAATATCCGCCGATGTCGGGCTCGAACACCATCTGCGTGGTGACGGTCCTGCTTGAGACCGGGATCGTGGCGATGCGCGAACCCGAAACCACGCTGACGCTGGAAACCCCGGCGGGGCCGATCACCGTGCGCGCCGCCTGCGAAAACGGCAAGGTGACGCGCGTCACCTTCCGCAATGTGCCCGCCTTCGCGCTGCATCTGGATGCGCCGATCGAGGTGGCGGGGCTGGGCACGGTCCTGGTCGATATCGCATGGGGCGGGATGTTCTTCGTGCTGGCCGATGCGCAGACGCTGGGCGTCGATCTGGACGCCAGCAACGGCGGCGAGATCGTCCGCGTCTCGGAGGCGATCCGCGCGGCGGCGCGCGCGCAACTGCCGGTCACGCATCCCGAAAACCCCGAGATCACCGGCCCCACCATCACCAGTCTCTGGGGCGCGCCGACCGACCCCGGAACCGACGGGCGCAACGCCGTGACCGTCTCGAACGGCGCGTTCGATCCCGACCGCCCGCATGCCATGACCGGCACGCTGGACCGGTCGCCCTGCGGGACGGGCACCTGCGCGCGCATGGCCGTGCTGCACGCGCGCGGCCAACTGGAGCCGGGCCGGGATTTCGTCTATGCCGGCCCGCTCGGCACCCGCTTTACCGGGCGAATAGAAGGGCTTACGCAGGTCGGTTCGCACAACGCCATCGTGCCGTCGCTGTCCGGTCAGGGCTGGATCTATGGCACGTCCAACTACATGCTGGACCCGAGCGATCCGTTTCAGCGCGGCTTTACCATCGGCGATATCTGGGCAGGAGAGCCCGGGGGCTGATCAGGCCCAGTCCTGAAGCCGCGCGACATAGCGCGCCAGGGTGTCGATCTCAAGGTTGACGCGGTCCCCGATGGCGGCGCGGCCCCATGTGGTCACGTCCTTGGTGTGGGGGATGAAATTGATGTCGAAATCGCAGCCATCGACATCGTTCACCGTCAGCGACGTCCCGTTCAGCGCGACCGATCCCTTGGGCGCGATGAAGCGCGCCAGCGCATCAGGGGCGCGCAGGGTGACACGGGTGCTGTCGCCATCCTCATGCATGGCGATGATCTCGGCCACGCCGTCCACATGGCCCGACACGATATGCCCGCCCAGCTCATCGCCCACCTTCAACGCCCGCTCAAGATTGACCCGGTGCCCTGTGGCCCAGCCCGAAAGATTGGTCCTGGAGACGGTTTCGGCCGAAATATCCACATCGAACCAGTCATCGCCCTTGGCGACCACGGTCAGGCATACGCCGTCACAGGCGATCGAGGCCCCGATCTGCACGCCCGACATGTCATAATTGCACCCGATCCGCGCCCGCAGATCGCCGCGCTGCTCCAACGCGCGCACCGCGCCCTGATCCGTGATGATTCCGGTGAACATTTGCAGCCTCTTAACCTGTTGCATGCTATCCTTCGGACCTAGCCGCCCTGCGGCGCAAAAACAAGCATGGCGAAAAACATGGTCGAAAACAGCGGTCTTACTTTTGCCCTGATTTACGTCTAATTGTCGGCATAATTGCACGAGTGAGCGAGCGTATGACTCATCCGACAGGCACATCGCGCGTCTTTCTGTTCCTGCAGGGACCGCACGGACCGTTCTTTTCCCGGCTGGGGCGCATGTTGCGCCGCGCCGGGGCCGAGGTGTGGCGCGTCGGCTTCAACCGGGGCGATCAGGCCTTCTGGCGTGAGCGCGCCAGCTATATCCCCTATCGCGACACGCCTGGCGCATGGCCCGCGCGGTTTGCACGGATCGTGGCCGAAAAATCCGTGACCGACATCGTGCTTTATGGCGACACAAGGCCGATCCACGCGACTGCGGTTGCCCATGCGCGGGAACTCGGCCTGAGCGTGCATGTGTTCGAAGAGGGGTATCTGCGCCCCTATTGGGTCACTTACGAGCGCGGCGGCACCAACGGGCATTCGCGGCTGATGGAGATGTCGGTGCCCGAAATGCGCGCCGATCTTGCGCATTCGGACATGGACGCGGCCCTGCCCCCGGCCAGTTGGGGCGACATGCGCCACCATATCTTTTACGGCGCGCTCTATCATGGCCTTGTCCTGCTGGCCAACGGCGCCTATCGCGGGTTCCGTCCGCATCGCGCGCTCAGCGTGGGGCGCGAATTTGCGCTGTATCTGCGGCGTCTCATGCTGATGCCGTTTCAGGCCATTGATCGGCGGGTGGCCACATTGCGCATCCGTCATGGCGGATTCCCCTATCATCTGGCGCTGTTGCAACTGGAACATGACAGCTCGTTCCAGACCCATTCGCCCTTTGCCAGCATGACCGATTTCCTGCAAACCGTGATCGAGGGGTTCTCGGCCGGCGCGCCGCCGCATCACCATCTGGTGGTCAAGGCGCATCCGCTTGAGGATGGCCGCGTGCCGGTGCGCCGTGAATTGCGCCGTCTGGCGCGCGCCAATGGCGTCGCGCAGCGCGTGCATTATGTGCGCGGCGGCAAGTTGGCGCAGTTGCTGGATGAGGCCCGCAGCGCCGTCACCGTGAACTCGACAGCGGCGCAACAGGTGCTGTGGCGCGGAATTCCGCTCAGGACATTCGGGCAGGCCGTCTATGCCAAGCCCGAGTTCGTTTCGACCAAACCGCTGCGCGATTTTTTCGCAGGGGCCGAGCGGCCGGACCGCAAGGCCTATGCCGATTATCGCAAATATCTTCTTGAAACCAGTCAGATCGCCGGCGGATTCTATTCCGCGCGGGGGCGGCGACAGTTGCTGCGTCAGGCGGTCGACATGATGCTGGCGGCGGATGATCCCTATGATGCGCTGAAATCCGGCACCGCGGCACCGCGGCAACAGTTGCGGGTCGTGACATAGGCGGATGCGCCGCTAATGCTGGATTTGGCAAATGAATTCAGCTACCGTAAGAAAAAAAGAAGACCGAGGCAGTAAAATCAGGTCGAGGAGACCGAGCAGTGAACACCCAAACCACCCGATGGGCGCGGTCTGTCGCCCTGTTGACGATTGTCACCCTGGTGGCTTCATGCGGGGTGATGCCTCGTCTTGGGCCGAACAAACGCGAGATTTACCAAGGGTCCGTGCAGCGCTCGGGCGATGCTTTTGTCGTGTCGGTCAATGATCGCGTGACGCGGGCCACTGCCGTGCAGCCCGCGCTTGGCTTTACCGAGAAATTCAAGAATGCCGGCGTGATGGGGTCGGACACGATCCGCCCCGGCGACACGTTGGGCCTGACCATCTGGGAAAACGTCGATGACGGGTTGCTGGCCGGCGAGGCGACCAACCAGACCATCCTCGAAGAGGTGCAGGTGGATGGCAGCGGCTTTATCTTCGTGCCCTATGCGGGGCGCATCCGCGCCGCCGGCAACACGCCCGAGGCGATCCGCCGGATCATCACCTCGAAACTGGATGATCAGACGCCCGACCCGCAGGTGCAGGTGCGCCGCCTTGCCGGAGATGGCGCAACCGTGTCGCTAATCGGATCGGTCGGCGCGCAGGGCGTCTATCCGATCGAGCGCCCGACGCGGACCCTGTCGGCGATGCTCTCGGCGGCGGGCGGCATCGTGATCCCTGCCGAAGTGGCGCAGATCACCGTCATCCGCGGGACCGAGCGCAGCAAGGTCTGGTTTCAGGATCTCTACAAACACCCCGAATTCGACATCGCCCTGCGTGGCGGTGACCGGGTGCTGGTCGAACAGGACAGCCGCGCCTTTACCGCGCTTGGCGCTACCGGCGCGCAATCGCGCGTGACATTCGAGACCCAGACCCTGAGCGCGATCGAGGCGATTGCAACGGTCGGCGGCCTGCAATCGGCGGCGGCCGATCCCACCGGCGTGTTCATCCTGCGCAACGAACCGGCCGAGATCGCCAATCAGGTGCTGGGGCGCAACGATCTGTCGGGCGAACAGCGCATGATCTATGTGCTGGACCTGACCAAGCCCAACGGCATGTTCATGGCGCGTGATTTCTCGGTGCGCGATCAGGACACGCTCTATGTGACCGAGGCGCCTTTTGCCCAGTGGGGCAAGGTGATCGGCGCGCTGACGGGCACGCTGGGCGTGGTCGGCACGGTGGATACCGCCTCGACGGCACTTGGCGGCTGATCAGCCCGGCCCCGGCCACCGGGGCCAGCACATGGCGATTCAATCCGAACTGGAAACGCTGTAATGTCCGCTCTGGATGACACCGACCCCGCCGCAGCACAGCCCTGCCGGCGGGTTCGCTATTTCAACGCCGGTTTCCTGCGCCAGCGCCGGGTGCGCCGCATCCTGCATCTGGCCGGTTATCCGCTGTCGCTGGGGCGGGCCACCCCGGATGACCTGATCGCCGTCTGGGGCCACAGCCCTTACGCGCGCCGCGGCGAGGCGATGGCCGCGCGCAGTGGCGCTGCCCTGATCCGGGTCGAGGATGCGTTCCTGCGCTCGCTCTATCCGGGGCGGGCGGGCGAACCACCCCTCGGGCTGGTAATTGATCACCGGGGCGCGCATTTCGACGCCAGCCAGCCCTCGGATCTGGAACATCTGCTGGCCACGCATCCGCTGGACGACACCGCGCTGATGAACCGCGCGCGCGGCGCGATGGCGCGCCTGCAAGAGGCCGATCTGAGCAAATACAACGCCCATGACCCCGCCGCCCCCTGCCCCGCGCCCGGCTATGTTCTGGTGATCGACCAGACGCGCGGCGATGCCAGCGTGCGTCTGGGGGGCGCGGATGCCAACACATTCCGCGAGATGCTGTATTACGCCCAGGAGGACCATCCCGGCGCGCGCATCGTGATCAAGACCCATCCCGAAACCGCGCAGGGCCACCGGCCAGGCTATTTCAGCGCGGCAGATACCAACGCGCGCATCAGCCTCAACAGTGACCCGCTCAGCCCCTGGGCGCTGCTGCAGGGGGCGATCGCGGTCTATACCGTGTCCAGCCAGATGGGCTTTGAGGCGATATTCGCGGGCCACCGCCCGCAGGTCTTTGGCCAGCCCTTCTATGCCGGCTGGGGCCTGAGCGATGACCGCCACCCCCTGCGCCTGACCCGTCGGGGCCGCAGCCTCAGCCGCGCGCAATTGTTCGCCGGGGCGATGATCCTCTATCCGGTCTGGTATGATCCGGCGCGCGACCGGCTGTGCGACATCGAGACGGCAATTTCCACCCTCGAGGCCGAGATCCGCGCCTGGCGCGAGGACAGGAACGGCTGGGTCGCCCATGAGATGCGCCTGTGGAAACGCGCCCCCCTGCAAAAGGTGTTCGGCGCGCATCGCCGCATGGTGTTTCGCAGCACTGCGCGCAGCGATCCGGCGCGGCGGCACATGGTCTGGGCCACCCGCGCCGACAACGCGCCGGATGCGGTGCGCGTCGAAGACGGCTTCCTGCGCTCACGGGGCCTCGGCGCTGAACTGGTGCCGCCGCTGTCGCTGGTTTGCGACGATCTGGGCATTTACTATGACCCGACCCGGCCCAGCCGTCTGGAGGACTGGATCGCGCGGCGCGCCACGCTGCGCCCCGATCAGACCCTGCGCGCCGAGGCGCTGATGGATGCGCTGATCCGATTGCGCCTGACCAAATACAATCTGGGTGGCCCGGCCCCCGCCCTGCCCGCCGGTCACCGAATTCTGGTGCCCGGTCAGGTCGAGGATGACGCGTCGATCCGGCTGGGCGCGGGCGGGATCGTCACCAATCTCGGCCTGCTGCGCGCCGTGCGCGACGCCAATCCCGAGGCGCTGATCCTCTATAAGCCCCACCCCGATGTCGAGGCCGGGCTGCGCCCCGGTGCGCTCAGCGAGGGTGATCTCGCCGGTTTGGCCGATCTGGTCCTTGCGGCCAGCGACCCCGCCGCGCTGCTGAACGTGGTCGATGAGGTGTGGACCATGACCTCGCTTCTGGGGTTCGAGGCGTTGATCCGCGGCCTGCCCGTCACCACCACCGGCGCGCCGTTCTATGCCGGCTGGGGGCTGACGCGGGATCTGGGCCGGGTGCCCGCGCGCCGCATCGCGCGCCCCACGCTGGCCGGGCTGGTCCATGCCACGCTGATTGATTATCCGCGCTATTTCGACCCGCTGCGCCGCGCGCCCTGTCCGGTCGAAGTGGTGGTTGAGCGCCTTGCCACGGGCACGGTGCCCCGGCCCGGCGCGATCAATCGGACGTTATCAAAATTGCAGGGAATTTTTGCTTCCAGATCAGGTCTTTGGCGTTAGGTGTTGATGCAATACCTTAACGGGATCAGCGTCCCCAGACATGCATCACGTCGTCGCCCACCGGCGTGGTCCGGATCAGGCGAAAGCGCGCCGCCTCGTCCAGCCGGGTCAGCCCGAGCGCGCCAATCCCCGCGCGCCCGTCGCCGCCGATGGCCAACCCGGCGGTAAACCCCACCAGACGATCCACCAGACCGGCGCGCAGCAGCGAGGCGGCCAACGCGCCGCCGCCCTCGCAGAACACGCGGGTCAGACCGGCCGCACCCAGTTCCTGCATCACCGCGCCCATGTCCAGATGCGCGCCCTGATGACCGGCGCAGACGATCAGCCGCGCCCCCAGACCGCGCCAAGCCTCGATCAGGGCCGGGTCGGCATCGCCCCCGTGACAGATCCACAACGGCACATCGCAGGCACTGCGCGCCAGTTGCGACATCAGGGGCAGGTCCAGACGCCGCGACACCACCACGCGCACCGGTTGATGCGTCACGCCCAGATCGCGCACGTTCAGCATCGGATCATCCAGCCGCGCCGTGCCCGCCCCCACCATCACCGCATCATGGCTGGCGCGCAGTCCATGCACCGCGCGGCGCGCCTGAGGCCCGGTAATCCACTGGCTGTGCCCGGTGGCGGTGGCGATGCGCCCGTCAAAGGACGTCGCCAGTTTCAGGGTCAGCATCGGGCGGCCCGCCTCGTTCCGGCTCAGGAAGCCGGCGTGATCCTCGCCCGCCGCATCCGCCATGACCCCGGTCGTCACCGCGATCCCGGCGTCGCGCAACAGCGCGAAACCACGCCCCGAAACGCGCGGGTCATTATCGTCGAACGGGGCCACGACCCGCGCCACCCCCGCATCAATCAACGCCTGCGCGCAGGGCGGTGTCTGGCCATGATGCGCGCAGGGCTCCAGCGAGACATAGGCCGTCGCACCGCGCGCGTCCCCGGCCTGTTTCAGCGCCCGCATCTCGGCGTGAGGGCGCCCGCCCGGCGCGGTCCAGCCGCGCCCGATCACCCGCCCGTCCCGCACCAGAACACAGCCCACTGCCGGGTTGGGCCAGGTCAACCCCTGCCCCCGTCGGCCCAGCATCAGGGCCATGCGCATATAGCGGTTGTCGGTGTCGATCACGCGTCTGGTTTGTCTTCGGCCGTATTCGGGCGCAGTTCGCTGACAAATCTGTCGAAATCATCCGCCGCCTGGAAGTTCTTGTAAACGCTGGCAAACCGCACATAGGCAACGGTGTCGATCCGCGCCAGGCTTTCCATCACGATCTCACCCACGGTTTTTGACGGGATATCCGTCTCGCCCATGCTTTCCAGTCGGCGCACGATGCCCGAGATCATCTGTTCCACGCGCTCCGGCTCGACCGGGCGTTTTTGCAGGGCGATACGGATCGAGCGCTCCAGCTTGTCACGGTCAAAATCCTCGCGCCGCCCATTGCTCTTGACCACCACCAGATCGCGCAGTTGCACGCGCTCATAAGTGGTAAAGCGCCCGCCACATGCGGGGCAAAAGCGCCGCCTGCGGATCGAGACATGCTCTTCCGCGGGGCGAGCATCCTTGACCTGTGTTTCAATGTTTCCGCAAAACGGACAGCGCATAGGCCGGTCCCCTTCTCTTTTCTGCTCTGATCATCATGGGTCTGACGCCCAGTTATCCACAGTCACTATAGGGGAGCCGCAAGGTTTTGGGTAGGGGGGAATTTGCGACGCTAGATAGGCTTTGATGTCGCAGAACAGGGGGAATTTCCGCGCGTGAATGGCGGCAGAGGCACGTCAGGGAAATATCGGATCAGGACAAGCAACATGGGATATCCTGTGGATAACCCGGCTATTCATGGCTTGATTCCAACTTTTGCGGTCAATAGCCGTTCAATACTTGCATTGCGCGAATACAGATCGGACAGGCCCGTAAATACCGGCGCAACGCAGTCATGCAACCTGTTCGGAGAAAAGAAAAAAGCGCCCCGGAGGGCGCTGTTTCGTTATTGATCCAGAAAGCTGCGCAGCTTGCGCGACCGGCTGGGATGCTTCAGCTTGCGCAGCGCCTTGGCCTCGATCTGGCGGATACGTTCGCGGGTCACGCTGAACTGTTGCCCGACTTCCTCAAGCGTGTGGTCGGTGTTCATGCCGATGCCGAACCGCATCCGCAAGACACGTTCCTCGCGCGGGGTAAGCGAGGACAGCACCCGCGTCGTGGTTTCCTTGAGGTTTTCCTGAATGGCCGAATCCAGCGGCAGAACCGCGTTCTTGTCTTCGATGAAATCGCCCAGCTGGCTGTCTTCTTCGTCCCCGATCGGGGTTTCCAGCGAAATCGGCTCCTTGGCGATTTTCATCACCTTGCGGACCTTTTCCAGCGGCATTTGCAGCTTTTCGGCCAGTTCCTCGGGCGTGGGTTCGCGGCCGATCTCATGCAGCATCTGCCGCCCGGTGCGCACCAGCTTGTTGATCGTCTCGATCATGTGCACGGGGATGCGGATGGTGCGGGCCTGATCGGCGATCGAGCGGGTGATCGCCTGACGGATCCACCAGGTGGCGTAGGTGCTGAATTTATAGCCGCGACGATACTCGAACTTGTCGACGGCCTTCATCAGGCCGATATTGCCTTCCTGAATGAGATCAAGGAATTGCAGCCCGCGGTTGGTGTATTTCTTTGCAATCGAGATCACCAGGCGCAGGTTCGCCTCGACCATTTCCTTCTTGGCGGTGCGCGCCTCAAGCTCGCCCTTCTGGACCTGCTGCACGATGCGGCGGAATTCAGGAATGTCCAGCCCGACATATTGCCCGACCTGCGCCATGTCGGCGCGCAGTTCCGCGACCTTCTCGGGCGCGCGTTCCATGAACATCTGCCAGCCGCGCCCCGGTTTGGCGGCCATATCGTCCAGCCAGGTCGGATCCATCTCGCGGCCGCGATATTCCTCGATGAATTCCTTGCGGTTGATGCGCGCCTGATCGGCCAGTTTCACCATTGCACCGTCGATCTGCATGATGCGGCGGTTGATGCCGTAAAGCTGATCGATCAGCGCCTCGATCCGGTTGTTGTGCAGGTGCAGCGAATTCACCAGTTCAACGATCTCGGAGCGCAATTTCTGATAGATTCCTTCCTGCGCCTTGGTGAACGAGCCATCTTCGTTCAGCGTCGCCGATATCCGGCTGTCCTGCATTTCGGACAATTGCACATAATCATCCGCAATCCGCCCCAGGGTGATCAGAACCTCGGGTTTCAGCGCCGCTTCCATCGCGGCCAGGCTCATGTTGACCTGATCGTCCTCATCGTCATCTTCGTCATCGGCGATCGGGTTGCCGTCGGCATCCAGTTCGGGGCCGTCGTCGGATTTGCTATCCGAGGGCGCGGTGCTGACATTGGCGGCGACGACGGGTTCTTCTTCCTCGCCCAACTGGTTGCCGAAGGTGGTTTCAAGGTCGATCACATCGCGCAGCAGGATGTCTTCGCCCAGAAGTTCGTCACGCCAGATGGTGATCGCCTGAAAGGTCAGCGGGCTTTCGCACAGGCCCGCGATCATGGTGTTGCGCCCGGCCTCGATCCGTTTGGCGATGGCGATTTCGCCCTCGCGGCTGAGCAGTTCGACACTGCCCATTTCGCGCAGATACATGCGCACCGGATCGTCGGTGCGGTCCAGTTTTTCCTCTTTGCCCGAGCCGAGGACGATCTCGCCCCTGCGGCCCACTTCGGCCAGGGCGGTGCCGCGCTGTTCTTCTTCCTCGACCTCGTCGGCCTCGATGATGTTGATGCCCATCTCCGAGAGCATCGACATCACGTCTTCGATCTGTTCCGAACTGACCTGATCGGGCGGCAGCGCCTTGTTCAGCTCATCATAGGTGATGAAGCCCTTTTCGCGCGCCTCCGAGATCATTTTCTTGATCGCGGCCTGACTCATATCGAGGGACATATCGGCGTCCTGATCATCCGGTTTCTGGTCGTCGTTGTCTTTGGCGGCCATGGAAAACTCCTGAGCGGTGGGCGGGCGAGGTGATTCGTCATTCCGAATCAACGGCGAATCACAGTGATTCGCAACACGTTTACCCTGATTTCTTTACCTCAACCTCACCAAAATCACTTAATGGCGAGGTTTCGAGAATGTGATCCCGTCCAACAACGTATTGAACTCCTCGCGTTCTCCGCGATTGATTCGAGCACCGTTATCGGCCAGATCGTATTCGGCCTTGTCCTCCTGCTGGCTGCGCACAGCCTTGTTGCGGGCCTCTGCCGCCTGCCCCAGACGCCAGGTGATCGCCTCGTCGGCAACCCCGGTCAGGTCTTCGGCGGCATCGGCCATCTCGGCCAGCAACCCGGTATGGGCGGCGATCTTGGCCAGTTCCTCGGCAACGGTCATCTCGGCCATTTCCTGATTACCCGGATAACGCACCGGGGGCGTAATGGCCACATGGGGCAAGGTCAGCAGTTTTTCAAGGGTATCGCCCCCCACCGTGCGCTCTATTTCACCGCGCAACACCTCTGCCCCGTCATGGGCGTGGCGCAGGATCAGATCGCGCAACTGCGCATGCAGCGGATCGGCGCAGCTCAGCCGCCCGATCTCGCTGTCAAAGCGTTCGGCGATTTCGGGGGTCATCACCAGCGTCGCCAGGATCACCGCCTCGCGCATGTGATCGGTGACCTGATCGCCCGCCGCCACCAATAGCGACGATTTCGTGCTGGCGCGCGGCGTGCCCGGCGGTGCCCAGCGCGCGTTGCCCTTTTGCCCCCTGGCCGGGGCGCGGCGCGGCGAGAACAACTGCCAGCGCAGATCCTTGATCGCCTGCCCGTAATGGCCCCGGATCGACGCATCGCGGATGGTTTTCAGCCGCTCGCGCAGGGTCTTGTCCAGCGCGGCCTTGCGCTCGGGGCTGTCGAAATCGCGCCCTTCGGTCTCGCGCTGCCACAGCAATTGCACCATCGGCAGGGCCTGATCCAATAGCGCCTGCACAGCGCCTGGACCTTGGGCGCGCAACAGGTCATCGGGGTCCTTGCCCTCGGGCATCAGGGCAAAGCGCAGGGATTTTCCGGCCTCCAGCAACGGCAGCGCCAGGTCGATCACCCGATGCGCCGCCGCAAGGCCCGCACGATCCCCGTCGAGCGCCATGATCGGCTCATCCGCGATGCGCCACAGCAGGTGCAACTGCGCCTCGGTCACGGCCGTGCCCAACGGGGCCACCGCCGCGCCAAAGCCCGCCTGAACCAGCGCGATCACGTCCATATACCCTTCGGCCACGATCAGCGGCGCGCCCTTGCCCGCCGCCTCGCGCGCGGGGGCCTGATTGTAAAGCACGCGGGATTTGTCAAACAGCTCGGTCTCGGGGGAGTTGAGGTATTTGGCGTTGTCATTGGGGTCCATCGCCCGCCCGCCAAAGGCCACGCAGCGCCCGCGCGCATCGCGAATCGGGAACATAATCCGACCGCGGAACGTGTCATAAGGCTTGCCGCCCTTTTGCGAGGGGCGCGCCAGGCCGCAATCAAGGATCAGATCCGCCGCGATCCCCTTGCCGCTCAGGTGATCCCACAGCCCCTGCCAGGCATCCGGCGCAAATCCGATGTCAAAGCGATCCTGCGTCGCCTGCGTCAGCCCGCGCCGGTCAAGATAGTCCCGCGCCACGGCGCCGGCCCCGGTTTGCAGAGCGAGGCGGAAATGCTGCACCGCCTGTTCCATCACCTCGATCAGTTGGGTGCGCTTGTCGGCCTTGGCCTGTGCCTGCGGATCGCGCTCGGGAATGGGCATTCCGGCCTCCGAGGCCAGGATGCGCACCGCCTCCATGAACTCCACATTCTCGGTTTCGCGGATGAAGCCGATCGCGTCGCCCTTGGCGTGACAGCCAAAGCAGTAATAAAACCCCTTCTGGTCATCGACATGGAAGCTGGCGGTTTTTTCGTGGTGAAACGGGCATGGCGCCCACATGTCGCCCTTGCTGGGGTTGGATTTGCGGTTGTCCCACATGACCTTTCGCCCGACCACCTGACTGAGCGAGATGCGGGTGCGAAGGTCGTCAAGGAATCCGGGTGGCAATGACATGCACCAGACTTAAGCCTTTGGCCGCCCCGCGCCAAGGGGCCAGATGCGTTCAGCCGTCATAGCCCATGCAGCTTTGACGAAAGACGCCGGGCACATCGCCCGCCAGGTCGCCTTCGTCGATGGAATAGACCCAATCGACCAGCAGCGGCACGGTCTGGTCATATTTGTCATCGACCCCGGCCTCATCCGAGAGCAGGTATTCCACCGCGCTGTCCCTGGGCGTGCCGTTGGCGCGCTGTGCGACGGCCTCGGCGATGATGGCGGTGGTGGCATCGCAATTGGCCTCTTTCGCCTCATCGCCATGCGCGACAAGTGGCGCGCTCAGCAGGGCGATGGACAGGGCAACGGACGAAACAAGAGAGCGGAACATGGAGGCACCTTCTGATCAGGCAGATTTCAATCGCCCCATCGTGTCAGAGAGAATGGCGCGCCGCAACGCCCTGCATCGCGGTTTTCACCTCATCCACAAGCGTCTGCGCGAAAGAGCGGAAGACCATGATCCTGAACGCATTTTCATCCATCCGGGTCAGCGACGCCGGCATATGCGCCAGCTCCGTGCGCATGGAATTGCCGATCGCGAATGCGCTTTCCCTAAGGTCAAGCGGCGTCAGCCGCGCCAGCACCTCGGCGCTGCGCGCCCCCGTCAGGCGCACCACCGCCCAGGCATCTGATTGATCGGCAAGCGCCGCGTGCCGCGCCAGCGCCGCATCCGGCACCGGCCCCGCCAACAGGGCCAGATCCTGCCCGAACCACAGCGCACAGCTGCCCGCCTCGCCGAAATCGGCGCGCCCCACCGCCGGAAACGCCACGCCATGCGCCGCCTGAAGGGCGCGCGACAATGCCGCCGCCTGCCCCTTGAAGGGCACGACCGAGGTCAGCATGCCGAGCGATTCCTCACTCAGGATCAGGTCGGCGACCTTGAGGGGCAACAGCCCGTCGCAGGGGGATTTCGCTGCAAGCCTAGTCACGGGTCAATCCTCCGTCAGGGTCAAACTGGACCGGATCCTGCACTTCGCACAGCGTCTCCATGGCGCGCAGGTGATCGACCATGCGCACCAGATCGCCATGGCGCGCGCGCCCGTTGCGCAGGAAGGCCAGCCCCAGGAAATGCCCGAATGTGGGCGAGAACGCGACCGAGGTGATATAGCCCTGATCGTTGACGCGCGTGGCCTCGTCATCGGGGTTGAACAGATGCGCGCCCGCCGTCAGTTGCTTGATAGCGCCCACCGGTTTCAGCCCGACCAGCTGCTCACGCTCATCGCCGCTCAGACCGGGGCGCGCGGCCATCGCCTGACCGATGCAATCCTTGCCGGCGCTGACCATCCCCGCCATGCCAATGTCAAAGGCCGTGGTGCGGCCGTGAATTTCGGCATGGGTGACAAAGCCCTTTTCGATGCGCAGCACATTCAGCGCCTCCATCCCGTAGGGGCCGCCGCCCATCGCCTCGGCGCGCGCGACCAGATCGCGGAACATGGCATCGCCATAGCGCGCAGGAACCGCCAGCTCATAGCCAAGTTCGCCCGAAAACGAGATGCGGAACAGCCGCGCCCCGACCCCGCCAACCTGCACCTCGCCACATCCCATGAACGGGAACGCCCCAAGGGGGGCATCCAGCAGATCATCCAGAAGCGCGCGCGATTTCGGCCCGGCGATGGCGAACTGCGCCCATTGCTCGGTCACCGAGATCATGCGCAGATCCATATGCGGCACAAGGCATTGATGGACGAACTCCAGATGCCGCATCACCTGCCCCGCCGCCGCCGTCGTGGTGGTCATCAGATACTGCTGATCCCCCAGGCGCGCGCAGGTGCCGTCATCCATGACATGCCCGTCCTCGCGCAGCATCAGACCATAGCGCACGCGGCCCCGCTTCAGCGTGCTGAAGGTATTGGTATAGACCAGATCCAGAAACGCCGCCGCATCCGGGCCCTGAATGTCGATCTTGCCCAGCGTGGACACATCCGCGATGCCGACAGCATTGCGCACAAGGCCCACTTCGCGGTCACAGGATTGCCGCCAATGGCTCTCGCCGGGGGCCGGGAACCAGCCGGGGCGATACCACAGACCGGCCTCGATCATCGGCGCGCCGCGCGCAACGCTGGCCTTGTGCGAAGTGGTGAACCGATGCGGCGCAAAGCCCGCGCCCTGCGCCCCTGCCCCCATCGCGGCGATGCTGACCGGGCTGTAGGGCGGGCGAAACGTGGTGGTTCCGGTCTCGGGAATGCCGCGCCCGGTGGCATCGGCCAGCACGGCCAGCGCCGCCACGTTCGAATTCTTGCCCTGATCGGTCGCCATGCCCTGGGTGGTGTATCGCTTCATATGCTCGACGCTGCGGAAATTCTCCTGCGCGGCCTGTGCGACATCCTTGACGCAGACATCGTTCTGGAAATCCAGCCAGGCGCGCCCCTGGCCCGGCACCGCCCAGAGCGGGGTGATGTCATAGACGCTGTCCTCGGCCATGGGGATGGCGATGGGCGCAGGGGTCAGGCCCAGATCCTCCAGTGCCTCGCCCGCCGCCGCAACCCCGCCCTCAAGACAGGCCCGGGTCGAGAAATCCCCCCGACAGGCCCCCGCCGTGATCATGCCGGGAACCGCACCGTCGCGGGGCACGAACGCCGCCAGATCCTGATTCCAGTCCGGACGCCCGTTCATGTGACAGGTCAGGTGCAGCGTCGGATTCCAGCCCCCCGACATCGCCAGGCAATCGGCGCTGATCTTGTCGATCCCCGATGGCATGGCGACCGAAATCGCCTCAAGCCCCTTGCGCCCCTCGCTGTTGCAGACCTGCCCGCCGGGATAGAACGGCAGGTCCAGATCGGTGGTGGCATGGTGGCGCGCATCGATCAGCGCGCTGACATGCACCCCCGCCGCCAGCAGATCGGCGGCGGTGCGATGGCCATCATCGGTATTGGCAAACACCGCCACGCTGCGCCCGGGCACCACGCGCCAGCGGTTGAGATAGGACCGCACCGCCCCCGCCGTCATGATGCCGGGACGGTCGTTGTTGCGAAACGCGACCGGGCGCTCCAGCGCGCCTGCGGCCAGAACGGTGCGCCGCGCCACGATCCGCCAGAACGCCTCGCGCGGGGCATGCGGGCGGGCGCTGACCTCGGGCGGCAGTTTCTCAAGCGCGCCGAACGTGCCGTGATCATAGGCGCCGGTGATTGTCGTGCGGGTCATCAGGCGCAGGTTCGGCATCGCCTGCAATTCCTCGGTCACCGCCTCGGCCCATTGCGCGCCGGGACGTCCATCCACCTCGAAACTCTCGCTGTTCAGCCGCCCGCCGGTGCGCGTGTCCTCTTCGACCAGGATCACATCCGCCCCGGCGCGCGCGCCCGCCAGCGCCGCCATCAGACCCGCAGGCCCGGCCCCGATCACCAGCAGGTCACAATGGGCAAACCCGCGTTCATACCGGTCGGTATTGGCCTCGCCCGACAACGCGCCCAGCCCCGCCGCGCGCCGGATGATTGGCTCATAAACCCGCTCCCAGAACGATTTGGGCCACATGAAGGTCTTGTAATAGAACCCGGCCCCCAGAAACGGCGCCGCCAGATCGTTCAGCGCCATCACATCCCAGCCCAGCGACGGCCAGCAGTTCTGCGAACGCGCCATCAGCCCCTCGAACAGCTCCTGCGTGGTGGCACGCACATTCGGCTCCTGCCCCGCGCCAAGGCCCGTGGTCACCAGCGCGTTGGGCTCCTCTGAGCCAGCCGTCAGAATGCCGCGCGGGCGGTGATACTTGAACGAGCGCGCCACCAGCCGGATGTCATTGGCCAACAACGCCGAGGCCAGCGTGTCACCGGTAAATCCCTGATAGCGATGCCCGTCAAAGCTGAAGCTGACGGGGCGCGTGCGATCGATCAGACCGCTGCCCTCAACCCTCATGCGCGCGCCCCTTCTCGTCACTGGCCAGCGCCGTCCCCGATATGCCATGGCTGCACGTATCGCGCGTGACCACCACCCAGGCGCCACAGCCTGACTCGTGATACCACAGATCGCGCGTCAGCCCCGCCGGATTGTCGCGCAGGTGCAGATAGGCATCCCACGCCTCGGCGCCCGCATCCCGCGCAGGCCGCTCCAACGCCACCGCATCGCCCATATAATAGAACTCGCGCCGGTCCCGCTCACCGCAATGCGGACAATTGATCCTCATGCCAAACCCCCGCCCATGCCCTTCATTTTTCCAAAAATACTCAAATTCCCGCCGCCGCGGCGCAGGCCGACACCGCAAACCGCACATCCCCCCACGCGTCACATCCCGCCACAGCCAGTCCTCCTCAATGCAGGTTGTGCTGCGCGCCGGTGCCCTCTTCATCCATCAGCCCGCGCCCGGTGGCGAACCGGTCCAGCCGGAACCGCGCCGCGGGTGCATGATGGCTGTCCGTCGCCATTAGATGCGCCATGGAAAAGCCCGATCCCGGCACCGCCTTGAACCCGCCATAACACCAGCCGCAATTGAGAAAGAGCCCGCGCGTCCCGGTCTTGTCGATGATCGGGCTGCCATCCGGGGTCATATCCATGATCCCCCCCCATGAGCGCAGCACCCGCGCCTTGCCGATCATCGGCATGAGGGTCATTCCCGCCTCCATCACATGCTCGGCCATCGCCAGATTGCCGCGCGCCGCGTAGGACGCATAGAAATCCAGATCGCCGCCAAAGACCAGCCCGCCCTTGTCGGACTGGCTGATATAGAAATGCCCCATGCCGAAACTGATCACATGATCGATGCAGGGCTTCAGCCCCTCACTGACAAAGGCCTGCAACACATGGCTTTCGATCGGCAGGCGCATCCCCGCCATCTCGGCCACCTGCCCCGAACGGCCCGCAACGATGATCGCGACCTTGCCGGCCCGGATCGCGCCCCGCGTGGTCCGGACGCCGCGCACGGCACCGCCCTCGATGTCGATGCCCGTCACCTCGCAGTTCTGGATGATGTCCACGCCCCTCTCACTGGCGCCGCGCGCATAGCCCCAGGCGACGGCATCGTGGCGCGCGGTGCCGGCACGGCGCTGCAGCAACCCGCCATGGATGGGAAAGCGCGCGGTGTCGAAATCCAGATAGGGCACCAGTTTGCGCAACTGCGCGCGGTCCAGCAATTCGGCGTCATCCCCCTGATTGCGGACCGCATTGCCG
>CAKSUL010000012.1 GCA_934501475.1 uncultured Roseovarius sp. | reverse complement strand
GTACCTTGATGGCGTCGCCCTTGTGCAGTTCATTGTCCGAAATGCCGCTTTCGATCAGATCGAGGGTCAGTTCGATCTGCTCATTGATGCGGTAAAGCTCCCGCGTGGCGCTGGACAGCGCCAGCGTGGGCGAGCGGATCAGCTCCTTGTCCAGATAGCGCGTCATCGGTTCCGCGCCGGCCTGTTCGGTGTTGGGAAAAGCGCGCTTGAGCAGGGCGGCGGCGGTGCCCACCCATGGCAGGAAAAGCAGCGCGACAAGGACGTTGAACGCGGTGTGGACATGCACAAGGATCTGGCCATTGCCGGCAAAGCCCCCAAGCGCGTCGGTCAGATAGGGCAGGAACGGCAGAACCAGCAGGCAGGCGATGAACTTGAAGGCGGCGTTGCCGATCGCGGCGTGCTGCGCATGAGGGCCTGCGCCCATCGTCGCGATGATCGGGGGGATCGTGCCGCCGATATTGGCCCCGAGGATCATCACCACGCCAACCCCGACAGGCACCACGCCGGACGTGGCCAGCGATGCGGTCAGCAGAACCACGGCAAGGCTGGAATGCACAAGCCAGGTCAGCACCGCCAGAATGAACATGGTCAGGAACATCTCGCGTTCCAGTGCCGAGAGGATATAGACCAGCAGATCGGAGTCGCGCAGCGGCTGGGACGAGCTGCGCACCAGGCTGAGCGCCAGCAGCACCAGCCCCAGGCCCAGTATCACCCGCCCGACCTGGCGGCGCGTATAGAGCGATGAGCGCGAATGCAGGAAAAACCCGACGAAAATCAAGGCATAGGCCAGCCAGGACAGATCGAATGAAAGGATCTGCGCCGAAATGGTCGTGCCGATATCCGCGCCCAGCATCACCGCCAGCGCTGCGGGCGTCTGCACCATCCCCTTGGCGGCAAAGGACGACACGATCAGCGCCGTGGCGGTGCTGCTTTGCAGGAAAACCGTGATCCCGAGGCCGACACCGAAAGAGGACATGCGCCCGCCGATCGCAGCCCCCAGATAATGCCGGAAAGAGCTGCCGAATGCGCGCATGATACCGGTGCGCACCAGTCGGATGCCCCACAGCATCAGCGCCACAGACCCTATAATCTGCACTAGAACGGCTGTAATCGAAATTTTTCCACCTCCCCGCGCGTGGTGCTGCGGTGCTTATGCCTTAATGGCTCAGGATCTGGCTGAGAAATTGCTGGGTCCGGTCAACCTGCGGGTTGTCAAAGAAGGCGGCGGGGGTGTTTTCCTCGACGATCTCGCCTGCGTCCATGAAGATGACGCGATCCGCCACCGATCTGGCGAAGGACATCTCATGGGTCACGCAGATCATCGTCATGCCGGTATCCGCCAGTTCGATCATCACATCCAGCACCTCCTTGATCATCTCGGGGTCAAGCGCGGATGTCGGCTCGTCAAACAGCATGATCGACGGGCTCATGCACAAGGAGCGCGCAATCGCGACCCGCTGTTGCTGCCCCCCCGACAGCTGACCGGGATATTTGTCGCGCTGCTCGGCGATGCCGACGCGTTCCAGATAGGCGCTGGCGATTTCCTCGGCTTCGGCGCGGGGCATGTTGCGCGCCCAGACCGGGGCAAAGCACAGGTTGTCGAGGATCGTCATATGCGGGAACAGGTTGAACTGCTGAAACACCATGCCGACCTCGCGGCGGACGCTGGTGATGTTTTTCATGTTCTCGTTCAACAGCTTGCCATTGACGGTGATCGTGCCTTCCTGGTGTTCCTCAAGATGGTTGATGCAGCGGATCAGCGTCGACTTGCCTGACCCGGAGGGCCCGCAGATGACGATGCGCTCGCCCTTGGCGACGGTCAGGTCGATATCCTTGAGGACGTGGAAATCACCGAACCACTTGTTCACGCCGCGCATCTCGATGACGGTTTCTTCGGTTGCGATGCGGCTTTGAACTTTGACGGTCATGGTCATCTCCAGAAATTCGGGTCTATCGTTTCTGCGCATTCGGGCCGCGCCGCTCAAGCTGGCGACCATAGAGGCTGAGGCTGTAGCAGATCATCCAGTAGACAACAGCGGCAAACACATAGGCCTCGGCCTGAAATCCCAGCCAGTTGGTGTCGAGCGCGGCGTTCTTGATCATCCCGAGAAAGTCGAGCAGGCCGACGATGATGACCAGCGACGTGTCCTTGAACAGCGCGATGCAGCGCCCGATCAGTGGCGGCAGGACATGGCGCAACGCCTGCGGCACGATCACGAAGGCGATGGTATGGCGCCGCGTGACCCCAAGGGCAAGCGCCGCTTCGGTCTGCCCCGCAGGGATCGCCTGCAGCCCGCCGCGCACCACCTCGGCCATATAGGCCGACGAGAACAGGATCATGCCGATCTGGATGCGCAACAGGTTGTTGATGACCAGATCGGGCGGCAGGAACAGCGGCATCATCACCGAGGCCATGAACAGGATGGTGATCAGCGGAACGCCCCGCAGCAGTTCGATGAAGGCGATACAGACCGCCTTGACCGCGGGCGAGCCGTAATAGCGCCCAAGCGCCAGAAGGATTCCCAGCGGGATCGACACGATCACGCCGACAAGCGCCAGCAGGATGCTGAGCATCAACCCGCCCCAGAGCGACTGATCGACATCGACCATCCCGAAGGCCCCGCCGATCATGATCAGCGCGAAAATCGGCAGCACCCCCCAAGCGGCGATCAGCGTGACACCGCGCACGCGGTCGGTATAGGTCAGCCACCCCAGGATCAGCAGCGCGATGGCCGCAATGCCGGGCCGCCATGCCAGATCTTGCGGATAGACGCCGATCATCAGAACGTGGAATTTCTCGATGATGAAGGGCCAGCAGGCGCCGCCATTCGCGCGGCAGACATCCGCATCGCCACGATAGGTGGCGCGCACGAACAGCCATTCGAGCAGATTGGGCACGATGACCATCAGCAGCGCCAGCAGCACGAGGGTGATGACCGTGTCCTTCCAACTGCCGAACAGGTTGGCGCGCAACCACCCCAGCAGGCCGACCTGGCTGATTGGCGCAGGACGGGGCAGTGAGGGTTCAAAGACCTGGGTTTCGGTCGACATCAATTCACCTTTCCGTAACCTGCACGCGGGCGTTCAGCACGTTCATGCCCACCGATATGATCAGGTTGATCGTGAGATAGACCGCCATCCACATGGCGATGATCTCGACCGCCTGACCGTTCTGGCCGATGATCGTGCCGCCGATGGACACCATGTCGGGATAGCCGATCGCCACCGCAAGTGAGCTGTTCTTGACCAGGCTGGCATAGTCATTTGTCGTTGCCGGGATCGTCACGCGCAGCGCCTGCGGCAAAAGCACCATGCGCGTGATCACCGTGTTCGGGACGCCCAGGGCGTTCGCGGCCTCGATCTGGCCGGCATGAACCGACTGGATGCCGCTTCTGACGTTTTCGCCGATATAGGCGGCGGTATAGAGAACCAGCCCGATCAGAAGCGAGGCGAATTCGGGCTTCATCGACAGACCGCCCTTGAAGTTGAACCCGGCATAGACCGGAAGTTCGGCGCTCAGCGGGCGCCCCGTTGCCAGAAACACGAATGCCGTGAGCGACAGGAAGATGCCCAGCCCGCCCCAGACCCCATGAACCGACACGCCCGTGCGCAGCTTGTAGGCGCGCGCCCACCGCCAGAACGCAAGGCCCAGCACAAGCGCGATCACACTTCCCCCGAGGAAAAGGCCAAACCCGTCCTCGGCCAGCGGGCGCGGCAGGTAAAAGCCGCGTTTGGACAGGTAAACGCCTTCGGTCAGCGCAATCGCGCTGCGCGGGTGTGGCAGTGAGGTCAGAACGACGGAATAGACAAAGAACAGCGTCAAGAGCAGCGGCAGATTGCGTAGCGTCTCGACATAGATCGCCGCCACCTTGGCCAGCAGCCAGTTGCTCGAAACCCGTGAGATCCCGACCAGAACGCCCAGGATCGTCGACAGCACGATCGCCAGCGCCGACACGAACAGCGTGTTGAGCAGGCCGACGAGAAAGGCATAGCCATAGCTGCGCGCGGGGGTGTATTCGATCAGGCTGTCGCCGATGGGCAGGCCCGCTTCGTGACCGAGAAAGGCGAATCCGCTTTCGATTCCGCGAATATCAAGGTTCTTCTGCGTGTTTGAAAACAGCAGATAGGCAAGGCCGACCGCAATGGCCAGAACGGCGCCCTGGCTCAGGACCGAGCCAAGGTTGCGCACCAACGGGCCTGATTTGGCGGTTCTGCTGGGTGAAGACATCTTGCGGCCCGATCATCAATGCAGGGATGCGGCCGGCCCGTGGGCCAGCCGCCTTTTTTCGTTCAGCTCAAACAGCTTAGCGAATGGGCATCGCGTAGAGCAGGCCACCGTCGCCCCATTGTGCGTTCAGCCCGCGCTCAAGCCCCAGTGTCGAGGTCAGGTTGCGCTCATAGATCTCGCCGTAATTGCCCACGGCACTCAGCGCATCGACCATCCATGTGCTTTCAAGCCCGATCAACCCGCCGGTATCGCCCGAACTGCCCAGCATGCGCTGGATATTGGGGTTGGCGGACTCGGTCGCCATCTCGGCGACATTGGCCTGGGTGACGCCATATTCCTCGGCCGAGATCAGGCCGTAGATCACCCATGTCACGATGTCCTTCCACTGGTTGTCGCCATGCGCGACCAGCGGGGCCAGCGGCTCTTTCGAGATGACCTGCGGCAGGATCTTGTGCGCCGCCGGATCGGCAAAGCCCGAGCGGAACGCGGCAAGCTGGCTCATGTCCGTGGTCAGCGCGTCGCACCGCCCCGAGGCATAGGCATCCACCGCCTCGCGCTTGCCCTCGAACACCACGGGTTCCAGCGTTATGTTGTTGGCGCGCCCGAAATCGGCAAGGTTCAGTTCCGTCGTGGTGCCGGTGGTCACACAGACCGTGGCGCCGTCCATCTGCTTGGCGTCGTCGATGCCGGCCTCGGCTTTGACCATGAAACCCTGGCCGTCATAATAGACGACGGCGGTGAAATCCACGCCTTCCGCCGAGTCGCGCTTCATCGTCCAGGTGGTCGTGCGCGAGGTCAGATCGACCTGACCGCTGGAGACGGCCAGCACCTTCTGCTTGGAGGCCAGCGGCACATAGCGCACCTTGTTCGCGTCGCCCAGAACCGCAGCCGCGACCGCGCGGCAGATATCGGCATCAAGCCCGATCCATGTCCCTTCGGAGTTCGGGTTCGAAAAACCGGGCACGCCTTCGCTGACACCGCAGGCCAGTTCACCGGCGGCGCGGACATTTTCCAGCGTTCCGGCATTGGCGGCCGCTGCGGCGGTGACGGCAGCAACGGCAAGTGCCCCCAATTTCATAGATTTGCGCATATCATTCTCCCTTGTGGCGATTTATCGGGACACAACCGTCTGATCCGATGATTGGTCCAGCCTGCGTTCGGATAGGCGGCAAGTATGGCGCTTTCTCCGACATGGGCGCAAGCCTAACGGCGCGGTGCCCGGCGCGGTATGGTCCTGTTGGGGGAGGTTTCGGGCCGGGCAGCGCCGGGTCATGCTGGCCGATGCGCCTTTGGGCCCGGTCCTTTCGGACCATGTGCCGGATTTCGGCACCATTCGGGCGGATTGTCCGTCAGGGACGGGGCTGGCGCGGGTCATGGCGATGGTCCTTCAGGCGCATTGGTATCCGCGCCGGTTCCAAGGCATCCTGCCGACAGGCAAAAACATGTCAAAAGGGGCACGTCCATGCAATTCGCGCTTGTTGTAATCGGACCGAAGGGCGGCGCCAGGGACGCCGTCGCGACCTTCATCAACCGCCTTGAGACAATGCCGCAAATCCATGTCACGGCGCAGGACGCGCTTGATACGCAGGCCATGTCGCTGACCTGCACCGGCGCGGATGATGGATTGCCGGACCGCCATCGGTTGCGCGCGCTGGCCGCCGCGTGCGGGGTGGATGTCTACCTGTCCGCCGGCGCACCCCGAAAGCGCAGGCTGCTGTTGGCGGATATGGAGGCGACGATCATCCTTGATGAAATGCTGGACCGCCTGGCCGAGGAGCGCGGCATCGAGGGCCAGATAAAGGGGATCACCGCGCGCGCCATGGCCGGAGAGCTTGATTTCGCCCAGTCCCTAGAGGTGCGCACAAGGCTGTTCGCGGGCGTTCCCCAATCGCTGCTTGAGGATCTGGCCACCCGGATGAATTTCACGCCGGGGGCCAGGACCCTTGTCGCGACGATGCGCGCATCCGGCGCGCTGACCGTTCTGGTGACGGGGGGCTACAGCATCTTTGCCGACAGGGTCGCGCAGGTCTGTGGCTTTGACCGGGTCGTGACGAACCATCCGCTGATGTCGGGCGGGGTGATGACCGGCGCCTTGCGCGCCCCGGTCGGCACCGCCGAGACCAAGCGCGACGTGCTGCTGGCGTGCTGCGCCGAGCTGGGGATTTCGCCCGATATGGCCTGCTGCATCGGGGATGGCGCGAATGATGCGCTGATGCTAGGCTCCTGTGGCTTGCCCATCAGCTATCAAGGAAAGCCCGTCGTGCAGGATCTGGTCGACCTGAACATCACTTGCGGGGATCTGAGCGCGGCCCTTTACGCCCAGGGGTTCACGCGGTCCCAGATCGTGCGCGCATGACGCTGCGCCCCGTCGTGATGTGGGCGCGCGTGGCTGCCCTGACCTGCCTTGTGGCGATAGTTGCACCAATGGCGCGCGCCGACAGCGATGGCGAAACCAGGGCGGCCATCGAGGCGCGCGGCTATCTGATCTGTGGCGTCGGCATCGACGATATCGGCTTTGCGACCCGCCAGATCGACGGCGTCTGGCAAGGGTTTGACGTCGATTTCTGTCGCACGGTGGCGACGGCTGTTCTGGGCGATGCCACGGCGGTCGAATTCGTGCCGCTCGACAGTCTCAACCGCCTCAATGTTCTCAAGGAGGGCGGCGTTGACGTGCTGTTTCGCACGACGACCTATAATTACGAGCGCGACGTGGTGATGGGCTTTGATTTTCCGGCGATCACCTTTTACGACACGCAGCGCGTTCTGGCGTATGCCGATACCGGTGCGCGCCGCCTCAGCGATCTGGACGGCAAGGTCATCTGCGCCAATTCGGGCACGACCAGCATCGCCAATATCCGCGAGGCGATCGCGCGGCTGGACGGACATGTCGGCATCCTTGAGATCGCGTCACAGGCGGGCCGCTGGCGGGCGTTTTTCGGCCGCGAATGCGATGGCGTCACGGCCGATGGCAGTGATCTGGCGGCGATGATGGCCTCGCGCCCGTCCTATCGCGACGATTTCGTCATGCTGGAGGATGACATCGCCAACGAACCCCTCGGCGCGGTGGTGCGCGAGGGGGATCGCCAATGGGCCCATCTCGTGCGCTGGGTCGCCAATGTGGTGCTGATGGCCGAGGCGTTGGGTATCGCGCAGGACAGCGACGCCGAAACCATGGCCGCACTGGACCACATGAGCCGTGACACACTGGGCCTGCCGGATGGCTGGGCCAGCCTGGTGATCCGCCAGGTCGGCAATTACGCCGATATATATGAGCGCAATCTGGGTGCGGGCTCACAACTGGGCCTGCGGCGCGGATTGAACGAGTTGTGGAAAAACGGTGGGCTGATGTATCCGCTGCCGATGAAATAGGGCCGACAGCGATGCGCGGTATGCAAGTCAGCGTTGGGCGGATCGTCTTTCTTACATTGCTCTGCATGTCGCTGGGCACATTCGCGATCAGCTTCATATCTGTCTACGGCGTTCAGTCCTTTCGCCACGAATTTGACAGGCTGGTGGAAAAGGACCTGCCCCAGGCCACCATCGCGACCCGCCTCAACGCCGAGATTTCGGGCCTGACCAGTCAGATCGGCGTGCTGACATCCGCCAATTCCGAGATCGCCCTGGGCACGTTCCGCATCCAGATCGGCGATCAGCTCGAGGCGATCAACCGCCTGAAAGACCAGTTGCGCCAGTTTGCGCTGCGCCCCGGCGAATATACCGAAATCGACAATTCCCTGAACAAGCTGACGGCAAATCTTGAACAGATCACCACGCTCAGCGTTCAGCGCCTGCGCTCTGAGGCGCGATTTGCACAGCTTGCGACCCGCGCCAGAAACGACATAGCCGCTGACGACACGGGGCTTGCCGTCCTGCTCTGGATGCAGGAGCTGACAAATGCGCAGCGCCCGCAAACCCTCGACCGGCTTGAGCGGGCTCTCTCTGCTGATCTCGATAGCAGCGCCGCGCGGGCGCTGGGCGGCGAATTGCTGGAGGAACGGCGCACCGGGATCGGGATCGGGACAGCCATTCAGGGGCGTCTCAACCAGCACCGGCAATTGTCGGCGCGGCTGACGGATTCGACGCGGTTCATGTCCGCGCGGCTGATCGACGATGCCAACCGGCGCAGCGCGGTGATCCAGAACCTCATCCGCACCAATTCATACCTGATCCTGGCCAGTTTCCTGACATTCGCAACGATTGCCACCTTCATCTATGTCTATCTGGGCAAACAAGTGGTGGCCCGGATCCAGCTTCTGACGCGGCGCATCAACGCCTATGAGGGGCGCGGCGGCGATGATCCGCAAGGCCCAAGCAGGAATGAAATCGACACATTCGAGACCGCCTTCGACAGCCTGATCGAAAAGATCGCCGAACGCGAAAGCCGCCTTGTCGCCCTCAATGCCGCCGCGACCGAGGCACGGCGCGAGGCCGAAAAGGCCAATCTTTCCAAGTCCAGGCTGCTGGCCGCGGCCAGCCATGATCTGCGCCAGCCGGTGCATGCCATGGGGCTGTTGATCGGGGGGATCAACCGCGCATCGCTGGATGAAGGCTCGCACCGGACGGTGGATCAACTGGCGAACCTGACGCGCGAGACGGCGCAGCTGTTTGATTCCATTCTGGATATGTCCAAGCTCGAGGCGGGAACCTTCACCGCCGCGCGCGAACAAGTCAACCTGGCCGGTCTCTTTGCCCGCGTCCGGGCCGAATTCACCCCTCGCGCGGAAATGGCGGGCGCGGATCTGCACATCGCGCCGCCGGCGCGCGACATATTTGTGCTGGGCGACAGCGAAGCGCTTTACCGGATCATCAGCAACCTCCTGGTCAACGCCATTCAATACGCCAACCAGGGCGCGATCGCGCTGTCGGTCCAGACCGGGCCGGATGAATGTATCGTGACCGTCTCCGACAACGGTCCCGGTCTGATATCACCCCAGAACGGCGCGCCGGAAAACACTGCCGCGCTCGGGACCAAGGGCTATGGCCTCGGCCTCTCGATCAGCTTTGCACTGGCCGTTGCCATGAGGACCAGATTGACTTTTGAGTGCCCCGAGGGCGGTGGAACACGGTTTTCCCTGCCATTGCAACGCGTCGCGCCGGCGGATCAGGCCGAGAGCGCGCCACCCGGCGCCCGCGCCCGCGCGCCCAATCTTGAAAACCTGCATATCGTCCTGCTCGAGGACGAACCGGACGTTCACAGCGCCACCAAGGACGCGCTCACAAGGCTTGGCTGCAAGGTGTCGCCCTGCAACACGGCCGAACAGGCGCGTGACGCCATCGCCAAGGCCACGCAACCCTTCGTGCTTGTCAGTGACATGAATCTGGGGCGCGGGCATTCGGCCACCGATCTGGTCTCACATGTCCTTGAGCATGGGCGGCACCTCATCGGCGTGGTCATGACCACCGCCAGCCCCAACGCCCTGCCGGAAAGCTGGCGGGCGCATGACAAGCTGCAAATCCTTGAAAAGCCGTTCTCGATCGCGCGCCTGGCCAGCCTGGTCCGCTTCATGTCCCTGGGTCGGTGACCAAGGCGTCTTGCATCTGATCCGTGTCTCGGATCGACTGCAATACGACCTCGCCAACCGCGCGCGGTTTCGGGCCTCCGGCAGGGATATTTAAGGCAAGAAGAAGCAGGGGCGCGCACGCTCCTTCATTTTTCTTCAAATACTCAAATCGCCACGCCGGCCAAGCAACGCCGCGATCGTTGGCGCGCGCCGGCGCTCAGACGAGGCGGGATGTCTCGATGGCGGCGCGCACGAAATCGGCAAACAGGGGGTGGGGCGCGAAGGGTTTGGATTTCAGTTCGGGGTGGAACTGAACGCCGATGAACCACGGGTGATCGGCCCATTCCACGATTTCGGGCAGGCGTCCGTCCGGGGACATGCCGGAAAACATCAGGCCGCATTCTTCAAGCGCGTCCATGTATTTCGTGTCCACCTCATAGCGGTGGCGGTGGCGTTCCTCGATTGTGGTGGTGCCATAGATCTTCGCCACCCGCGAGCCGGCCCTGAGCGTGGCGTCATAGGAGCCGAGCCGCATCGTCCCGCCCTTGTCGTCGCCCGGTTTGCGGCGCACCTTGGCGTTGCCCTGCACCCATTCCTTGAGGTGATAGACCACCGGCTCGAACCGTTTCTTGCCGGCCTCGTGGTCAAATTCCTCGGAGCCCGCCGTGGCGATGCCGGCGACGTTGCGCGCGGCCTCGATCACCGCCATCTGCATCCCCAGGCAGATCCCAAGATAGGGGATCTTGCGCTTGCGGGCGAATTCGGCCGCCTTGATCTTGCCCTCGGTGCCGCGTTCGCCAAAACCGCCGGGCACGAGGATGGCGTGATAGCCCTCGAGATGCAGGGCCGGATCGGTGGTGTCGAACACTTCGGCATCGACCCATTCGACATTGACCTTGACCCGGTTGGCCATGCCGCCATGGGTCAGCGCCTCCTTGATCGACTTGTAGGCATCCTCGAGCTGCACATATTTGCCGACGATGGCGATCGTGACCTCACCGTCGGTGTTGTAGATCCGGTCGGCCACGTCCTGCCAGACGCTCAGATCCGGGCGCGGCGCGGGCGATATCTCGAACGCGTCCAGCACCGCCTGATCCAGCCCCTCGTGGTGATAGGCCAGCGGCGCCTCATAGATGGATTTGAGATCATAGGCGGCCACCACCGCCTCTTTGCGCACATTGCAGAACAGCGCGATCTTCTCGCGTTCCTTTTCGGGGATCGGATGTTCCGAGCGGCACACCAGGATGTCGGGCGCGATCCCGATGCTTTGCAATTCCTTGACGCTGTGCTGGGTGGGCTTGGTCTTCAACTCGCCGCTGGCGGCCAGGTAGGGCAGCAGCGTGAGATGCATGAAGATGCACCGCCCGCGCGGCTGGTCATGGCTGAACTGGCGGATCGCCTCGAAGAACGGCAGGCCCTCGATGTCGCCGACGGTGCCGCCGATCTCGCAGAGCATGAAATCGACCTCGTCCTGACCGATGGCCAGGAATTCCTTGATCTGGTTGGTGACATGGGGGACCACCTGAATGGTCTTGCCCAGGTAATCGCCACGGCGCTCCTTTTCGAGGACATCCGAATAGATGCGCCCGGAACTGACCGAGTCGGTGTTGCGCGCGGGCACGCCGGTAAAGCGTTCGTAATGGCCCAGATCCAGATCGGTTTCCGCGCCGTCATCGGTCACGAACACCTCACCATGTTCAAAGGGCGACATCGTGCCGGGATCGACATTCAGGTAGGGGTCCAGCTTGCGCAGCCGCACCGAAAACCCGCGTGCCTGCAACAGCGCCCCCAGAGCGGCCGAGGCCAGCCCCTTGCCCAGTGAGGACACAACGCCGCCTGTGATGAAGATATATCGTGCCATGCGCCTGCGCATCCCCCGTGTTTCTGACGTATTGGTGAGCCCGGACCAGCCTTAAAAAACCGCAGCACCACGGGATTTGAGCCTTACAGGATTCGCGCAGATTAGGCAAGACAACCGCTAGATGCTGTTGCGTTCGATTGTCGTGCCTCAATAAATGGTGGTTTATTCGGCGCTTGGCAGGGCCGGGGCACCGTCCTTGACGCTCGGCGGCAGCAGGCTGTCGCCTCCCGTGCCGGGCAGGGCGGGCGCCGCTTCGGGCTCGGGGCGTTCGGGGGCATCGATGATGCGGTCCAGAACCGAACTGCCCGATGCGTTCTTGGCCGCGATCACGGTCAGCGTGACCGAGGTGCATATGAACGCCGCCGCAAGGATCCAGGTCAGCTTGCCCAATGCCGTGCCGGCCGAGCGGCCCGTCATGGCGCCACCGCCACCGCCGCCCATGCCCAGACCACCGCCCTCGGAGCGTTGCAAAAGCACGACGCCGATCAGCGCCAGTGCCAGAAGGAGGTGGATGATAAGGACAACGTTTTCCATGGAGCGGCCTGCCAGTTAGCGTGGGTCTGCGCGGTATCTATGCAATTCCGTCCCGCCCCGCAACCCGGCATTCGCGGGATGCGCGCTTTGGTGCGGGACAGGGCCGGGCTGTGGGCAATCAATGCGCCCTGCCCGGTGGCGCGCGGTGATTGCGGTGATTTAGGTGTTTCACCCCGCGCGCCGCATCGCTATACCGGCGCGGGGTATTCATATTCAGCAGTCAAAGAGGACCAGCATGGCAAATGTCGTCGTAGTCGGCGCCCAATGGGGTGACGAGGGAAAAGGCAAGATCGTTGACTGGCTCAGTGAACGCGCCGATGTGATCGCGCGCTTTCAGGGCGGGCATAATGCGGGGCATACCCTTGTGATCGACGGCGAGGTCTACAAGCTGAATGCGCTGCCTTCGGGTGTGGTGCGCGGTGGCAAGCTCAGCGTGATCGGCAATGGCGTGGTGCTGGACCCGTGGCATCTGATCCGGGAAATCGAGTCGATCCGCAAGCAGGGCGTGGTCATCACGCCCGAAACGCTGATGATCGCCGAGAATACCCCGCTGATCCTGCCCATTCACGGTGAGTTGGATCGCGCCCGCGAAGAGGCGGCGACCAAAGGCACCAAGATCGGCACGACCGGGCGCGGCATCGGCCCCGCCTATGAGGACAAGGTGGGGCGCCGGTCGGTCCGGGTGGCGGATCTGGCGGATGATGCCACGCTTGAGGCGCGCGTCGACCGGGCGCTGCAACACCACAACCCGCTGCGCCGTGGCCTCGGGATCGAGGAGGTGGACCGCGACGCGCTGATTGCGCAACTCAAGGAGATCGCGCCGCAGATCCTGCCCTATGCCGCGCCGGTGTGGAAAGTACTGAACGAAAAGCGCAAGGCCGGCAAACGCATCCTGTTCGAGGGCGCGCAGGGCGCGTTGCTGGACATTGATTTCGGCACCTATCCGTTCGTGACCTCCTCCAATGTGATTGCCGGACAGGCGGCCACGGGTGTCGGCATCGGGCCCGGTGCGATCAACTATGTGCTGGGCATCGTCAAGGCCTATACCACGCGCGTCGGAGAAGGCCCGTTCCCGACCGAACTGGATGATGATGACGGTCACCGCCTGGGCACGCGCGGGCATGAATTCGGCACCGTCACCGGGCGCAAGCGCCGCTGTGGCTGGTTCGATGCGGCGCTGGTGCGCCAGACCTGCGCCACCAGCGGCGTGAATGGCATCGCGCTGACCAAGCTGGATGTGCTGGACGGGTTCGACGTGCTCAAGGTCTGTGTGGGGTATGATCTGGACGGTCAGCGCCTGGACTATCTGCCCACCGCCGCCGATCAGCAGACGCGCTGCATTCCGATCTACGAGGAATTGCCCGGCTGGAGCGAAAGCACCGAGGGCGCGCGCAGCTGGGCCGATCTGCCGGCGAATGCGATCAAATATGTGCGCCATATCGAAGAGCTGATCAATTGCCCCGTCGCCATGGTCTCGACCTCGCCCGAGCGCGAGGACACGATCCTGGTCACCGACCCGTTCGCCGACTGATGGCGCTGAGCTACAAGGCGCGGCGGCGCTGGTCGCTGGTGGTGCTGCTGATCGGGCTGCCGCTCTATATCGTGCTGGCGGTCACGGTGGTGAACTGGCTGGACCGCCCGCCATTCTGGGTGGAATTGCTGGTTTATGTCGTGCTGGGCTTTCTGTGGATGATCCCGCTGCGGCCGATTTTTCTGGGGGTCGGCAAGGCCGATCCGGATGATCGCGACGGGCGCGCGGATTGAGGCGGCGCGCTAAGGTATTTTTACCAAGAAAAAACAGGTTCGAGGACGCATCCGGCCTGTAGTTCAGTCGGCAAGGCCGCCGAGGCCGTGGTCGTCGCGCAGGGCGTTGTGCGGCCGGGGGTTACGAAAGTTTCACCCGGATCCGCGACCAACCTCGCGGTTTTCCGGATCGGGCCGGGAAAGTGGTGGACAGGCTGCATGGCGTCATGAGGGAGGCGCTACCGGGCCGTCCGGGGCGCGGATGCGGTGTTTTCATTTGTCATGTTTTTCAATGTCTGACACTCTCGGGCGAGGATCGGCGGCGGGCATGGCGTGGGCGTGCGGCGCATGGGGCCGAGCTTGTTGCGGGTCGGGACGCGATTTGTGGGGGGTGCCATGTCGGCGCGCCCCGTCTCACAGGAGAACAGGACATGGCGCATAGCGAAACGACGCAAGGCAAGGGGGCGATCGGATCGCGGTGCGTGGATCATGCGGGGGCGGGCAGATGATCGTGACACCCGCCTATGCGGCGCTGATGGCGCGCTACAATTCATGGCAGAACCACAATCTTCTGCTGGCGGCCGAGACGCTGGACGCCCCTGCGCGCGCGGCGGATCGTGGCGCGTTTTTCGGTTCGATCCAGGGGACGCTGTCGCATCTTCTGTGGGCGGATCTTTTGTGGTTGTCGCGCTTTGACGGCGGGGTGCCGCCCGAGGGCGGGATTGCCGGGTCGGCGCAATTGTTCCCCGATTGGGCACCCTATCTGAGCAAGCGCGCCATGACCGACAAGCGCATCATGGGCTGGGCCGACCGGCTGACGCCCGAGGAACTGGGCGGTGAGATGTGCTGGGTTTCCGGCGCGCTGGGGCGCGAGATCAGCAAGCCGCGCAGCCTGTGCGTGGTGCATTTCTTCAACCACCAGACCCATCATCGCGGTCAGTTGCACGCTCTCTTGACGGGTGCGGGCACGCGACCGGGGGATACGGATCTGTTCGTCATGCCCGAGGAAATCGGTCTGTGAGATCGGGGTAGGGCCGCCCGGCCGGGGCGGGGATCGAGTATTTTTGGAAAAATGAAGGAGAGCGGGATGTTCAGGGCCTTGGTTGTCGAGAAGAACGAGGACAGTGGCAAGACCAGCGCGGCGGTTCAGGATCTGTCGCTGGATGATCTGCCCGAGGGCGAGGTCACTGTCGCGGTGGAATATTCCACGGTGAACTACAAGGACGGGTTGTGCATCGGGCCCGGTGGCGGGCTGGTGCGCAAGTATCCGCATGTGCCGGGCATTGATTTTGCCGGTGTGGTCGAGACGTCGACGGATGCGCGCTACAAGCCCGGTGACAAGGTGGTTCTGACGGGGTGGCGCGTCGGTGAGGCGCATTGGGGCGGTTTTGCGCAAAAGGCGCGGGTGCGCGCCGATTGGCTGGTGCCGCTGCCCGAGGGGCTGGATACGCGGCGCGCGATGGCCGTGGGCACGGCGGGGCTGGCGGCGATGCTGGCGGTGCTGGCGCTGGAGGATCACGGGATCAAATCCGGTCCGGTCCTGGTGACCGGCGCGGCGGGCGGTGTCGGGTCGGTGGCCACGGCGATCCTGGCGGCGCTGGGGCACGAGGTGGCGGCGGTGACCGGGCGACCCGAAACGGGCGACTATCTGAGGTCTCTGGGGGCGACGCGGATCGTGGCGCGCGAAGAGATCAACGAGACGGTCAAGCGCCCGCTGGAGAGCGAGACATGGGGCGGCTGCGTCGATGCGGTGGGCGGGGCCATGCTGGCGCGCGTTCTGGGGCAGATGAAATACGGTGCCTCGGTTGCCGCGGTGGGGCTGGCGGGGGGGACGGACCTGCCGGCCACGGTGATTCCGTTTCTGTTGCGCGGGGTGAACCTGCTGGGGATCGATACCGTCATGCAGCCCTATGACAGCCGGGTGCGCGCCTGGGGCCGGATCGCGCGCGATCTGCCGATGGACAAGCTGGAGGCGATGGTGCGCCCCGCCACATTGTCGGATCTGCCCGAACTGGGGCGCGCGATCCTGAAGGGCGCGATCAGCGGGCGCGTCGTGGTGGATGTGAACGCCTGACCCTTGGTGCAGGGCGCGGGCATGCGAGAGCCCCGGCAGGGAATGCCGGGGCTTTTGCGTTGCCGGGCCGCGCGGCGCAGGGGAATTCATGGGACGAGCCGCTGAATCGGTGGGTTCGGCCGCGCCAATGGGGCGAATCATCGGAGATTCGGCAGAGATTCGGCGCTGACTCGGGGGGTGGGGCGCAGATTTTTGACCGGAAAACACCTGAAGGGGCGGGCATCCCGAATTTTTTTGGGAAATTATGGGAAGAATCCTGATCACACCCGCGTTACCATATCTTGTGTTTGACCTGTGGTCGGCAAGCTAGGTGATGCGTGGGATTGTCAATTTTCACCCCATCATATAGTTATCCACAGGGCACAAAATCTATATCCTGTAGGCTCAGGGCGATTTTTTTGTTTGCGCCCATGAATTCCCATGCTATCCCTTTAATCACACGATGAGGACGGGACAGACAAAACGGGGCACCAAACGACCCCACAATAAAAATCCCAAATTCAGGTTTCATACAGGCATCCGCCTTCATCGTAACCAAGAGATCCGGCGCGCGGGCGAGCAGACATCCCCCCAGGTGGCGCGCGCAGTCGGACACACCCCGCCAAGCGGGACGAGGGCGGCGGATTGGGCAGTGGCAGCAGCTCAATCCGTCGTTTCGTTTGAGGGGGTCGGTTTTTCAACCGGGGGCAGGACGAGAGGCCGCAACAGGTGGCACGCAGGTTCAGAGGTGAAAGCCACCACAAGGTGGATGCAAAGGGCAGGGTGTCCATCCCGGCCCTGTTTCGCCGTGTGATCGAGGCGTCCGACCCGAACTGGACCGACGGGCTGAACCCGGAACTGATCATCGTCTATGGCGATCATCGCCGCAATTACCTGGAATGTTACACGATGGAGGCCATCGCCGAGGTGGATTCCAAGATCGACGCGCTTCCCCGCGGCTCACAGGAGCGGCGGATGCTTCAGCGGCTGTTTCATGGGCAATCCTTTCCCACCACGGTCGACGATACCGGGCGGCTGGTGCTGCCGGCCAAGCTGCGCGCCAAGATCGGCCTCGAGGGTGAGGCGTTTTTCATCGCCGCCGGGGATACGTTCCAGATCTGGAAACCCGAGACATACGAGACCGAGGAACTGGCCCGCACCGAGCAGTGGCTGGACGAGTTGCCCGATGATTTCGATCCACTGATTTTCCTGGACAGTGCAAAAGGGGAGTGACGCAATGGCCGCCGCTGCCCGGACCGATGATGCGCGCCCCCATATCCCCGTATTGCTGCGTGCGTTGCTGGCGGCTGTCGCCCCGGTGAGGGGCACCTGGCTGGACGGCACCTTTGGCGCGGGCGGCTATGCGCGCGGCCTGCTTGAGGCAGGGGCGCAGAAGGTGATCGGCGTGGACCGTGATCCGCTGGCGCTTGAGATGGCACGCGACTGGGCGGGCGAATATGGCGAGCGTCTGACGCTGGTGCAGGGCGTGTTCTCGCGGATGGACGAGTATGCGAGCGGGCTGGATGGCGTGGTGCTGGATCTGGGCGTGTCCTCGATGCAGCTGGATCGCGCCGAGCGCGGGTTTTCCTTCATGCGCGACGGGCCGCTTGACATGCGGATGAGCCAGTCCGGCCCCAGTGCCGCCGATCTGGTCAATACCATTGAGGAGGCCGATCTGGCCGAGATCCTTTATCTATATGGCGAAGAACGCGCCAGCCGCCGGATTGCCCGCGCCATCGTGCGCGCCCGCGACGTGGCCCCGATCGAGACGACGCTGCAACTGGCCGGTCTGATCGAACGCTGCCTGCCGCGCAGCAAACCCGGTCAGGCGCATCCCGCCACCCGCAGCTTTCAGGCGATCCGCATCGCCGTGAACGACGAATATGGCGAGCTGGTTGCAGGGCTTGAGGCGGCCGAGCGCGCGCTGGCCCCCGGTGGGCAACTGGCGGTGGTCACGTTCCATTCGATCGAGGACCGCATGGTCAAACGCTTTTTGCAGGCGCGCTGCGATGGGGGCGGTGGCGGCAGCCGACATGCCCCCGAAGTCAGCAAATCCCGCCCGCAATTCACCCAGGCCAGCCGCAAGGCCATCGGCCCGGACAAGACCGAGCTGGCCGAAAATCCGCGCGCGCGCAGTGCCCGTCTGCGCGTCGCCACCCGCACCGATGCCCCGCCTGGCGAGACCGACCGCAAGGCCCTGGGCATGCCCCTGCCGAAAGGATCCCGCTGATGCGCAGCCTGTTTTATGTCTTCAGCGCGCTGGTCGTGATTTCGCTGGCCTATTGGGCCTATCACGAGAACTACAAGACCCAGGCGGCGCAGGCGCGCGTCGAGACGCTGGAGCAGCAGATCGCGCTGTCGCGTCAGCGTCTGCGCGTGCTGAACGCCGAATGGGCCTATCTGAACCGGCCCGACCGGCTGCGCGATCTGGCCGATATCAATTTTGACCGGCTGGGGCTGATGCCGTTGCAGTCCTATCAGTTCGGGCGCACCGATCAGGTGGCCTTCCCCCCGAGCGAGCCGCTGGTCTTTGACAGTTCCATCGAGGTTTCCGGCCGGGAGTCCGATCCATGATCCGCACGCCGCTGCGCCCGCTGGCGCGTATCCTGTCAGCCCGCAACAAGGGCGAAAATCCCGACGCCATCGAGCGTGAGAACATCCGCCTGCGCCATGAGGAAATGCGCGACCGCGCGCGCCGCCGCGCCGAGGGGCGGTTGCTGGTGCTGGGGGCGCTGTTCTTTGCCTGTTTCGGGCTGATCGGCGCGCGCATGGGCGTTCTGGCCCAGACCGAACCGAGCGAGCGCACCACCAGCACCATCGGCGCCGATATTCTGGCGCAGCGCGCCGATATCGTCGACCGGCATGGCCGGATTCTGGCGACGAATTTCGACACCCACAGCCTCTATGCCCAGCCCCAGCAGATGGTCGAGCCGGAAAAAGCGGCGCGTGAATTGCTGAAGATATTTCCCGATCTGAACGGCGAGCGCCTGCTGAGGGATTTCACCGGCAAACGCAAGTTCCTGTGGATAAAGAAGAAAATCAGCCCCGAACAGATGCAGGCGGTGCATGATATCGGTGAGCCGGGTCTGTTGTTCGGCCCGCGTGAGATGCGCCTTTACCCCAATGGCCGCCTGGCCGCGCATGTTCTGGGCGGGGCCGGGTTTGGCCGCGAGGGGGTCCATGCCGCCGAGGTGATCGGCGTCGCGGGCATCGAGAAATTCTATGACGAACGCCTGCGCGATCCGGCCTTCGGCAGCACGCCGCTCACGCTTTCGCTGGATCTGACGGTGCAGGCCGCGACCGAGCGGGTGCTTTATGGCGGGATGCGCCTGCTGAACGCCAAGGGCGCGGCGGCGGTGCTGATGGATGTGCAGACTGGCGAGGTGATCGCGATCGCATCGCTGCCCGATTTCGATCCCAATGACCGCCCGCGCCCGCTGACGTCGGGGGATGCGGCGGACAGCCCGCTGTTCAACCGCGCGGTGCAGGGGGTGTATGAGCTTGGCTCGACCTTCAAGATATTCGCCGCCGTGCAGGGGATCGACCTGGGGCTGGTCTCGGCCGAGACGGTGATCGACACCTCGGGGCCGATGCGCGTCGGCGGTTTTCCGATCGGAGAGTTCCGCAACAAGAATTTCGGCGAGATCAGCGTGTCCGACATCATCGTCAAGAGTTCGAACCGCGGCACCGGGCGCATCGCCATGATGATCGGTGCCAAACGCCAGCAGGAATTCCTGCAATCGCTGGGCTTTTTCGAGCCGACCCCGCTGGAGATCATCGAATCCGCCGGTGGCAAGCCGCTGTGGCCCGCCCGCTGGACCGAGCTGTCGACCGTGACCATCTCATATGGGCACGGCCTGTCCTCAAGCCCGCTGCATCTGGCGGCGGGCTATGCGGCGATCGCCAATGGCGGGCGCTATGTCAAGCCGACGCTGCTGCGTCAGGACGGTCCGCAGGCGGGAACGCAGGTCATGTCGCCCGCCGTGGCGCGCGAGGCCCGCCTGATGCTGCGCAAGGTCGTCCAGGACGGCACGGCCAGCATGGGCGACGTGCCCGGATATGCCGTGGGCGGCAAGACCGGAACCGCGGACAAGCCCAAGGAACGCGGCGGCGGGTATTACGACGACAAGGTGATCGCCACCTTCGCCAGCTTCTTTCCGGCGCATGATCCGAAATATGTGCTGGTGGTGACCCTGGACGAGGCGGTGGAAACATCCGGCGACGTGCCACGGCGCACCGCCGGCTGGACGGCTGTGCCGGTCGCCGCCGAGATCATCGCGCGCGTCGCGCCGCTTCTGGGATTGAGACCCGAGATTGAACAGGTCGCCCTGCCTGCTATAACGCTCACATCAAACTGAGTCAGGGCGAAGGCCCGGAGGGCATATGACGGTGGGGCAGACGAAATCACTGGCGGATCTGGGGCTGACGGCGCAAGGGCGCGCGCAGGCCCGCATCACCGCCCTCGCGGTGGACAGCCGGCAAGTGCGCGACGGCGCGTTGTTTGCCGCCCTTCCCGGCACGCGCGTGCATGGGGCGGAATTCATCCAATATGCGCTGCGCATGGGCGCGGCGGCCATCCTGACCGATGCGGCGGGCGCGCGGATCGCGCGGGTCGAACTGGACGACAGCGACGCGGCGCTGATCGTCACCGAGGACCCGCGCGGCGCATTGGCCTTTGCCGCCGCCCTCTGGTTTGGCGCGCAGCCCGAAATCATGGTTGCGGTGACCGGCACCAACGGCAAGACCTCGGTCGCCGCCTTCACGCGCCAGATCTGGACCGAGCTGGGCTTTGATGCGGTCAATCTGGGCACGACCGGGGTCGAGGGCGCGTTTCAGTCCCCGCTGGCCCATACCACGCCCGAGCCGATCACCCTGCACCGGGTTCTGGCCGCGGCCCATGACGCCGGCATCACCCATGCGGCGATGGAGGCGTCAAGCCACGGCCTGGCGCAGCGCCGTCTTGACGGGGTGCATCTGGTTGCGGCGGGTTTCACCAATTTCACTCAGGATCATCTGGATTATCATGACGGCTTTGACGCCTATTTCGACGCCAAGGCGCGGCTGTTCACCCAGGTATTGCCCGAGGACGGCGTCGCGGTGATCAATATCGACGATCCGCGCGGCCCCGACATGGCCAGCCTGGCCTGCGAACGCGGACAGGATGTGCTGAGCGTCGGGCGCTCCGGGCGGGCGGATCTGCGCCTGCATTCGCAACGCTTTGAGCCGACGGGCCAGACCATGCGCTATAGCTGGCACGGCGAGGCGCATCAGGTCAGCCTGCCGCTGATCGGCGGGTTCCAGGGCGAAAACGTGCTGATGGCCGCAGGGCTGGCGATCGGGGCCGGGGCGGATGCGGACCGGGTATTCGAGACGCTGGGCCGGATGCGCACCGTGCGCGGGCGCATGCAGCTGGCGGCAACGCGCGAAAACGGCGCGGCGGTCTTTGTCGATTACGCCCACACGCCCGATGCGGTGCGCACCGCCATCACCGCGCTGCGCCCGCATGTGATGGGCCGCCTGATCGCCATTGTCGGCGCGGGCGGGGATCGCGATACGGCCAAGCGCCCGCTGATGGGCAAGGCGGCGGCGGACAATGCCGATCTGGTGATCGTGACCGATGACAACCCGCGCAGCGAGGACCCGGCCCTGATCCGCGCGGCCGTGATGCAGGGCTGCGCCGGCGCAAGCAATGTGGGCGACCGCGCCGAGGCGATCCTGCGCGGGGTTGACGCGCTTGGCCCCGGTGATGCGCTGCTGATCCTTGGCAAGGGCCATGAGACCGGTCAGACCGTGGGCGACGACGTGCTGCCCTTTGACGATGCCGAACAGGCCAGCGTGGCGGTTGCCGCGCTGGACGGGGGCGGCGCATGACGCTGTGGAGCGCGCGCGACGCCGCGGCGGCCACCGGCGGGCAGGCAAGCGCCGAATGGAGTGCGGATGGCGTGTCGATCGACACCCGCACCATCCGCCCCGGCGATCTGTTCGTGGCCTTGCAGGATATCCGCGACGGCCATGATTTCGTCGCGCAGGCGTTCGAGAAGGGCGCGGCGGCGGCGCTGGTCACCCACCGCCCCGAAGGCGTGGCACCGGATGCCCCGCTGTTGATCGTCGATGATGTGCTGCGCGCGCTCGAGGCTTTGGCGCGCGCCGCGCGGGCACGCACGCAGGCGCGTGTCGTGGCTGTCACCGGGTCGGTCGGGAAAACCTCGACCAAGGAAATGCTGCGTGATGTCCTGGGCGGGCAGGGGCGCACCCACGCCGCCGAGGCCAGCTACAACAACCATTGGGGCGTGCCGCTGACGCTGGCGCGGATGCCCGACGACACCGAATTCGCCGTGATCGAGATCGGCATGAACCACCCCGGTGAGATCGCGCCGCTGGCGCGCATGGCGCGTCCGCATGTGGCGATGATCACCACCGTGGCCGCCGCCCATCTTGAGGCCTTTGCCGATATCGCCGGGATCGCGCGCGAAAAGGCGGCGATCTTCGAGGGGCTGGAACCGGGCGGCGTTGCCGTCATCAACGCCGATCTGGACACCACGGAGATCCTGATCGAGGCGGCGCGCGCGCAGGGCGCGACCTGTGTCACCTTCGGCGCGAAAAGCGATCAATACACCCTCAAAAGCGCAAAGCTGTCCAATGATCTGACCGTCGCGCAGGCCGATATCCGCAATGAACTGCTGGTTTTCAAGATCAACAGCGCCGGGCGTCACTTTGCCATGAACGGGCTGGGCGTGCTGGCCTGCGTCGAGGCCCTGGGCGGCGATACCGGCCTTGCCGCCCCCGATCTGGGCCATTGGCAGCCCCCCGCCGGGCGCGGCACCCGCGAGACGCTGCAGATCGACAGTGCGGATGCCGAATGGACGGTCGATCTGATCGACGATGCGTTCAACGCCAACCCGACCTCGATGGCCGCCGCCCTCGAGGTGCTGGCCGCCGCCACCCCGCGCGACGATATCGGGCGCATCGCCAAGGGGCGGCGCATCGCCATTCTGGGCGACATGCTGGAACTGGGCCCGCAAGAGGGCGACATGCACCGCGCGCTGGCCGATCTGCCGCAGATTGCCCAACTCAGCCAGATCCACTGTGTCGGCCCGCGGATGCGCGCCCTGTGGGACATCCTTCCGGCCCAGCAAAAGGGCCAGTGGTTCGAGAGCGCACAAGAACTGGTATCGCGCGTGCATGGCATGATAGACGCGGGCGATGTGATTCTGATCAAGGGATCGAAGGGCAGCAAGGTCAGTCTGGTGGTGGACGCGCTGCGAAGAACCGGGCGGAAATACCGCCCGTCCGAAAGGGACGATTGAATGCTTTACTGGTTGACTGCCCTTTCAGATGGTGGTGATTTCTTTAACCTTTTCCGTTATATAACCTTTCGCTCGGGGGGGGCGTTCCTGACTGCTCTGCTGTTCGGGTTCCTGTTCGGGCGTCCGTTGATCGCGGTGCTGCGCAAACGTCAGGGCAAGGGGCAGCCGATCCGCAATGACGGCCCCGAGGGGCATTTCGTCAAGGCCGGCACCCCCACCATGGGCGGGCTGCTGATCGTGGGGGCGCTGCTGACCTCGACCCTGCTCTGGGCGCGGCTGGACAATCCTTTCGTGTGGCTGATCATGTTCGTGACCGTATCCTTTGGCGCGATCGGCTTTGCGGATGATTATGCCAAGGTCTCGAAACAGAACACGAATGGCGTGCCGGGCAAGCTGCGGCTGGGGCTGGGATTCATCATTGCCGCCATCGCCGCCGTCTGGGCCACCGCCTATCACCCCGAGGCGCTGCAACACCAACTGGCCGTGCCGATCCTCAAGAACACGCTGTTCAATCTGGGCTATCTGTTCGTGCCCTTCGCCACCATCGTCGTGGTCGGCTCTGCCAATGCGGTGAACCTGACCGACGGGCTGGACGGGCTGGCGATCATGCCGGTGATGATTGCCTCGGCCACGCTGGGGGTGATTGCCTATGCGGTGGGGCGGGTCGATTTCACCGAATATCTGGACGTGCATTATGTGCCCGGCACCGGTGAGATCCTGATCTTTGTCGCCGGACTGATCGGCGGGGGCCTGGGGTTCCTGTGGTATAATGCGCCCCCGGCCGCCGTGTTCATGGGCGATACCGGATCGCTGGCCCTGGGCGGGGCGTTGGGCGCGATTGCCGTGGCCACCAAGCACGAAATCGTGCTGGCCATCGTTGGCGGTCTGTTCGTGGTCGAGGCGCTGAGCGTGATCATTCAGGTGCTCTATTTCAAACGCACCGGCAAGCGGGTGTTCCTGATGGCGCCGATTCACCACCATTATGAGAAAAAAGGCTGGTCCGAGCCGCAGATCGTGATCCGGTTCTGGATCATCGCGCTGATCCTGGCGATGATCGGCCTGGCGACACTCAAGGTGCGGTAATGCCCGCGCATATGCGCGATCTTGCAGGATTGGAACACGGTGATGATACCGGTCAGAGGTTTTGAAAATCAGCGGGTCGGCGTGCTGGGGCTGGGGCGCTCGGGCCTGAGTGCCGCGCGGGCGCTGCGCGAGGGCGGCGCGGTGCCGGTATGCTGGGACGACATGGAAACGGCCTGCGACGTCGCGCGCGACGAGGGGTTCGAGGTTGTGGACCTGTCGCGCCCCGCCACGCTCGAGCGGCTGGCCTGCCTGATCGTCAGCCCCGGCATCGCGCATCTTTACCCGTCGCCCAACAAGGCGGTTGCGGCGGCCTTTGACGCGGGCGTGCCGGTGGACAATGACATAGGGCTGTTTTTCCGCGCCTTCGCCACGCCTGAATGGCACGAATTCGACACCGTCCCCAAGGTGATCGCCATCACCGGATCGAACGGGAAATCCACCACATCGGCCCTGATCCACCATGTCCTGAGCGAGGCCGGCCGCCCGTCGCAACTGGCGGGCAATATCGGGCGCGGCGTGCTGGATATCGACCCGCCCGGCGATGGCGGCGTCGTGGTTCTGGAGCTCAGCAGCTATCAGACCGATCTGGCGCGCGCGCTGACGCCGGATGTGGCGGTGTTCACCAATCTCAGCCCCGATCATCTGGACCGGCATGGCGGGGTGGGGGGCTATTTCGCCGCCAAGCGCCGCCTGTTCGCCGAAGGCGGGCCGGACCGCGCGATCATCGGCGTGGATGAACCCGAGGGGCGCTATCTGGCCGGGCAATTGTCCGAAGGGGCGGCGGATGACCGGGTGATCCGGGTCTCGGTCAATCGCAAGCTGTCGGGCGCGGGCTGGTATGTGTTCGCGCGCAAGGGGTTTCTGGCGGAATACCGCAAGGGCCGGCAGGTCGGCGCGATTGATCTGCGCCCCATCGCGGGGCTGCCGGGGGCGCATAACCACCAGAACGCCTGCGCCGCCTATGCCGTGTGCCGCACGCTGGGACTGGCCCCGCGGGTGATCGAGCGCGGATTCGCCAGCTTCGCGGGCCTGCCGCATCGCAGCCAGATCATCGCGGTGGCGGACGGCGTCACCTATGTCAATGACAGCAAGGCCACCAATGTCGACAGCGCGGCCAAGGCGCTGGCGGCGTTCACCAACATCCGCTGGATCTGTGGCGGCCTGCAGAAAGAGGGCGGGCTGGACGCGCTGGTGCCGGCGCTGGCCAATGTGCGCAAGGCTTACGTGATCGGACGCGAGGCCGCCGGTTTCGCCCTGCAATTGCCGGGGGTTGACGCGCAGGTCTGCACCACCATGCAGGCCGCCGTGCAGAGTGCCGTCGCGGATTCGCAACCCGGCGATACCGTTCTGTTGGCCCCGGCGGCGGCCAGTTTCGATCAATATGACAATTTCGAGCAGCGTGGCGATGATTTTGCGGCGCAGGTGGCGCGCGCACTCGGCTCTGGTCAATAGGGGCTGGCTGCGCTATCCCGCAGGCGGCAGCATGCGAGGGATTCATGTCCGATACACTTCCTTATGAAAAACCCGGCCCGGTCGAGGCCAATCTGCGCGATGCGATCGCCCCCACCGAGGAGATCATCGCCGAGGCCCGTGCCGGGCGGATGTATATCCTCGTCGATCATGAGGACCGCGAGAATGAGGGCGATCTGGTCATCCCGGCCGAATTCGCCGATGCCGCCGCGATCAATTTCATGGCGATGCACGGGCGCGGCCTGATCTGCCTGCCGATGACGGCCGAGCGGATCGACAACCTGGGCCTGCCGATGATGGCGGTCAACAACTCCTCGCGCCACGAAACCGCCTTTACCGTCAGCATCGAGGCGCGCGAAGGCGTCACCACCGGCATTTCCGCCGCCGATCGCGCGCTGACCGTGGCGACGGCGATCAACGACCAGAACTCCATGGCCGCGCTGGCGACGCCGGGGCATGTGTTCCCGCTGCGCGCGCGCAATGGCGGCGTTCTGGTGCGCGCGGGCCATACCGAGGCGGCGGTGGATATTTCGCGCCTTGCCGGGCTGCATCCCTCGGGCGTGATCTGCGAGATCATGAAAGAGGACGGCACCATGGCGCGGCTGCCGGACCTGATCACGATGGCCGCCAAGCACGGGCTGAAAATCGGCACGATCAGCGATCTGATCGCCTATCGCCACAAGCACGACAATCTGGTGCGTGAAACCCGCCGCGAGCAGGTGACGGCCCATGTCGGCGGCACCTGGGAGATGCGGATCTTTACCGATCAGATCAGCGGCACGGAACATGTCGTGCTGATCAAGGGCGATATCGACGACGGCGCGCCGGTTCTGGCGCGCGCCCATGCGCTGAACGCGCTTGAGGATGCCCTGGGCGTCGGCGGCAGCCCGGCGGGCAAACTGCCCCGCGCGATGCAGATCATCAGTGAGGCCGGGCGCGGTGCGGTGTTCCTGTTTCGCCAGCCCTCGCCGAAACTGGCCGGGGAGATCGACGAAAAGGGCCCGCGCACCATCAAGCAGACCGGCCTTGGCGCCCAGATCATGTCCACCATGGGCCTGCAGGAGCTGATCCTGCTGACCGACAGCCCCGATACCCGCTATCTGGGGCTGGACGCCTATGGCATCTCGATCATCGACACCCATCCGCTGAGCAAGGGCTGAGAGCATGGCAGACACCGAATACACGCTTGAGCGCGCCAGTTTCGACAAACCGGTGAAGCTGCTGATCGTGGTGGCCCCCTTCTATCGCGACATCGCCGACAACCTGATCGCCGGCGCCACCGCCGAGATCGAGGCAACCGGCGCCACCTTTGATCTGGTCGAGGTGCCCGGCGCATTGGAAGTGCCCACCGCCATCGGCATCGCCGAGCGGCTGAGCAATTTCGACGGCTATGTCGCGCTTGGCTGCGTGATCCGGGGTGAAACCACGCATTATGAAACCGTGTGCAATGACAGCAGCCGCGGCATCACGCTGCTGGGGCTTCAGGGGGTGTGCATCGGCAACGGAATCCTGACCGTCGAGAACCGCGATCAGGCCGAGGTGCGCGCCGATCCCGCGCGCATGAACAAGGGCGCAGGTGCGGCGGCGGCGGCCTTGCATCTGGTTGCGCTGACCCGTAAATGGGGCGCTCCGCGCAAGGGGGTGGGTTTCCTCCCCGGTGCCGATGACCTGCTGATCGCAGGCAAGACCAAAGGAACGCCGACAGCATGACCGCCCCGCACACGCCGCCCCCCGATCAACCCCTGTCGGGCAACCAGAAACGCAAGATGCGTTCGGCGGCGCGGCTTTATGCGGTGCAGGCGCTGTTCCAGATGGAACATTCCGATCAGGGGGTGGATGCGGTCTATGGCGAATTCCTCCAGCATCGCTTTGGCGCGGAACTGGACGATGAGACCGACATGATCGACGGCGATGTGGATCTGTTCCGCGACATTCTGGATGGCGCGGTCGAACGGCAGCGCCCGATCGACCAGATGACCGACCGCGCGCTTGTGGCGAAATGGCCGATCAACCGGATCGACCCGACCATCCGCGCGCTGTTTCGCGCGGCGGGGGCCGAACTGACCGGCATGGACACGCCGCCCAAGGTGGTGATCATGGAATATGTGGATATCGCCCACAGCTTTTTCCCCGAGGGGCGCGAGCCGAAATTCGTCAATGCCGTTCTGGACCATATGGCCCGCGAAACCCGTCCCGAGGCGTTTTAAGGCGACACATCGGCCATTTTCAGCGCAGTCCCTTGAGACCCGCCTGAATCGGGCTATATTGGATAGACACAAGACAGGAGTCGCGGCCATGCCAAAACTAATCCGTCTCTATATCACCCATGTTGCCATCGGTTTTGGCATTGCGGGTCTGTTTGTCGGGATGCTGCTGTGGTTCGATATCGCCCATCTGCGCCACCTGATTCTGAATTCCGACAAGGGGTGGCTGGCGCTGTTGGTGCTGTGGCTTGCCAACGGGATCGTGTTTGCCGGTGTGCAATTCGCCATCGCGGTGATGCGCCTCAAGGATGACGACGACGACGAACCGCGCGGCGGACGCCGTCACCGTGTCGCCAGACCGACGGGCGAAATGATCCCGATCCGGGTTGCAGCCGGGCGCGGGGGCCATCAGTCGCGCCGCTAAAGCGTTCATGCAGATGAATAAAACGCCGCAGGCCACCCGTTGGGGTGGCCTTTTGCATTGTCGCACATGCCGCGACATGGTGGCGCGAAGGGGTATGGTGGCGGGCCCGCACGCAGCCGTTTGGTTCTCTCATTCCCGAGGACCTGTATGTACAGGTGGGCACCGGGTAACCGGACCACGGTCCGGACAGAGCCAGCTCCCTCGGAATTGCTTAAGGCCACCGGAATGCAACCAGTCACGAGAAGGGCAGCACCCGCCACTGCACAATCTAGTGCGTGCGGGGGCGCGCAACAAGGGGCAGAAGGGGTTGATTTTTGTTCACCTCCTGTTCACAAATCCATCATGGATCAGATGTTACAACCCGGCCAGTTGCTTGCGCGTGGCGTGTGCCGCCATCTGCGCGGCTATGACTATGCCTGCATCGAGGAATTCGCGCCTGAGCGCGGCAAGCGGGTCGATGTCATGGCCCTTGGCCCCAAGGGCGAGATCTGGGTGATCGAATGCAAGTCCAGCCGCGTTGATTTTCAGACCGACGGCAAATGGCAGGGCTATCTGGATTGGTGTGACCGGTATTTCTGGGCGGTGGACGGCGCGTTCCCGACCGATCTTTTGCCCGATGGCACCGGGCTGATCATTGCGGATGCCTATAGCGCCGAGATCATCCGCATGGGGCCGCAAACCCGCCTTGCCGCGGCGCGGCGCACGGCGTTGACGCGCAGGTTTGCCCGTGATGCGGCGCGCCGCCTGCAGGCGCTGCGCGATCCGCGCCTATGAACCGCGCGCCTGTGCCGCCTTGGCGGCGGCGATGATTTCGGCGGCGATTTCCTCGGCCTCTTCGGGGGTGAAATCCATGGGGATCTCGGTGCCTTGCGATTCGACGAAGATGCGCACCATGCCCAGGTCGGTCGGCCCGATCTGAAGATTCGCCTCGATGTCGCGTTCGGTGTTCATGCCCATGGTCGCCCCCTGTCGGTGTCAAAGCCCCTTGCGGTTTTCCTGACGAGGAAGGATGCAAAAGCCCTTGCTGGCGGCGTAGCGTGAAACGGCCCGCTTTGCAAGAACGCGCCAGCCCGCCAGCCCGGTGCGGGACCTGCGCAAAACGCCCTAAACGGGGTTGCATTTGCGGCGCGGGATGGCTAAATCGCCGGTAGTGCCGCCTTAGCTCAGTTGGTTAGAGCGCTTGATTGTGGATCAAGAGGTCCCTGGTTCGAGACCAGGAGGTGGTACCACCCCCCATTTTCGCTGACGGACGGTCCGGCACGGTTGCGCTGTTCGCGTGGCCAAGGATCACGCTCAGCGGCGCGGAAAGTTCGGGCGATCCTCGTTATAATGCTCGGCAAGGTAGTCGAGGATTTCGGTGCGCTCTTGCGCGTCGGGTTCGTTCATGCCTTGCTCTTCGATCATCCAATCCAGCAGATCGTCCCAATTCGCGCGGCTAAGACCCTGTTGCGCAATGATCATTTCCGAATGACAGGCGGTGCAACTGTAAAAGGTGGTCTCGACGCCGGGCGCGTTTTTCAGCAGGCCGAATTCGTTCTCATCGGCTTGATCTGCCTCGGATGTGTCGTGCGTGCCCGCCTCTTGCGTTGCGCCAAAGGGCAGCGGCGTGTCGGATTGCGTGTTCAGATAGGCGATCAGGTTGATGCGGTCCTTATCCTTTGGCAGTCCGGCAAAGCTCATCTTGGTGCCTTTGACCACCGCGCGCGGCTTGGTCAGGTAGGCGTCCAGACGTTCGGGCGTCCATTCACCGCCATATTCGGCCATGGCGCTGGAATAGCTGAAACCCTCAACCGCTGCGACCTTGCGACCGACGATTCCATAGAGGTTGGGGCCGGTCATGTTGCGCCCGTCAGGGTCGGCGGTGTGGCAGGCCTTGCATTTCCGGAACACCTTTTCGCCGGCTTTGATATCGGCTGTGGCCAGATCCTCGGTCAGATCGGCCAGCAGGGGGGAGGCGTAAAAAAGCGTTGCGCCCAATGCCAGGGCGGCACAGTGGATTAGTCGTTTCATTTGTGTCTCCGCAGATGGGATGAGGGGGCGCATCGGCCCCCTCTGTTCGGTCTCAGCTTACCCGCAGGCCAACGCGGTGCATGGTGTTGTTGAGATACCCTTTGGGATTCCAGTCGATGGCAAAGGGCTGCATCACGCCTTCGCTGTCGGTCGCGCGTGCCCAGACCTCGTAATAGCCGGCCTGGGGAAAGGTGACATTGGCGCGCCAGTTCTGCCAGGCACCCGAATTGGCCGGATCGTCCAGCTCGGCCTCCTGCCAGGATGCGCCGAAATCCTTGGAGATTTCCAGCTTGCTGACGGTGCGGTCACCGGACCACGCATGGCCGCGCACTTCGGTTTCCATGCCGATTTCGGCGCCATTGGCCGGGAAGGTGACCAGCGATTTCACCGGCATCCGCTCGATGATGACGAAATCCTCGGTGGCGACATCCTCGCCGGGGGCGACGGGGCGGTTGGGCACGCGATAGGATGTTCCGGTCATTTTCGCACCGTCATGCACCACATCGCGCAGTTCGATCCGCGTGAGCCATTTCTGCGAGGTCGATCCCGGCCAGCCCGGAACCACCAGACGCAGCGGCGCGCCGTTCAGCGGGTGCATCGCCTCGCCGTTCATTTCAAAGGCGATCAGGATATCGTCTGTCATCGCCTTCTCGATCGGCAGGCCCCGCGAAATCGGCAGTTTTTCCGGATCGCCCGACAGATGCGTGTCCGCGCCGTAATGGGCCGTATAGATCACGTTGGACTGAACGCCGGCCTTTTCCAGCACGTCCTTGAGGCGCACGCCGGTCCATTCCGAGCAGGCGACCGCGCCATAGGTCCACTGGTTGCCCTTCGCGGGCGGGTTGAACCCCGCGCGACCGTTGCCGCCGCATTCCACCGTCAGGGCCATGGTGACGACCTCGAACTGTTCGCGCAGATCGGCGATCGACAGCTCCAGTTCGTTATCCACGAAACCGTCGATCTTCAGCGTCCAGCTGTCGGCGTCCACCGTCTCGGGGGGGATGCCGTTGTTGCGCACGAAATGGCGCGCGGTCGGCGTGATCGGGTCATCCAGCAATTCGGGCGGCGTTTCGGCGTTCACCGGACGATCATTGAGCAGCGTCAGACCGTCCTTGCCCACCAGCACGTCCTCTTGCGCCAGGGCAGCGGGGACAAAGCCGATGGGAATATTGCGATGAAACGGAATCGAGGTGCCGACCATCGCCGCCATGGTGGCAAGGCCGGTGCGCTTCAGAAACCCGCGGCGATCGGCATTCGGGACGCGCCCGAAGAACTCTTCATCCGCTTTTTCCGGGTCCTCGGCAAAAAAGCTGTGCAGCCCGCGGGGCTTTCCTTGATCAAGTGCCATGATCTTCTCCCTTGAAAATAACGCGTTACGAATGACAACGCCCGCGGGTGTTCACATGTTCCATCAATTGGTGAAAATTTGCGTCAAATCAGCGCAGCCCTGATTTTTCACTTGGACGCGCGTGTGCGGTGGCGGCGAGACGGGGCGCTCACTCGGCCGGGGGCACCGGAATCGCGTCGGTCGGTTGCAGGGCGGGCAGGGGGGTGAGGGCGGGTTGGCTGATCTGGGCGTAGGCGATGATCCCGCCGATCACCGCGATCAGCAGCGCGACCATCAGCACCGGTATGCGGCTGATCCAGCGCAGCGCGCTGCCCCGCGTCAGCCGCCGCCCGATCAGCCAGATCAGCCCGCCAACCGCGCCTGCGCCGAACTGAAGCTGCGCGAAGATCTCGATCCGGTTCAACCCGCGGGTAAAGCCGTCGCCGCTTGGCCCGGTCAGAAAGGCCATTGCGAATGAGGCGGCAAACAGCACCGCCCACACTGCCATCAGCAGCCATATCCAACGCGTCAACGACATGGCCGGATCATGCATGGTTTCGGCGGGCTTGCATAGGGGCGCATATGCGGGTTCAGTCCAGGGTGATGGTCTGGCGCAATGCGCCGCTCGCGCGTTCATAAATCAGGATCTGGTCCTGATCGGTGACCACCCCAAACCAATCCTCCCCTTGGGTAAAGGCGGTGGCGCGCGCGCCCTCGGGCAGGGTGATCGCAGCGGGCAGGGTCAGCGGCGCGCCGGCGGCATCCGGGGTGATTTTCGGCGCTGTGTCCGAGAACCTGATGACAAGCAGCGCAATGATCACTAGAAACCCGACGATCATCGTGACAGTCAGCACCGTGACCAGCACGCGCAGATATTTTACCAGCGCCGGATCGACCGGCTGAGGATCATCGTTCATGGGCTCTACCTGTTTGACTGTCCGGATCTCGGAAAATCCGCCGCCGCGCCTTGATAAGGCGCTTTCGCGTGATGTGCCAGAGGACGCTGCCCTGTCGCGCACACGGCTGGCGCGGCTGATCAGCGACGGTCAGGTGACGCTGAACGGTGACGTGGTGGCCGATCCCAAGGCCAGGGTGGCCGAGGGCGACCTCGTGCGCATCACCGTGCCCGTGGCCGAGGACAGCCATATCCTGCCGCAGGATATCGCGCTTGAGATCGTGTTCGAGGACGCGGACCTGATCGTGATCAACAAGCCGGCGGGCATGGTGGTGCATCCCGCGCCGGGCACGCCGTCGGGCACGCTGGTCAATGCGCTGCTGCATCATTTCGGCGGGGAATTGTCCGGTGTGGGCGGCTCCAAACGGCCGGGAATCGTGCATCGCATCGACAAGGACACATCGGGCCTGTTGGTGGTGGCGAAATCGGACCGCGCGCATCACGGCCTTGCCGCCCAGTTCGAGGCCCACAGGGTCGAGCGCAAATACAGCGCCGTGGTGAACGGCGTGCCCGATGCGAGCGATCCGCGCCTGCGCGGCATCCGCGGCGTCAGCTTTGAGCCGGGAAATACCCTGTGCATCACCACCCAACTGGCCCGCCACCGCACGGACCGCCAGAAACAGGCGGTGCTGTTCACCGGCGGGCGTCATGCCGTCACCCGCGCGCGTATCGTCGAGCGTTTCGGTGCGCCCCCGGTGGCCTCTTTGCTGGATTGCTGGCTGGAAACCGGGCGCACGCATCAAATCCGCGTGCATATGGCCCATTGCGGTCACGGCCTGATCGGCGATCCCACCTATGGCGGGCGGCGCAAGCTGGCGCTGAAATCCGTCGGTGAGGCGGGGGCCGAGGCGGCGCGCGCCTTTGCGCGTCAGGCGCTTCATGCCGCCGTGCTGGGATTTTCGCACCCGGTCAGCGGTGAGGACATGCGCTTTGAGGCTGATATCCCCGCCGACATGCAGGCGCTGATGGCGGCGCTGCGCGGCTGAAGGGGCGGACTCCACCCCATCCGGGGGCAGTTTCGCGCACAAGCGCGTGAGGCGCTGACAAAAAGCTGGCAGCGACGGAACTTTCACCGTCATACGGGGTTAACACTTCATAATGGGTTAACATTTATGCCCTATCCACCTTGAAAAGGGCCGGGCTGGCGATTAAGTCGATGTTAACAGGATATACATGTGGGAGGGACTGTACACATGTCCAATTACGCAAATCTGCCCGCCCCGACTCCGGAAGGCGGTCTAAACCGCTATATGCAGGAAATCCGCAAGTTTCCCCTGCTTGAGCCGGAAGAGGAATACATGCTGGCCAAGGCCTGGGTCGAAAAGGGCGATACCGAGGCGGCGCATCGCATGGTGACGTCGCATTTGCGGCTCGCGGCCAAGATCGCCATGGGCTATCGCGGCTATGGCCTGCCGCAGGCCGAGGTGATCTCGGAGGCGAATGTCGGGTTGATGCAGGCGGTCAAGCGATTCGACCCCGAAAGGGGCTTTCGCCTGGCGACCTACGCCATGTGGTGGATCCGGGCCAGCATCCAGGAATATGTGCTGCGTTCGTGGTCGATGGTCAAGCTGGGCACCACCTCGGCGCAGAAAAAGCTGTTCTTCAACCTGCGCAAGGCCAAGAACAAGATCGGCGCGCTGGAAGAGGGTGATCTGCACCCCGACAACGTCAAGATCATCGCGACGCAACTGGGCGTGACCGAGGACGAAGTGATCTCGATGAACCGGCGCATGTCGGGGGGCGACGCGTCGCTCAACGCCACGGTCGGTTCGGACGGCGAAGGCACGATGCAATGGCAGGACTGGCTTGAGGATGAAGATGCCGATCAGGCCGGTGATTACGAAGCGCGCGACGAGCTGGAAATCCGCCGCGAAATGCTGACTGCTGCGATGGATGTGCTCAATGATCGCGAAAAGGACATCCTGACCCAGCGTCGCCTCAGCGATCAGGTCGTCACCCTCGAGGATCTGAGCGGGCAATATGACGTCAGCCGCGAACGCATCCGCCAGATCGAGGTGCGCGCCTTTGAAAAGCTGCAGAAACGGATGCGCAGCCTGGCGGCGGAGAAAGGCATGTTGACCGACGCGTGATGTCAGCACAGCTTGGCGTGAGGGGCAAAGCGCAGTAGCGTGCCGCTATGATTCGCCTGAGGGGGCATGGGATGGCGCAAGGCCACGAAGTTCGGGATTTTTCTGGGCACCGGCGTTTGCGCGCCGGTGTCATCTTTGTTGCGCTGACACTCCTCTTGGCGTGCGCGCCGCGCGAGACCGCGCGATATGGCGCAACCGTGCCCGGTGCCCAAACCCAGACCGTCTATGTGGCGACGCAGCGCGCGCTGAACCGGACCGGCGCGGTATTCGGCGAAAAGCGCCCGGAGCGCATGAATTTCTTTCGCAACGAAATCTCGATCCCGCCCACCCACGAGCCGGGCCTGGTGGAATGGACCCCACGCCACCGCCCGGTCGATCCCAACACCGATTTCGTGGTGACGGACACCCGGATTTTTGACGGAATGGCCTCGATGATCCGCGATCTGCGTTCCCATGAGACGCACGGGGAATCGCTGGTCTTTATCCATGGCTACAACAACACCCTCTCCGAGGCGATGTATCGCCTGGCGCAGATCAGGGCCGACTTTCAGATGCCCATGCCCTCGATCCTGTTTTCCTGGCCCTCGGCGGGCGATCCGCGCGGCTATATCTATGACCGCGACAGCGTGCTTTACGCGCGCGACGACATGGAGGCGATGCTGCACGCGCTGACGGCCAAGCCGGGCGAAAAGGTGTTCCTGCTGGCGCATTCGATGGGCGCGCAACTGACGATGGAGGTGCTGCGTCAGGCGGCGCTGCGCGGGGACCATCAACTGCTGTCGCGCATCAGCGGCGTGGTGCTGATGTCGCCCGATATTGACCCCGACCTGTTTCAGAAACAGGCCGAAGCGATCGGCAAGCTGCCGCAACCGTTCATGATTTTCATCTCGCGCCAGGACCGCGCGCTCAGCCTTGCCGGGTTCCTGAGCGGCAGGAAGACGCGGCTGGGGCGGATCGACGGGCCGGACAAGGTGGGCAATCTTGAGGTCAGCGTGATTGATTTCACCGCCCTTGGCGATGGTGAGGGGCTGAACCATTTCACCCCGGTCACATCCCCCGCCGCGGTGCAGGTGCTGCGCGGAATGATCACCCAGGCCGAAACCCCCAGCAACGCGTTCGAGCGCTACATGGTTCTGTCCGCGCAGCCCTGAATCGCCGCGCGGCCAATGCCGGGACATGGCGGGCCGGTCAGCCCTCCATCGCCTCCAGCTCGTCGATCATGTCGGAAATCATGTTCAGCCCCTTGTCCCAGAATTTGGGATCGCTGGCATCCAGACCGAACGGCGCCAGCAGCGCCGAGTGGTGCTTGGACCCGCCGGCCCTGAGCATGTCGAAATACTTGTCCTGAAAGCCTTCGGGGTTTTCCTGATAGACCGCGTATAGCGCGTTCACCAGACCGTCACCGAAGGCGTAGGCATAGACGTAGAAGGGCGAATGCACGAAATGCGGGATATAGGCCCAGAATGTCTCGTATCCGTCCATGAAATCGAATGCCGGTCCCAGCGATTCGGCCTGCACCGACATCCACAGCGCGTTGATGTCGTCCGGGGTCAGTTCACCGGTCCGCCGCGCGGCGTGCAGTTTGCATTCAAAATCATAGAACGCGATCTGACGCACCACCGTGTTGATCATGTCCTCGACCTTGCCGGCCAGCAGCACCTTGCGCTCGGCCTCGGTGCGCGCGCCGTCCAGCAGCTTGCGAAAGGTCAGCATCTCACCGAACACGCTGGCGGTTTCGGCCAGGGTCAGGGGGGTCGAGCTGAGCAATTCACCCTGATCGGCCGCCAGAACCTGATGCACGCCGTGGCCCAGCTCATGCGCCAGGGTCATGACATCACGCGGTTTTCCCAGGTAGTTCAGCATCACATAGGGATGCACATTGGTCACCGTGGGATGAGAAAACGCGCCCGGTGCCTTGCCCGGCTTCACGCCCGCATCAATCCAGCCGCGATCAAAGAACGGCTGCGCCAGATCGCCCATGCGCGCATCGAACCCGCTATAGGCCTGCATCACCGTCTCGCGCGCGCCGTCCCAGCCGATCACGCGGGTTTCCTCCATCGGCAGCGGCGCGTTGCGGTCCCACACCTGCATCCGGTCCAGCCCCAGCCATTTGCGCTTGAGCTCGTAATAGCGATGGCTGAGGCGGGGATAGGCGGCCACGACCGCATCGCGCAGCGCCTCGACCACCTCGGGTTCCACATCATTGCTGAGGTGGCGCGCAGTCTGCGCCGTCGGCATCCCGCGCCAGCGATCGACGATTTCCTTTTCCTTGGCCGAAGTGTTGTGCACCCGCGCAAAGGTGCGGATATTCGCGCCAAAGACCCGCGCCAGTTCGCGGCTGGCGGCCTCGCGTTTGGCGCGGTCCTGCTCGGTCAGCAGGTTCAGCGTGCCCTCGATGTTCAGCACCTCACCATCGACGTCGAAACTCAGCCCGGCGATCGTCTCATCGAACAGGCGTTCCCAGGCATCGCCGACAACCCCCAGATCATGCAGGAATTTTTCCAGCTCATCGCTCAGCTGATAGGGCTTCATCGCGCGGATCCGGTCCAGCACCGGCTTGTAGCGCGCCAGTTCGGCGTTCTGTGCCAGAAGCGTGGCCAGATGGTCATCATCCAGCCGGTTCAATTCAAGCGTGAAAAACACCAGCGGGGTGGTGTAATTGGTGATCTTTTCCTGCGTGTCCGAGAGGAATTTCGTGCGCCCGCCATCGGTGGTCCGCTGATAATAGCGCAGCCCGGCAAAGGACATCACCCGCCCGGCGATATTGGTGATCGCTTCGTCGCGCCGGATACATTCCAGCAGGGCGGGGGCGTCCAGACCGGTCAGCTTGCCCTCGTAATCGCGGGCGAAATCGGCGCATGCCGCTTCGAGCCAGTCCAGATCGCGCTTGAGTTCGGGCGCGTCCTCGCCGGAATAGAGGTCGCTCAGATCCCATTCGGGAAGATCGCCCAGACCGTCACTGCCCGGGGTGGCATTTGCATCGCGAACGGGACAGGGGGCGTTGAACATCTGAAAACCTCATGATTTTGCGTTGCCCATCACATAGGCCGGTGCCGGACGCGCAGCAAGAGGGGGGCGGGCATTTCCGGCGCGCGGCGGGGAAAGGCCCGCGCCCTTTCAATGTTGTCGGCATTCTGCATCTGATTGGTGCCTCAGATCAAATGCAGGACACGTCAGATACCCGTCGCGGCGTCTGGTGCGTTGCCGTTCGGTGCATGTGCGCCCATGGTGTGAAAAAACCCGCAGATCTGCTTGAAAACCCGGTTACGGATCGCGGGGCACTCCATCAGCACCTCGTGGCGGCCGCCGTCGATCATATGCAGATCCGTGCCCGGCCATGCGGCAACGCGCGCGCGGATGCGTGCCAGATCGACGATGTCCTCATCGGTGCCGGCAAAGACGATGGCGGGCAGGTCCGGCGAGGGCCGCTTCGAGAGATCCCGGCATTCCTTCAGCGCCTCATGCAGCCAGCGCAGGCTGGGCCCGCCCAGACCAAGGGCGGGATAGGCCCGCGTCTGATCCACCATATATTGATACATCTCGGGGTCATTGGTCAGTTTGTTGGTCTCGAACGGCTCGGCCAGGACATAGCTTTCATTGGCCGTCGTGCCGGGGGCGTAATGGTGGTCCATGCGCAGATGCCGGCTGCTCCAGGACAGGCTCCAGGCCACCGGGCGCACGGTTTCGGACATGCGGATGCCCCACATCGGCGCGGAAAACGCGACCGAAGCCACCGGAAGGCCGTTCATCAGCGCGCGCAGGCCGATGCACCCGCCCATGGAATGCGCCAGCAGATGCCAGGGCCGGGGCAGGTTCAGCGCCTCGGCGGTGCTCAGCATGGCGGCCACATCGGCCTGATAATCGGCGAAATGCCCGACATGCCCGGCCATCTCATCAGGTGTCAGGCGATCCGACAGACCCTGACCGCGCCAGTCGATCGTCAGCGTCGCATAGCCACAGGCGGCCAGGTCGCGCGCGGCGCGGCCGTATTTCTCGATATATTCGGTGCGCCCCGGAAACAGCAGGACCGTGCCATTGGGGGCCGCGCCGCCCCATCCGCCGATGCGCAGGCGCACGCCATCGCGCGCCGCCACCCAATAGGCGGCCCCGCCGGACGGCGCATCCGCGACGTCCTCGTAAAGGGGCGCGCGCTCCAGCATCTCAGCTCAGGACCGAGCCCAGCTTCATCGCCATGCCCATGTCGCCATCCACGCTCAGCTTGCCGGACATGAAGGCGGCGGTGGGGTCCATGTCACCGTCCATGATGGCCTGAAACGTGTCGGCGTCGGCGGTCAGCGTCACGTCGGTGTCGTCGTCGCCCGCGCGCGCGCCGGAATCGTCGATCACCACGGACCCTTCGCCCTGGATCACGAATTTCGCGGTGCCGTCGATGCTGCGCCCTGCCAGCTTGTCATTCAGGGCTGCCACGGCCGTTGTGATTGTGTCGCTCATCTGTGCTCCTCTCGAATTGATCTTCCGGGGGGTTTGATTCCCGGTAATGCACGCTAAACTCAGCGTCGTCATGAGCACAATGTTATGAGCACAATGTTTCGCAATCTCAATCGTATCGTCGCGGCAGGTCTGGCGATAGTGATGTTTTCCTTACCTTGCGCCGCAGATGATGCGGGGCTTGAGGCGCTTTATCAGCGCCTGCAAACGGCCGAGCGCGCCGAGGCCCTGCAAATCGGGGTGCAAATTCAGAAGGAGATCGTCAAATCCGGCTCACCCTCGATGGATTTGTTGCTCAAACGCGGGCGTGATGCGCTGGAAATCGCCGATTACCACGCCGCGATTGCGCATCTAACGGCCCTGACCGATCATGCGCCCGATTTTGCCGAAGGCTGGCACGCGCGCTCGGTCGCCTATGCGCGCGCGGGTCTTTACGGTCCGGCGCTGGACGATATCGAACGCGCGCTGGCCCTGCGCCCGCGCCATTTCGCCGCCATCTATTCGCTGGGCGCGTTGCTTGAGCAGGTCGGCCAGCCCGATCTTGCGCGTGAGGCCTATACCCGTGTTTTGGCTATACATCCCTATTTCGAAGACGTAACAGACGCCCTGAGCCGTCTGGACGGTGATATCGGCGGGGCCGAACTCTGAACCACCGATGATAAGGGGATGGCGCATATGGCCGAGCAGTCAAGAACCCTGGCGGTTCTGGGCCCGACAAATACCGGCAAGACCCATTACGCGATCGAGCGGATGCTGGGCTATCGCACCGGGGTCATCGGCCTGCCGCTGCGCCTGCTGGCGCGCGAGGTCTACGACCGCATCGTGGCCGCGCGTGGCCCCTCGGTGGTGGCGCTGGTCACCGGCGAAGAGCGGATCGTGCCGCCGCGCGTCAAATACTGGGTCTGCACGGTCGAGGCGATGCCGCAGGGCATCGGCGCCGATTTCGTGGCGGTGGATGAAATCCAGCTCTGCGCCGACCCCGAGCGCGGCCATGTCTTCACCGACCGCCTGCTGAACATGCGCGGCCTGCGCGAGACGCAGTTTCTGGGCGCGCAAACCATGCGCCCGACCATCGCCAATCTGATTCCGGACGTCGAATTCATATCGCGCACCCGAATGTCGCAATTGACCTATACGGGTTCGAAAAAGATAAGCAAGATGCCTGCACGCAGTGCAATAGTTGGATTTTCGGTTGATAATGTGTATGCCATCGCTGAGCTGCTACGCCGCCAGAAGGGCGGTGCGGCGGTGGTCATGGGCGCGCTCAGCCCGCGCACGCGCAATGCGCAGGTGGCGCTCTATCAGAATGGCGATGTGGATTATCTGGTGGCGACCGATGCCATCGGGATGGGGCTCAATCTGGATATCGACCATGTGGCGTTTTCATCCCTGACCAAATTCGACGGCCAGCGGATGCGCGCCCTTGCCGCCAATGAACTGGCCCAGATCGCCGGGCGGGCAGGGCGCGGGATGCGCCACGGCACATTCGGGGTCACGGGCGACGCCAGCGAACTTGACGATGAGGTGGCGCGCGCGATCATGGATCACCGCTTTGCCCCGATCCGCAAGCTGGAGTGGCGCAATTCCGCGTTGCAATTCGGCACGCTCAACGCGCTGATCGCCTCGCTTGAGGCCAAGCCCGACAATGACCTTCTGGCGCGCGCGCGCGACGCCGATGATCTCACGACATTGCGCGCCCTGTCCGCCCAACCCGACGTGGCGGCGCGTGCGCAGGGCGGGCCCGCGGTGCGGCTGTTGTGGGATGTGTGCCGCATCCCGGATTTTCGCGGGATATCAAAGAGCGAACATGCCAATCTGTTGCAGATCATATTCACCGATCTGCACGAGCTGGGGCGCGTGCCCGATGACTGGCTGGCGCGCCAGGTCAAGCGCATCGACCGCACCGATGGCGACATCGACGCGCTGTCCAAGCGGCTGGCATATATCCGCACATGGACCTATGTCGCGCAACGAAAGGGCTGGGTCGATGACGAAAGCCATTGGCGCGGGGCGACGCGCGCTGTAGAAGACCGATTGTCGGATGCGCTGCACGAGCGTTTGACCCAGAGATTTGTGGATCGGCGCACATCCGTGCTTTTGCGCCGGCTCAAGCAGAAGGAAGCCATCGTGGCCGAAGTGAATGAGAACGGTGAAGTGACGGTCGAGGGCGAATTCGTCGGGCGTCTGGACGGGTTCCGGTTTATCCAGGACAAATCCGCCAGCGGCCCCGAGGCCAAGACCCTCAGCCAGGCCAGCTTGCAGGCCCTCGCGCCGCATTTCCATCTGCGCGCCGACCGGTTCTACAACGCCCCCGATACCGAGATCGACTTTACCGAACAGGGCGGGTTGATGTGGGGCAATCAGGCGGTGGGCCGTCTGGTCAAGGGGGCCGATCCGCTCAAGCCGCAGATCAAGGCATTTGTCGACGAAGAGGCCGGCAGCGACGTGATCCAGAAGGTCGAGCGCCGGTTGCAGCATTTCATCGACCGCAAGATCGCCACCCTGTTCGACCCGCTTCTGGCGCTGCAACGCGACGAAGAACTGACCGGCCTTGCGCGCGGCTTCGGCTTTCGCATGGTCGAGGCGCTTGGCGTGATCACGCGCGGTGCGGTGGCCGATGACGTCAAGGCGCTGGATCAGGACGCACGCGGCGCATTGCGCAAGCATGGCATCCGGTTCGGGCAGTTCACCATCTTCATGCCGCTGCTCCTGAAACCGGCGCCGACCCGGCTGCGGTTGGTTTTGTGGTCACTTTCCAACGATTTGCAGGAATTCCCCGAGGCCCCACCGCCGGGTTTGGTGACGGTGCCCGCCGGGCCTGCGCCGCAGGGCTATTACACGATGGCCGGCTATCGCGCGGCAGGCGAGCGGGCGATCCGCATCGACATGCTTGAGCGGTTGGCCGACATGCTGCGCGGGCTGGACAGCCGGTCCGGCTTCGAGGCGACGGCGGACATGCTGTCGATCACCGGGATGACGCTGGAACAATTCGCCGATCTGATGCAGGGCCTGGGCTACAAGGGCGAGCGGGGCGAGCGCGAGAAGGTCAAGCAACCCGCCGCACCTGTTGCCGGCGAACCCGCGCCAGAGGCCGGGGCCGCGCCCGAAGCTGAGGCCGCCGCGCCGGCACCGGCAGATGGCGACGCAGCGCCGAGTGACGTGCCAGAAGCCGCACCGGAACCCGCAAGCGCCGAGCCCGAGGCCGAAATGCACCCCGCCGAGGCCGCAGCGCCCGAGGCCACGGATCTGCCAGAGACTGACATCAAGACTGACGCGGAAGGTGCTGAAAAGGAAGTATTTTATACCTTCACATGGGCCGGGCGCGCACGTCAGGCCGCCGCCCCGCGCGGTCGCGGTGCCAAACCCGGCCAGCCCACCGAAAAATCCGAGGGGAAACCGGGCGGCAGGCCGCGTGGCAAGCAGGACGGAAAGCCGCGCGGAAAGCCGGGCGGCAAACAGCGCGACAAACCGGACAGCAAACCGGGCGGCAAGCCCGATCAGGGTGCGCGTACCTATTCCGCCAAACCCGCCAGACAGGACAAGATCGACCCCGACAACCCCTTTGCCGCCGCGCTGATGGGGCTCAAGAACAAGACCTGAGGAACGCCGTGCAATCGTCTGAAACGGTTGATAAAATACGAATAGATAAATGGCTGTGGCAGGCGCGGTTCTTCAAGACGCGCTCGCTCGCGGCCAAGGTGATCGGGGCGGGCCATGTGCGCGTCAACAGCCAGAAGATCGCCAAGCCCGCCGTCACGGTCAAGCCACAGGATGTGCTGACCTTTGCACAGGCCAGGGAAATCCGGGTGGTGCGTATCCTCGCGCTTGGCGATCGGCGCGGCCCGGCATCCGAGGCACAGACCCTTTACGAGGATCTTACCCCGCAAGCCGAACGCCCCCTGCGGGACAATGTCGCACCGGCGCCGCGATATGAGGGAAAAGGTCGCCCGACCAAGCGGGAGCGGCGCAAACTCGATCTCAATCGCCCCGGAACGCTTGAATGATCCGGGGGGCTGGATTAAGTCTGCGCCAACACGCCCAATCTGAGAGTCCACCATGACCTATATCGTCACTGACAACTGCATCGCGTGCAAATACACCGATTGCGTTGAGGTATGTCCCGTCGATTGCTTCTATGAAGGCGAGAACATGCTGGTGATTCACCCGGATGAGTGCATTGACTGCGGCGTCTGCGAACCCGAATGCCCCGCCGACGCGATCCGCCCGGATACCGAGCCGGACATGGAGGAATGGGTGGAATTCAACCGAAAATACTCGGAAATGTGGCCGGTGATCATCACCAAGAAAGACGAGCTGCCCGAGGCCCAGGAGCGCGATGGCGAGACCGGCAAGCTGGCCAAGTACTTTTCCGAAAAGCCCGGCGAAGGCGGCTGATGATT
>CAKSUL010000011.1 GCA_934501475.1 uncultured Roseovarius sp. | reverse complement strand
ACCGAGGCCTTTGCCAAGGCCGGGTATCCCGATTGCGAGGCCTTGCTGATTGTCGAGGTCGAGGGATCGGACGCCGAGATCGACGCGCAACTGGCGATCATTCTGGAGATTGCGCGGCGCCACGATCCGGTCGAACTGCGCGAAAGCCGCTCGGACGAGGAAAGCGCGCGGATCTGGCTGGGCCGCAAATCCGCCTTTGGCGCGATGGGGCAGATCAATGATTACATGTGTCTGGACGGAACCATCCCGGTCAGCCAATTGCCGCATGTCCTGCGCCGGATCGGCGAGTTGAGCCGCGAATACGGTCTGGATGTGGGCAATGTGTTTCATGCCGGCGACGGCAACATGCACCCGCTGATCCTGTATGACGCGAACAGGCCCGGCGATCTGGAACGCTGTGAGGCGATGGGCGCGGACATCCTGAAGCTATGTGTCGAGGTCGGCGGCTGTCTGACTGGTGAGCATGGCGTGGGTATCGAAAAGCGCGATCTGATGGGGCATCAATATGCGGCGGTCGATCTGGAGATGCAGATGGCCGTCAAGGATGTGTTCGATCCGCGCTGGTTGCTGAACCCGGCCAAGGTCTTTCCGCTGGAAAGCAGCGCGGCGCGCCGCAGCGCCGCCGGGTGAGGCCGCGATGGCGGGATTTTGAGTATTTGTTCAAAGAAGAAGATGATGATTCGCCCAGACACAGAGGCCGAACTGGCCGAGACGATCAGATCCGCGACCGCCCCGTTCCGGATTGAGGGGGGTGGGACGCGCCCCGTCGGGGAGGGGGGCGGCGGCGATGTGTTGAGCGTTGCCGGGTTGAGCGGACTCACGCTTTATGAGCCCGGCGCGCTGACGGTGGTGGTGCGTGCGGGCACGCCGCTGGCCGAGGTCGAGGCGGCGCTGGCCGAGCAGGGGCAGCAGTTGGCCTTTGAGCCGATGGATCATCGCGGGTTGCTGGGCAGGGATGGCGTGCCGACGATCGGCGGCATGGTGGCCGCGAACATATCCGGGCCGCGCCGGATTGCGGTGGGGGCGTGCCGCGATTTCCTGCTGGGGGTGCGGTTTGTCGATGGGCAGGGCCGCATCGTCAAGAATGGCGGGCGGGTGATGAAGAACGTCACGGGTTATGATCTGGTCAAGCTGATATGCGGCAGTTTCGGCACGCTGGGGGTGTTGAGCGAGGTGTCGCTGAAGGTGTTGCCCCGGCCCCGCGCCAGCGGGATGCTGATCTGCGAGGGACTGGAAGATGTCGGCGCGGTGCGCGCGTTGAGCCGGGCGCTGGGCGCGCCCTATGACGTGACGGGGGCAGCGCATGTTGCGACGGGGGCGACCCTGATCCGGCTGGAAGGGTTTGCCGAGTCGGTGCGCTATCGCGCCGGGCGCTTGCAGCGGGAGTTGGCGGAGTTTGGTGACTTTGCCGTGGAGATGGACGCGGATGCGGTGGCGCGGGTCTGGGCGGATCTGCGCGATGTCGCGCAGTTTCACGGGCGCGACGGCGATGTCTGGCGGGTCTCGGTCAAGCCGTCGGATGCGCCGGCAATCGTGGCCGGGCTGCCCGATGCCGAAGCGATCTATGATTGGGGTGGCGGGCTGATCTGGTTGCTGGTGCCCGACGGGCAGTCGGGGCGCGCGATCCGCGCATTGGTGGCGCGGTGCGGTGGCCATGCCACGCGGGTGCGCGGCAGCGGCGACATTCCCGCCTTTCAGCCGCAATCGGCGGCGGTGGCGGCATTGCAGGACGGCGTGCGGCACCGGTTCGATCCGCGTGGCCTGTTCAACCCCGGACTGATGGGAGCGGTGGCATAATGCAGACCAGTTTCACCCCCGAGCAATTGCGCGATCCGGCGGTGGCGCGCAGCAATGAGATCCTGCGCGCCTGTGTGCATTGCGGGTTCTGCACCGCGACATGCCCGACCTATCAGGTCCTGGGCGATGAGTTGGACAGCCCGCGCGGCCGGATCTATCTGATCAAGGACATGCTGGAAAACAACCGCGTGCCCGATGCCAAAACCGTGCAGCATATCGACCGTTGTCTCAGTTGCCTGGCCTGCATGACGACCTGTCCCAGCGGCGTGCATTACATGCATCTGGTCGATCACGCGCGCGCCTATATCGAAGGGCATTACAGGCGCCCCCTGTCGGATCGCGCGCTGCGCTGGATGCTGGCGCGCATCCTGCCTTATCCGATGCGTTTTCGCGTGGCGTTGCTGGGGGCCAGGGTGGCGCGCCCCTTTGCGCGGCTGATCCCGGATGCGCGGCTGCGCGCGATGCTGGACATGGCGCCCCGGCAGGTGCCCCCGGTCAGCCGCAACGACGATCCCCAGACCTTTGCGGCGCGCGGCACGCGGCGCAAGCGGGTGGCGCTGATGACGGGCTGTGCGCAGCGGGCGTTGAACACCGATATCAACGACGCCACGATCCGGCTGTTGACGCGACTGGGCTGTGACGTGGTGGTGGCCAGGGGCGCGGGGTGCTGCGGTGCGCTGACCCATCACATGGGCAAGACCGATGAGAGCCATGCCGCCGCGCGCCGGAACATCCGGGCGTGGAGCGCGGAAATGGATGGCGAGGGGCTGGATGCGATTGTCATCAACACCTCGGGGTGCGGCACGACCGTCAAGGATTACGGGCACATGCTGCGCCATGATGCGCTGGCCAGCGTGGCCGAGCGAGTCGCGGGGATCACGGTGGATATCACGGAACTGCTGATGCAACTGGACATGCCCGAGGGTGCGCGGAAGGGGCTGAGCATTGCTTATCACGCGGCCTGTTCGCTCCAGCACGGTCAGCAGGTCAAACACGCGCCCAAGGATCTGCTGAAGCGTGCCGGGTTCCGGGTGGTCGAGCCTGCGGACAGCCATCTCTGCTGTGGGTCGGCGGGCACCTACAACCTGATGCAGCCCGAGATTTCGGGTCAGTTGAAGGCGCGCAAGCTGCGCACATTGGAGGCGACACGGCCCGATATCATCGCGGCGGGCAATATCGGCTGCATGATGCAGATCGGCGGCGGTACGGATATTCCCGTGGTGCATACGGTGGAGTTGCTGGACTGGGCAACGGGCGGGCCGATGCCTCCCGCGCTTGGCCGCGCGCCGGGTGACAAGACTACCGGTGCGGCGGCCGTGCCGGATCTGCGCGCGCCATTATAGAAGTTTCGCGTTGTGGGGGATTGCGCCTCTGGCGTCAAAATTCTGCCTCAAACCCTTGCTAATCGAAACACAAAGCAAACCGCCCTTGGGGGCGATTCAGGCTGGGGCGTCGAAACGCCGGCACATCGGAGGCAGTTTATTGCGGTTTTTCATTCTGGCCCTCACGATGGTCCTTGCCATGACGGCAGCGCAGGCTCAGCAGGGCGCGCTGAAGCGTCTGGATACCGGCGACGATGGCCGCGGATGGGAGGCTGTCGGGCGGCTGGATATGGATGGGCACGGGTTTTGCACCGGCACGCTGATTGCGCCGGATCTGGTGCTGACGGCGGCGCATTGCCTGTTTGACAAGACCAGCGGGCAGCGCATCGACCAGTCCCAGATCGAGTTTCTGGCCGGTTGGCGCAATGGGCGCGCCTCGGCCTATCGCTGGGTCAGGCGGGCGGTCGTGCATCCCGATTACGATTATGACCAGGCGGTGGCGGCGGACCGGGTCAGCAATGATGTGGCCCTGCTCGAGTTGCATCACCCGATCCGCAAATCCGGCGTTGTCCCGTTCGAGACGGATCGCCGCCCGCGAAAGGGCCAGCGGATCGGCGTCGTGTCCTATGCGCGCGGGCGCTCTGACGCGCCGTCCCTGCAGGAGGTCTGCAATGTCGAGGCGCGCCAGCAGGGCGTGCTGGTGATGTCCTGCGACGTTGATTTCGGCGCATCGGGCGCGCCGATCTTCAGCTTTGACGGCGGCGTGCCCCGGATTGTCTCGGTCGTGTCGGCCATGGCCGAGGTGGGTGGGCGCAAGGTGTCTCTGGGCACCATGCTGGAGCAGCCCTTGCAGGTGCTGCGCGCGGCTCTGGACGCGGGCGAAGGGGGGCAGCAGGTCGGGACCGCGCGGATGCTGGGCGTGAACACACAGCGCAGCACCGGCGCAAAGTTTGCCCGGCCATGAGGCGCTGTCTGATCCCCCTTCTGGCGGCCCTGCTGGCCAGCCCGGTGCAGGCCGGCAGCGGCCTGATCCGCCTGACGGATCGCGACGATCTGTTCGGATGGGAGGCCGTGGGCCGGATCGAGATCGGCGGCGACGGGTATTGCACCGGATCGCTGATCGCGCCGGATCTGGTGCTGACGGCGGCGCATTGCGTTTACAACAACGGCAGCAGGGTGGCGCCAGGCGATCTGACCTTTCGGGCCGGGTTGCGCGATGGCAAATTCATCCAGCAGCGCCAGGTGGGGCGAATCGCGGTGCATTCCGACTATATCCCCGGCCGCAAGCTGAGTATCGAGGCGGTGCGCCATGATGTGGCCCTGCTGGAGCTGAAACAGGCCATTCCGGCGGCGGTGGCCAGCCCGTTTGTTCTGACGGATCCGTCGGGCCAGGGCGCGCGCGTCAGCGTGGTGTCCTATGGCAAGGGGCGCGATGCGGCGCTGTCCTGGCAGCGCGATTGCGGGATCACCGCCAGGGGGCGTGGCCTGATGGCGTTTGATTGCGATGTCACCTTCGGGTCGTCCGGGGCGCCGGTCTTCGTGCGCGATCAGGGGCGCGCGCGGATCGTGTCGCTGATCAGCAGCGGGGGCACGCGCAATGGGGCGGCGGTGTCATACGGGATGGAATTGCCCGGCGTCGTCGCCAGCCTGAAACGTGATCTGCGCGCCATGCCGCGCGCCGTCGATACGGCGCCGAAATTCCGCCGCGTGCAGGTCGGGCAGGGCGGTGGCGCGGCGGGCGCGAAATTCTCCAAACCCTGAGGCGGCGCGCACATCCCCCTCTTGAAACCGCGCAAATCCGTTTCCATATCTGCGATGTCCGGTGCCGCATGGCGGGCCGGGCAACAGTGCCTGTCCCGATGGGAAGGCATTCCATAATGGAATCGCTCAATGGAGGATATACCATGCGTAACTTTGATCTGGCTCCGCTTTACCGGGCCACTGTCGGTTTTGACCAAATTGCGGACATGATGGACCGTGTGCTGTCCAGCGATGTCGCACAGCCGACCTACCCCCCTTACAATATCGAAAAAACCGCCGATGACGCCTATCGGATCTCGGTCGCGGTGGCGGGATTTTCCGACGCCGACCTGTCGGTCGAGGTGAAGGACGGTGCATTGATCGTCGCGGCGCGCAAGGCCGATGATGATTCGGCGCGCACCTATCTGCATCGTGGCATCGCCACCCGCGCGTTCGAGCGCCGTTTCCAGCTGGCCGATCATGTCCGTGTGACCGGTGCGGCCCATGCCGATGGCATGCTGCATATCGATCTGGTGCGCGAAGTGCCCGAAGCGCTGAAGCCCCGCCGGATCGCCATCACCAGCGGTGACGGTACGGTGCAAAAGGACGTCGTGGACGCCAAGGCGGTCAACTGATCGTCAGGGCGCGCCCGGCGCCCGGATGCGCCTGACTGAATGAAGGAACGCCCCGCCTTGTCTGGCGGGGCGTTTTGCGTCTGCCCCGGAAAATCTCCTGATTTTCCGGGGCTTTGTTGTCGGTCAGACCGACATGCAGATATATTTCATTTCCATGAAATCATCCATGCCGTGATGGCTGCCTTCGCGCCCGAGGCCGGATTGCTTGACCCCGCCGAACGGTGCCATCTCGGTCGAGATGATGCCGGTGTTGACGCCGACGATGCCATATTCCAGCGCCTCGGCCACCTTGTAGACGCGGCTGAGATCCTTGGCGTAGAAATAGCTGGCCAGACCGAAGATCGTGTCATTGGCCATTGCGATCACGTCATCCACATCCTCGAACTTGAACAATGGCGCCAGCGGGCCGAAGGTTTCGTCGGTTGCGAACTGCATGTCCTGCGTGGCGCCGGTGATGATGGTGGGGGGCAGGAAATAGCCCGGACCCTGCACCGGATCGCCGCCGCCCAGGATGACCTTGCCGCCCTTGGCCTTGGCGTCGGCGACATGTTCCTGCACCTTGGTGATGGCATCGGAGTTGATCAGCGGACCAAGGGCGACGCCCTCTTCCATGCCATCGCCGATCTTGAGCTTGCTGACCGCGTCCTTCAGCTTGGCGGCGAAGGCATCATAGACGCCGGCTTGCACATAGATCCGGTTGGCGCAGACGCAGGTCTGACCGTTGTTGCGGAATTTGCACATGATCGCGCCTTCGACCGCCGCGTCGAGATCGGCGTCGTCGAACACGATGAACGGTGCGTTGCCGCCCAGTTCCATCGAGCATTTCATCACCTGGTCGGCGGCCTGACGCAGCAGGATGCGGCCCACTTCGGTGCTGCCCGTGAAGGTGATCTTGCGCACGGCGGGGTTTTCGCAGAATTCCTTGCCGATCTCGGAGGAGCGCGACGAGGTGACGATGTTGAACACGCCAGCCGGGATGCCCGCACGATCGGCCAGAACGGCAAGGACGGTGGCCGACAGCGGCGTTTCGGCTGCGGGGCGGCCGACAAAGGCACAGCCTGCCGCCAGCGCCGGACCCGCCTTGCGGGTGATCATCGCGTTGGGAAAGTTCCAGGGCGTGATCGAGGCGGCAACGCCGATGGGCTGCTTGATCACGGTGATGCGCTTGTCACGCTGGTGGCCGGGGATGGTTTCGCCGTAGACGCGCTTGGCCTCTTCGCCGAAGAATTCGATGAAGGAGGCCCCATAGGCGATTTCACCCTTGGCTTCGGCCAGCGGCTTGCCCTGTTCGGCGGTCAGGATGGTGGCCAGGTCGTCCTGGTTTTCCATCATCAGGTCGAACCACTTGCGCAGCACGATGGCGCGCTCCTTGCCGGTCCATTTGGCCCATTCCTTTTGCGCGGCTTCGGCCTTGGCGATGGCTTCGCGGACCTGGGCGCGGCTGAGGTCGGCCACATTGGCGATGACATCGCCGCGCGCGGGGTTGGTGACGGGGAAGGTGCCGTCGCCATCGACCCATGCGCCGCCGACATAGGATTTTTCGGACAGCAGGCTGGGATCCTTGAGCAGGGATTTCAGATCGGTTTTGGTCATGGTGATCGGTCCTCATGTGTCATTCGGTTCGCGTTTGGCAAAGCACTTTGCGCGCGGCTTGTCCAGTGGCAGGCGAAGTTTAGGCAGGACCTGCGGGTTTTGCCAGCGCCGCAAAGCCGCATCGCTGCGCCAGGCGGGGGAGGTCGTGAATGAGTATTTTTGCAAATGAGAAGGGCTTAGCCGTGCAGATCGCGCCAGCAGGGCAGGATGTCGCCGCTGGCGGGGGTTGCGGCGTGGATGGCGCGCGCGATCGCGCGGGACATGCAGGTGGCGGCGGCGTGGCCGATCAGGAGCGTGTCCGGAATGGGGTTGTGCAATGGCGCGCTGTTGGTGCTGGCGGCAAAGATCAGATCGCCGTCCATCGGCGTGTGCGAGGGCAGCAGCGCGCGGGCAAAGCCGTCATGCGCGGCGATGGCAAGGCGGGTGCATTGCGCCTGCGTCAGCGTGGCGTCGGTGGCGACGATGCCGATCGTGGTATTGGCGTGCTGGCGCAGTTTGGTGGCGGGGAGATGCACATCGGGGTAGTGGGCCGGCGCGCCGAGGCCGCCGAATTCGGCGGCGATCTCGAACGGGGCGGCCCAGAAATGCGGACCGGTGCCGATGGTGGCCGAGCCGAGTGCGTTGACCGCAACCAATGCGCCGACCACGTGACCCGAGGGCAGGATCAGCGAGGCCGAGCCGAGCCCGCCCTTGAGCGTGGCGGTGGTGGCCCCGGTTCCGGCCCCCGCGGTGCCGATCCCGAACTGCACCGCCGCCGCGGCGAGGGCGGATTTGCCGAGGGATTTATAGGGGTTCTCGGTCCAGCCATGGGTGCCGCCATTCAGCAGATCGAACAGGATCGCGCCGGGCACGATCGGGACGTTCTGATCCCCCACCCGAAAGCCGCGCCCGCGCGCGCGCAATTCATCCGCCACGCCCGAGGCCGCATCAAGGCCGAAGGCCGACCCGCCCGACAGCACCAGCGCATCCACCTGTTCGACCGTCTTGTCCGGGGCCAGAAGATCGGTTTCGCGCGTGCCCGGCGCACCGCCCATGACATGCACCCCGGCGGTGAACGGCGTCTGGGCACTCAGCACCGTCACCCCGGATTTCAGCCGCTCATCCGAGGCGTTGCCGACCAGAAGGCCGGGCACATCCGTGATCAAGTTCAATGGGCCGGGACGGGGCATGTCGTTCACCTTTGCCAGAAGAGTTGTCGCAGGCTAGCGCAAAATTTCTTGATCGGGAATGCGAACTGGGGCAATGAACTGTCACGCGGGCGATGGCGTCGCCGCCCCGATGGGGAAAAGCGCGGATTGCATGAACATTCCTGAACGCCGGGATCTTTCTTGTTCAAGGAGGGTCGAAATGACTTCACGTCCTGAAATGTATCGTTTGCACAATGGGGAAAAGGCGCCTCTGGCCTTTGGCGTCCCTGAATATGAGGCCCGTGTTGCCGGGCTGCGCCGGATCATGGCCGAGACCGGGGTAGAGGCGGCCGTCTTCACCTCGATGCACAATATCGCCTATTACAGCGGCTTTTTGTATTGCGCCTTTGGGCGGCCCTATGCGCTGGTGGTAACGCCTTCTGAATGCGTGACAATTTCTGCCGGGATCGACGCCGGGCAGCCCTGGCGCAGGTCGTTTTGCGACAACATCACCTATACCGACTGGCAGCGTGACAATTACTGGCGCGCGATCCTGTCGGTGTCCGGGGCGGGCAAGGTCATCGGTTATGAGGGCGATCACCTGACGCTGGTTCAGCGCGAGAAGCTGGGCGCGTTCCTGAGCCCGGCCAGCGTGGTGGACCTTGCGGGCGCGACGATGCGCCAGCGCATGTATAAATCCGCCGCCGAGCTGGAACTGATTCGCAAATGCACCGCGATTGCCGATGTCGGCGGTTATGCGATCAAGGATGCCGTCAGGCCGGGCACCCGCGAGATCGACGTGGCGATTGCCGGGCGCGACGCGATGGAACTGGAAATCGCCCGCGTGTTTCCGGATGCGGAATATCGCGACACATGGGTCTGGTTCCAGTCAGGGATCAACACCGATGGCGCGCATAACCCGGTGACCGCGCGCAAGCTGGAGCATGGCGATATCCTGAGCCTGAACACCTTTCCGATGGTGTCGGCCTATTATGTCGCGCTGGAGCGCACCATGTTTGTCGGCGAGGTGGACGATGCCAGCCGCAAGATCTGGGAGGCGAACGTGGCCGCGCATGAATATGGCATGAGCCTGCTCAAGCCCGGCGTGAGCTGTGCCGAAGTGACCCACAAGATCAACGATTTCCTGCAAGAGCGCCAGTTGCTGCAATACCGCACCTTTGGCTATGGCCATTCATTTGGCATTCTCAGCCACTATTACGGGCGCGAGGCGGGGCTGGAGCTGCGCGAGGATATCGACACCGTGCTGGAGCCGGGGATGGTGATCAGCATGGAACCGATGCTGACCCTGCCCGAGGGGCAGCCGGGCGCCGGCGGATACCGCGAGCATGACGTGCTGATCATCACCGAGGACGGCAATGAGAACATCACCGGCTATCCCTATGGGCCGGAGTTCAACGTCGTCGGCTGACGCGCGCCGCCGCAGGGCGATGAGATGAAATGAGATGAAATGCGACGGGCGGCCTGAAACGGGGGCCGCCCGTTGCCCGTTGTGTTGCCGGGGCGGGGCAAGGCTCGCCGTTCCAAACCTAAACTCCAAAGCCTGCAAACGGCCCTTGGAGCATGTGGTGATGAATTGAATTCAACATTTGCCGTGAACGCATTTTCGGCAATCCTGATCATAGGACGCCTGCGAAAGGATTGCTGAAAATAACTCATTCGAAATCGTCATCATTCAATCCTTGACAAAATGCCATGCAAAAAGACCGTTCAGCGGGTCATCGTATTCGCGCCTCTGATCGCCCCCAATGCGGGCGATCGGGTCATGTATCCAAGGCAGCGCAGCCACCACGCGGCCCTGCGTCACCGGATCATTGGTGGTCTGAATGGTCAGCCGCTCAATCGCGTAGCCGGGACCAAAGGTTGCGTCCAGCGCGCCCGGATCAACCAAGGCAAGGCTGGTCGGGTCGGCCGGGTCGGTGAACGTCACCATCACCGGCCACAGATTGCGCGGCAGGTCCAGCGGCGTGCGCTGCGCCTGGGTTCCGGGCAGATCATGTGCGGCCAGCGTGCCCACGGCCAATTTCAGCGCGCTGCGGGCGTACCAGATCCGCACACCTGAAATGCGGTCTATCGGGATGAAAAGCTGCGTATCCCCCAAAGGCGCGACCAGCGCCTCGCCGATAAGGTGTATATCGTCCGGGCTATAGATCGGGCCAAGTTCCCGACCTTCGGTAAAATCCACATCCAGAACCCGGCTCACGCTGACAGGCCCGTCAGGCGTAGTGAAATGCACCGTCAGTTTTTCGCGCCATGATGCGCGCTGGGTGCAGCCGGCAAGAGCAAGGCTAAGCCCGATGATGACAAGGACGTGGCCGATCAGTCGGCGCAGGCGTGGCAAACCTGCGCACCAGACCGCAGTCATCGCCACCCGCCGCGATGCAGTGGTGTCCGCGCTCTGAGGGGGTATCTATGCTGGTCAGACATCACAAGATACTTGGTGGATGCTGGACGCGCCATTTGATGCGGATTTGCCAGTTGGTTTGCCGATGCAGGGCCATGCAACAACTGGTCGACATCTGCGAGGCATGTTGGATCGCCAGGCGCGCGAAGGCTCGTATAAATAAGCGTATTCATATCTTTAAGCATCGCGCGATCTAAAGGATCGTCAACGACATTCTCCTGTTTACGTAAATGCACTCACTCATAGCCTTGAGAAGGCTAAGCTGTCACGCGTTGAATTGTACTGAATATTCAGGTTGGACTGGATGCCGACATCGGCAGCAATGGCCCAGCCCGGACCTCCCTGATCGGCACCCTCTCCGGCACGGGCTTGCGCAAGCCGTGCCCGCGCCTTTTCGTGACATCCGCGCGCCAATACCCTTGGGTGCGGTCAGGTTGCGTTTGTATCCTTTCGCGTGGGCCATTATGTCAGGTGGACATGTATCGGGGAAAGGGGCCGCAATGGTGATCGTAAAGCGGGTGGTGTTGGGCGTCATATTGCTGATCGTGGCGGCGTTTCTGCATTATACGCTGCCTCAGCATGATGTGGTTCGGATCACGGATACCTATGGAAAGCGGATCGATTTCGGCGAAAACTCGATCTTCTGGGCCGCGCCCGATGCGGGTAGTGGCACCGGCACGGTGAACCGCGATGTGTTTTTCATCCAGACCTTCCGCACCAATGGCAAGCCGATGATCTATCGCAATGAGGATACCGGCTGGGGCTGGCCGCCATATTTCAAGTTCGACACCTCCAACCTGCAGGCCGAGGCGGCGGATCTGATCTCGAAGAAAAGCGCCGAAAAGGCGCAATGGGTGGTGGTCCGGCATTATGGCTGGCGCAACGAATTCCTGTCGATCTTTCCCAACGCGGTGGGCGTGCGCGCCGTCGATAGCTCGGATATACGGATCATTCCGTGGCTGAACATCATTATCCTGACCTCGCTTGTTGCGCTGTTCTGGGCGGTGCGGGTGCGCTGGCGGCGGTTCTGGCGCAATTGGCGCAGGCGGCATGATCCCGATTATGACGAATTTACCACCGGCTGGGGCTGAACCGCGCGGTATCAGGCCAGATTGTCAGCCATGTAAGTCCAGTCTAAGCTGGGCTGCATGGCCATTCCCGTTGAAACATTTTTCCTGAACGCCGACGCCCAGGGCACGTTGCAGGCGCAGATCCAGCAGATGATCGCCGAGGGCATCCTGTCGGGGCGCTTTGCCAAGGGTGAAAAGCTGCCATCGTCGCGCCGGATGGCAGTGCATCTGGGGGTCAGCCGGATCACCGTGACGCTGGCCTATACGGAATTGCAGGCCAATGATTACCTCACGGCGCGGGACCGTTCGGGGTTTTATGTCTCGGACAGCGCGCCGGAGCCGCCCAGATTCGCGGCGCGTGCGCCCCGACGTGACAGCATCGACTGGTCGCGCGCCCTGGGGCGCCGATTTACTGGGGGGGCCACCCCCGAAAAGCCGCTGGACTGGTCCAGCTATCGCTATCCGTTCATCTATGGGCAGACCGATCCCCGGCTGTTTGATCACGCGAATTGGCGCCATTGTGCGTTGCGCGCGCTGGGGCAGAAGGATTTTCAGGCGCTGACGGCGGATTACTATGATCAGGACGATCCCAAGCTGGTCGAATTCATCGCCCGCCACACGCTGCCCCGACGCGGCATATTGGCGGAGCCCGATGAGATACTGGTCACGATGGGCGCGCAGAATGCACTGTGGCTGACCGCGCAGGTGTTGCTGACACAGCGGCGCACGGCGGTGATCGAGGATCCGTGCTATCCGGCGCTGCGTGATATCCTGACGCAATCGCGCTGCCATCTGACGGCTGTGCCGGTCGATCAGGACGGATTGCCCCCCGAGTCCCTGCCGGATCATGCCGATGTCATCTTTACCACGCCCAGCCATCAATGCCCGACCAACGCCACCATGCCGCTGGCCCGGCGCAAGCGCCTGCTGAAAAAGGCGCGCGACATGGATGCGCTGATCGTCGAGGACGATTATGAATTCGAGATGGCGTTCCTGGCCGCGCCGTCGCCCGCGCTCAAGTCTTTGGACAGTGACGGGCGGGTGATCTATGTCGGCAGCTTTTCGAAATCCATCTTTCCGGGCCTGCGTCTGGGCTATCTGGTCGGGTCGCGCGCCTTCATCCGCGAGGCGCGGGCCTTGCGGGCGAGCGTGCTGCGCCATCCGCCGGGCCATGTGCAGCGCACGGCGGCGTATTTTCTGGGGCTTGGCCATTACGACAGCCTGATTCGGCGCATGTCGGGCATCTATGCGCAGCGCCGCGAGGTGATGGAGCGTGCGCTGGCCGATCATGGGCTGGGCATCGTCGGGCGCGGCATATTTGGCGGATCGTCGATCTGGATGCGCGCCAATGATGCGGTCGACACGGCGGCGGTGGATGCGCGGTTGCGCGCGCGCGGTGTGCTGATCGAACCGGGCCGCCCGTTCTTTCACGGCGCTGATCCGCCGGGCAATTTCTATCGGCTGGCCTATTCGTCGATCCGGGCCGAGCAGATTCCGGCGGGGATTTCGATACTTGCGGAAGAGTTGGCAAGGTAGCAATATGCCCCTGTGGGTCATCGGGGACGCGGGGCAGGGGCCGGATTGCACGGGATTGGATATATCGCGCTGACCTCTCTGGCCCTATAACGGGCGGGGTCGGGCGGTTAGCGTCGCGGGCGCACCCCTTGTTGCCCTCTGCCGCCCCCCGCGCCGACATGTCGGAACAGGTGGGCTATTGCGACCCATATCCGGGGGCCATGCCCCAAGCGAACCGAAATTACGAAGAGACAGGCCAGGCATATATGACACTTACCCCGATCGAGCTTTTGCTGTCCGAGGCGCCAGCCCGGCGCGCCACAATCGCGCTGGGCGAGGGCAGCGATCCGCGCATCGTCGCGGGTGCGCGTGACGCCGTGGCGCAGGGCATTGCCGATATCATTCTGGTGGGCGACAGGGATGCGGTGGCCGCGCAGCTGGGCACGGATGTGCCCGCCGGGATCACGGTGCATGACCCGGCGCATTCGCCGCTGAACGGTGCACTGGCCGAGAGTTTTCACCGCCTGCGCGCGCATAAGGGCGTCGATGCGGCCAAGGCTGCGGCGGCGCTGCGCGACCCGCTGGTCTATGCCGCGATGCTGGTGCGCGAAGGCCATGCCGACGGCACCGTAAGCGGCGCTGTGGCAACGACACCGGACGTGGTGCGCACCGCGTTGCAGGTGATCGGCAAGGCGGCGGATGCCGCGCTGGTGTCCAGCTGTTTCCTGATGTTGCCGCCCAAAGATATTCCGGACGGGGCCTTTGACGGCGCGCGCGCCATGATCTTTTCCGATTGCGGTCTGATCATTGACCCCGACGCCGCCGCTCTGGCCGAGATTGCCGCCGCGTCGGCCCGGTCATGCCGCGCATTGCTGCGCACCGAGCCGCGTATCGCCATGCTGTCCTTTTCCACGAAGGGCAGCGCGCGCCACGCTGCCGTCACCAGGGTCAGCGAGGCGACAAGCCGCCTGCGCGCCGCGCATCCCGATCTGGCGGTCGATGGCGAAATGCAGTTCGATGCCGCTTTCGTGGCCTCGGTCGGGGCGTCCAAGGCGCCTGGGTCGGCTGTGGCGGGGCAGGCCAACGTGATGGTCTTTCCCAATCTGGACGCGGGCAACATCGGCTACAAGATCGCCCAGCGGCTGGGCGGCTATGCGGCGATCGGGCCGATCCTGCAGGGGCTGGCCAGGCCCGCGAACGATCTGTCGCGCGGCTGTGTGGCGGGCGATGTCACCCAGATGATCGCCGTCACGGCATTGCAGAGCATGTCCTGAGCGGCGCCAGTCGCCTGCCCGGGGGCGGGTTTCGCGGAGCAGATATCCGCGGAACCTGAAGAAAACGGAATTGGGGGTCGTCGGGGCGCGGGAAACGTCCTAGCGTGATGGCCGAAAGACGCAGCTTAGGGGAGTGCGATGACGCATCATCAGCCGACGATTGAAACATCGCCCAAGGTATCGGACGAGGTGCGCAAGACCACCTGCTACATGTGCGCCTGTCGCTGTGGCATCAACGTCCACATGAAGGACGGCCCCGACGGCAAGAAACAGGTCGCCTATATCGAGGGCAACCGCGATCATCCGGTCAACAAGGGCGTGCTGTGCGCCAAGGGCAGCGCCGGCATCATGCAGGTCAACGCGCCCTCGCGGCTGCGCGCGCCGCTGAAACGGGTGGGGCCGCGTGGCTCGGGCGAATTCGAGGAAATCAGCTGGAACGAGGCGCTTCAGCTTGCGACCGACTGGATGGCCCCCTTGCGCAACGAAGCGCCCGAAAAGCTGGCGTTTTTCACCGGGCGCGATCAATCGCAATCCTTCACCAGCTTCTGGGCGCAGAATTTCGGCACGCCCAACTATGCGGCGCATGGGGGGTTCTGTTCGGTCAACATGGCGGCGGCGGGCATCTATACGATGGGCGGCGCGTTCTGGGAATTCGGTCAGCCCGATTGGGACCATACCAAGCTGTTCCTGCTGTTCGGCGTCGCCGAGGACCATGATTCCAACCCGATCAAGATGGGGCTGGGCAAGATCAAGGCGCGCGGCGCGCGGGTGATCGGGGTCAATCCGATCCGCACCGGCTATAACGCGATTGCCGATGATTGGGTCGGGATCACACCGGGCACCGACGGGCTGTTCATCCTGGCGCTGGTGCATGAGCTGATGCGCGCCGGCAAGATGGATCTGGATTATCTGGCGCGCTATACCAACGCGCCGGTTCTGGTGAATGGCGATCCGAAATCGCCCGAACATGGGCTGTTCCTGCGCGACAAGGACGGCAAGCCGCAGGTGATCGACCGCGTGACCGGCAAGCTGGCGGCGTTTGACAAGCCCGGCGTGCGCCCCGATCTGCACGCCACCCACCGCGCGGCGGGCATCACGCACCGCCCGGTCATGCACCTGATGGCCGAGCGCTATCTCGATCCGCAATACGCCCCCGACGCCGTGGCCGAGCATTGTGGCATCAAGGCCGACAAGATCCGCCGCATCGCCGCCGAAATCGCCCGCGTCGCCTTCGACGAGGCGTTCGAGCTGGACCATGAATGGACCGATTTCCGTGGCGAGACCCACAAGACGATGACCGGACGCCCCGTCAGTTTCCATGCGATGCGCGGTATTTCCGCCCATTCCAACGGGTTTCAGACCTGCCGCGCGCTGCATGTGTTGCAGATCATCCTTGGCACGGTCGAGGTGCCGGGCGGCTTTCGCTTCAAGCCGCCATACCCCAAGCCGGTTTCGGCCCATCCCAAACCGCATTGCACCGTTACCCCCGGCAAGCCGCTGAACGGCCCGCATCTGGGCTATGTGCAGGGGCCGGACGATCTGTGCCTGCGCGAAGACGGCAGCCCGGCGCGCATCGACAAGGCCTATACCTGGGAAAACCCGATGAGCGCGCATGGCCTGATGCATATGGTCATCTCGAATGCCCATGCGGGGGATCCCTACAAGATCGACACGCTGTTCATGTATATGGCGAACATGTCGTGGAATTCGTCGATGAATGTGGGCGGCGTCACCAAGATGCTGACCGACCGCGACGAGAGCGGCGAATACGTGATCCCGCGCATCATCTATTCGGATGCGTATAGTTCCGAAATGGTCGCCTATGCCGACCTGATCCTGCCCGACACGACCTATCTTGAGCGCCATGATTGCATCTCGCTTCTGGATCGTCCGATCTGCGAGGCGGATGCGCTGGCGGATGCGATCCGCTGGCCGGTGATCGAGCCTGACCGCAACGTGCGCGGCTTTCAGTCGGTGCTGTGCGATCTGGGCGCGCGGCTGAACCTGCCCGGCTTTGTCAATGAGGACGGCAGCCAGAAATACGCGGATTACGCCGAATATATCATCAATCACGAACGCAAGCCGGGCATCGGCCCGCTGGCGGGCTGGCGCATGGGTGAAAAGGGGCTGACCCATGGGCGCGGCTCGCCCAATGCGGCGCAACTCAACAGCTATATCGCCAATGGCGGCTTCTTTGTGAAACATATCCCCGAGGGGGCGAATTACTACAAGCCGTGGAACATGGCCTATCAGCATTGGGCGGTCGAGATGGGGCTGTTCGATACGCCCCAGCCCTATCTGTTCGAACTCTATGTCGAGCCGATGCGCCGCTTTCAGCTGGCCGCGGAAGGGCATGGCAAACGCCAGCCGCCCGATCATCTGCGCGAACAGATCAAGGCCACGCTGGACCCGCTGCCGATCTGGTATCCGCCGCTGGAGGATGGCCATGCCGACAACGCAGAATTCCCGGTGCACGCGCTGACGCAGCGCCCGATGGCGATGTATCACAGCTGGGGCTCGCAGAATGCCTGGCTGCGCCAGATCCATGGGCATAACCCGCTATACGTGCCGACCCGCCTGTGGGAGGCCAACCGGTTTTCCGAGGGCGATTGGGCGCGCGTCACCTCCGTGCATGGTGAGATCACCGTGCCGGTGGCGCATATGGCGGCGCTGAACGAAAACACCGTCTGGACATGGAACGCGATCGGCAAGCGCAAGGGCGCATGGGCACTGTCCGAGGACGCGCCCGAGGCGACAAGAGGCTTCCTGCTGAACCATCTCATCCACGAATTGCTGCCGCCGCGCGGTGACGGGCTGCGCTGGGCGAATTCGGACCCGGTAACGGGGCAGGCGGCATGGTTCGATCTGCGGGTGAAGATCGAAAAGGTGCGTGCCCCGGACGAAAGCCATCCGGCGATGCCGCCCATCGCATCCCCCGTGGGGCAGGGTCCGGATGAACTGGCATGGAAGGTGGGGAAATGAGTGGGAAAATCGCCTTGCACGGACAGTTTGAGCACATAAAATCCGAAGTTTGCCGCGACGCGGAGGCCACGCGATGACCCAGCTTCCGACGACGACGCGCAAGAAACTGGGTCTGGTCATCGACCTTGACACCTGTGTGGGCTGTCACGCCTGCGTGGTGGCCTGCAAGGGCTGGAATACCGAAAACTATGGTGCGCCGCTCAGCGATCAGGACCCCTATGGCGCCGATCCCACCGGCACGTTCCTGAACCGGGTCCACAGCTATGAGGTGCAGCCGCTGGCGACATCCTCGATGCCGCATCCGGCGGCGCAACTGGTGCATTTCCCCAAATCCTGCCTGCATTGCGAGGATGCGCCCTGTGTCACCGTCTGCCCGACCGGCGCCAGCTACAAGCGGGTCGAGGACGGGATCGTTCTGGTCAATGAGAGCGACTGCATCGGCTGCGGGCTATGCGCCTGGGCCTGTCCTTACGGGGCGCGCGAAATGGATGCGGCCGAAGGCGTGATGAAGAAATGCACGCTTTGCGTGGACCGGATCTATAACGACAACCTGCCCGAGGTGGACCGTGTGCCGGCCTGCGTGCGCACCTGCCCGGCGGGCGCGCGGCATTTCGGCGATCTGGGGGATCCCGACAGCGATGTCAGCCGGCTGGTCGCCGAGCGGGGCGGCGTGGACCTGATGCCCGAGCAGGGCACCAGGCCGGTCAACCAATACCTGCCGCCGCGCCCCAGGGATCAGCTGGACGCGCCCGAGGAATTCGATGTGCTGGCCCCGTTTCTTGAGCCGGTGGCCGACTCGGCGGGTGGTTTTCTTGGCTGGCTCGACAAGGCGCTTGAGCGTCTTCCGGGCGGCGAAAGCGCGTCAAGGGATCAGAGCGCGCGGCCCAAAGGGGGGATCAACTGATGCATCCGGCACCGTCTGTTATCGTATTCACCACCCTGTCGGGCATCGGATTCGGCCTGCTGGTGTGGTTGGGCATCGGAGTGCCCGCCGTCACCGGCTGGGTCGCGTTTGCCTTTTTCGCGATCGCCTATGCGCTGGCGGTGGGGGGGCTGGTGTCTTCGACCTTTCACCTGGGCCATCCCGAACGCGCGCTCAAGGCGTTCAGCCAATGGCGCAGTTCCTGGCTGAGCCGCGAGGCCTGGGCCTCGGTTCTGGCGCTGGTGGTGATGGGGTTCTATGGTATCGGGCTGGTGTTCTTTGCGGAACGCTGGGCCGCGCTGGGCTGGATCGGCGCGGCGCTGTCGCTGGGCACGGTGTTCACCACGTCGATGATCTACGCGCAGATGAAATCAGTGCCGCGCTGGAACACGATGCTGACCTCGCTGCTTTATCTGAGCCTTGCCCTGGCGGGGGGCGCGTTGCTGGCCGGTGAGGTGGTCTATGCGCTGATCCTGTTGCCGGTCGCGGGCATCGTGCAGGTGGTGTGGTGGCTGCATGGCGATGGCGCGTTGGCGCGCAGCGGCACGACACTGGCCAGTGCCACGCAACTGGGCGGCATCGGCAGCGTGCGCGCCTTCGAGCCGCCCCATACCGGGACGAATTACCTGTTGCGCGAATTCGTGCATGTGGTGGGACGGCGGCACGCGATGAAGCTGCGGGTGATCGCGATGGTGCTGGGCTATGTTCTGCCGGTGCTGTTGCTGCTGCTGCCGTTCGGGCATGTCTGGGCGGTGGTGGCGGTGCTGCTGCATGTGGCGGGCATCGCGGCGTCGCGTTGGCTGTTCTTTGCCGAGGCCGAGCATGTAGTCGGGCTCTATTATGGCAAGCGGGCCGCGTGAGGCCGCTGTCGGAATGTGAGTATTTTTGCAAAGAAGAAGGGGCGCGGGCACCCTGATTGGCCAGTCGGGTCGGGGTGACGCCTGTTTGTGCCGCTGACGGCGGGGTGCAGTTCGGGCTTATCAAGGGGGTGATCTGGCGATATACTACGCCAATCGCTGGCCCTATCGGAACGCTGCCGAATTGCAGTCATATAGCGCCGGACCCACACAGGCGACTCGCGATGCGCGGGAAGCCCGGCAATGTGCCGATTTAACCCAATGGAGCGCCTCATGGACGGTAAGTTTCTGGATAATGACATCGAAAAGATCGTGGAGGCCGACCGCGCCCATGTCTGGCATCACCTCATTCAGCACAAGCCGTTCGAGACCGGCGAGCCGCGCATCATTGTCGAGGGCAAGGGGATGCGCGTCTGGGATCAGAAGGGCAAGGAGCATCTGGATGCGGTTTCGGGCGGCGTCTGGACCGTCAATGTCGGCTATGGGCGCGAAGAGATCGCCAATGCCGTGCGCGACCAGCTGATCAAGCTGAACTATTTTGCCGGGTCTGCCGGGTCGGTTCCCGGGGCGCTGTTCTCGGAGCGGCTGATCTCGAAGATGCCGGGGCTGACGCGGGTCTATTTCACCAACTCGGGGTCGGAGGCGAACGAGAAGGCGTTCAAGATGGTGCGCCAGATCGCGCACAAGCGCCATGGCGGCAAGAAGCACAAGATCCTGTATCGGGATCGCGATTACCACGGCACCACCATCACCGCGCTGAGTGCGGGCGGGCAGGATGAGCGCAACGCCCAATACGGCCCCTTCACCCCCGGTTTCGTGCGCGTGCCGCATTGTATGGAATATCGTGCGCAATGGGATCTGAGCGGCGAGGAATACGGCATCGCCGCCGCCAATGCGATCGAAGAGGTCATCCTGGCGGAAGGTGCCGACACGATCGGCGCGCTTTGCCTTGAGCCGGTGACCGCGGGTGGAGGCGTGATCACCCCGCCGCCGGGCTATTGGCCGCGCGTGCAGGAAATCTGCCGCAAATACGACATCCTGCTGCATATCGACGAAGTGGTGTGTGGCGTGGGGCGGACCGGCACCTGGTTCGGTTATCAGCATTACGGGATCGAGCCCGATTTCGTCACGATGGCCAAGGGCGTTGCCTCGGGCTATGCCGCCATTGCCTGCTGTGTCACCTCCGAGCGCGTGTTCGACATGTTCAAGGATGACGCAAGCGATCCGATGAACTATTTCCGCGATATTTCCACCTTTGGCGGCTGCACGGCCGGGCCTGCGGCGGCGCTGGCCAACATGGATATCATCGAGCGCGAGGGCCTGTTGGAAAACACCGTCAAGATGGGCGATTACATGCTGGATCAGCTGCATGCGCTCAAGGACAAGCACGCGGTGATCGGCGATGTGCGCGGCAAGGGGCTGTTCCTCGGGGCGGAACTGGTTTCGGATCGCGCCAGCAAGGAACCGGCGGATGAGAAGCTGGTGCAGGCCGTTGTCGGCGACTGCAACGCCCAGGGTGTCATCATCGGCGCGACCAACCGCTCGATTCCCGGGTTGAACAACACGCTGTGCTATTCGCCCGCGCTGATCGCCACCAAGGACGACATTGATGAGATCATCACCGCCACGGACAAGGCCTTGACCAAGGTTTTCGGATAGCTCCGAAACCCGGTTTGTGAAATCCGCGCCCACCCTGACCGGGGTGGGCGCAGTTGTTTTGGCGGTGCTTTGCAGGCCGGGCGTGCCGTCGTGGTAGCGTGGCCCGCTTGCGCGCGCCTTACATCACCCGGTCGGGGATCTGCGCCAGCGCCTGTTCGATCAGCGCGGGGCCGGCATCGGGGCGGTGGGCGCCCTCGGACAGGGTGCGCCGCCATGCGCGCGCGCCGGGCCGCCCGGCAAACAGGCCCAGCATATGGCGCGTGACCTGATGCAGGCGGCCACCGTCGGACATATGCGCCTCGATATAGGGCAGCATCGCGCGCACCGCGGATTCAGCCGTCGTGTCGGGGGTGTCCGTGCCAAAGATCCTGCGATCGGCCGCGCATAGAACATCGGCCGGCTGGTGATAGGCCGCACGGCCCAGCATGACCCCGTCCATCCCGGCGTCCAGAAATCCCTCGGCCTGATCCAGCGATGCGATGCCGCCATTGACCGACAGATGCAGCGCCGGAAACAGCCCCTTCATCTGCTGCACCAACGGGTAATCAAGCGGGGGAACATCACGGTTTTCCTTGGGGCTGAGCCCGTCCAGCCACGCCTTGCGCGCATGTATGGCAAAGCGGTCCACCCCCGCTGCGCCGACCCGCGCGATGAATTCCGGCAGGACGGTCGCCGGGTCCTGATCATCAACGCCGATGCGGCATTTGACCGTGATTTCCACATCCACCGCAGCGATCATCGCGGCGCAGCATTCCGCCACCAGCCCCGGGTCCTTCATCAGCACCGCGCCGAACGTGCCCGATTGCACCCGGTCGCTGGGGCAGCCGACATTGAGGTTGATCTCACGATATCCGGCCGCCTGACCCAGCTTTGCCGCCTGTGCCAGCTCCTCGGGGTCCGAGCCGCCCAGTTGCAGCGCGACGGGATGTTCTGCCGCGGAATGATCCAGCAGATGCAACGCGCCGCCGCGCACCAATGCGGGCGCGGTCACCATTTCGGTATAGAGCAGGGCATGACGGCTGAGCATCCGATGCAACATGCGGCAATGGCGGTCGGTCCAGTCCATCATGGGTGCCACGCTTAGGCGCGCAGCGCGCGAAACGGCCGATTCCCTTTGTTTTGTTGCTTTTGCGTGCTCGGACATCTTTTCCGTATTCCTCGGTTTTGGGGCTGTTTGCCCCCTTTTGTGGGGGTGGTGCAACACAATGTTGCACCGGACCCAAAATGTTGCACCAGCTTTTTGGCTGGTCGCGGCGGCCATTCTCGCCCGTCGAAACGCCCCGTCCTTTACCGCTTGGCAAGGTCCCCACCGAGTTTCGGCGCATCGAGATATCGAACCTTGATCAAGGTTCCCACCGCCCGATGCCGGGTAGTTCGATCTCCCAAACATCGATAATTCGAACCCCGAAAGGAGACTCCGATGGGTACCATCATGACCCGCCCAAAGAAAGACGGCTCAAAGCGCTACACCGCCACCATCCGCAAGAAGAAGGGCGGGAAGGTCGTTCTGAGCCTGAGCGAAACATTTCTGACCGAAAACGCCGCAGAGAGGTGGATGGAGAACCGCGAGCTTGCATTGACGAAGAAAGGTGCTGTGGGCCGCGCTATAGCAAAACGCAAACGGAAGACGTGGGCCGATGAGATTGACGACTACATCGCCGCATCGCCTGAAGGTTTCGGGAAGACCAAAACCGCCAACCTTGCTTATCTTCAGCGGCTGGATTTTGGCAAGATGGCAGTCGACAGCACGGATAACTACGATTTTTTCAATTTGGCGCAAGACCTGCTGCGTGGAGTGCAGGCTCCGCCTGCAGGCTCCGAACTTGACTCCCCTGAGCACCACACCCTGCAGCCGCGAATGCCGCAGACGGTGAATTCCTACATGGCGACACTCAGAGGACAACGGGCCGTTTCTCCGGGTGCGGATCGTCCTTCCCGACATGGCGGCCCCGCGCTGACGCGGTTGCGATCTTGCGATGCCTCGTGCCCTCTGCCCGCTACGCTTCTTTGCGCAAAAGTAAGAATTCGGCCAACTCCGTGACATGAAAGCGGGCCATCAAGAGGTTGCTGAAATCCCGGATGATTGGAGCCTTGGAAAAATGAAACAGCATACCCGGACTTTCGCGGCCATCTGTGTCGCTATTGCCTTTCCGCTGAGCGCATTCGCGCAGGGCTTCAACTACAACAACGTCGGCCAGGTGCAACCCGACCAGTTCCGCGCCGACCAGAGCGCCGCTGCGCTGATCGGTCAACGGGCTATCGCGCAGGACGATGTCCATGTCGGCGATGTCATCGACGTGATCCACGACGAGGACATGAAGGTGCGCGGCTATATCGTCGATATCGGCGGTTTCCTGGGTATCGACGCAACGCCCGTGTTCTTTCCCGCCAGCCGCGTGAGCGTGCGGATCGACGGTATCGCGGCGGAACTTGTGCTCGACATGGACGCGCCCGATGTCCGGGAAATTGCGCGGGCCGACTGACCCCCTGATTGCCGAAGAAAGGAAAACACCATGAAGAACACAGTTGCATTCCTGCTTGCCTCCTTCGTTCTTGGCGCACCGTCGCTCGGCCTTGCCGCGCCGCTCGACTGTCCTGACGCGCCAGCCGTGTTCAGTGAGGCCGGTGCCGGGGCGGACGCGCTTCAGGTCATAGCCGACAAGATCGGCACGGCGGGCCACGACGACGAGGAGATCGAAAAGAACCTTTCCTCAATCGCATATGAGTTGCGCAAAGAATACCCGAAGGCCCGCGATGCGGAGGTCGCCGATATGCTGATCGCCGCCTATTGCAGCTGGCTTGCCAAGGCCATACCGGGCGGCGACGAGCAAAGCGAGCAAGAGGTTCTGGCCTTCGAGCAGAGGGTTTACCAGGTCGTGTTTCAAGGCCCGCCCCCGCCCGAATACGAGCGGCAGGGTTGGCTCTATGGCAACTGAACCCTGTGGGCTGTGACGGTGAAGATACTTCTCGCGGAAGATGACGACCAGGTGGCGGAGTTCACGATGCGCGGCCTGCGCGAGGCGGGTCACAATGTGGACCGTGTCTCTGACGGGCGCGATGCGCTGAGCTATTGTCTCTACAATTCCTGCGATCTTGCGATCCTCGACCGGATGATGCCGGGCATGGACGGTATGTCCCTGGTCCGCGCACTTCGCGCGGCGCGCAACGACCTGCCGGTGATCTTCCTGACCGCGCTCGGGGATGTCGATGACCGCGTCGCGGGGCTTGAGGCGGGCGGCGACGACTATCTAAGCAAGCCGTTCCACATCTCCGAGCTTCTGGCCCGGATCGCGGCCCTGACCCGGCGGCGCGCGGGTGCGCCGGAGGCAACGTCGCTTGCGGTGCATGACCTTCACCTCGACCTGCTTGGCCGCTCTGCCCGGCGTCAGGGCGTGACGATCGAGTTGCAATCCAAGGAATTCGCCCTGCTCGAGGTTCTGATGCGCAACGCGGGGCGGGTGGTGACGCGGACGATGCTGCTGGAACAGGTCTGGGATTTCAACTTCGAGCCGGGCACGACCGTCGTCGAGACCCATATCAGCCGCCTGCGCGCCAAGATCGACAAGCCGTTCGACGTGGCCCTGATCCATACCGTGCGCAACTCCGGGTATGTCATGCATGGACCGCGCTAACGTTCTCTCAGGATCGGCCTTCCGGATCGCCGTCTTTGCCGCGGTTTCGGTGGCGGCGACCTTGTTCATCGCTGCCCTCGCGGCGTTCACTTACGTCCAGCAAACGCTGGAGCGTGAAATCCAGCGCCAGATATTGACCGAGCAGGTCATGCTGCGCGAGATTTACGACAAGGGCGGCGAAGCGGCGCTGATCCGGACCATCGCCGAAATCAACAACCCCATCGCATTGTCACGCCGCGCGATTGGCGCCTTCGGGCCGGACGGTCTGAAACTTGCCGGGAATATCGCGCAGGCCCCGGACATCGCCAGGTTTCAAAGAACCGAACTGGCGATTTCGGGGCAGGGCGCCAGGCCGCTTCCATATTACGTGCATACCGCGCTTTTCGATCAAATCGTGCTTGTCATCGGTCACGATCTTTCAATGATCAGCGCGACCGAACGCCGTCTCGTCGTGGCGCTTGGCGCTGCCGGTCTGCTCGCCGGAGCGATGATCCTTCTCATCGGGTATGCCGCAAGTCACCGAAGCCTGAGAAAACTCAACGCCCTCGATGCGACCCTCGGTCTCGTGTCGGAGGGGGATACGGATATTCGTGTGCCGGTCTCAGGCGGGACCGATCAGATCGACCGCATCTCGCGGCGCGTCAATGCCCATCTCGACCGCTTGTCCAGCCTGATGATCACCACGAAATCCACGGCGGCGGCGGTGGCCCATGACCTCAAGACGCCGCTGTCGCGGGCGCAACTGTCGCTGCAATCGGCGCGCGAATTGATCGGGCAGGGCAAGGACGCCGAGGCCGCGATTGAAAATGTCGAAACCGAACTCGCCCGCCTGAACGGCATTTTCGACACGATCCTGCGGATCTCGCGGATCGAGACCGCCGCCAGAGGCACGACGTTCCAGAGGTTCGACATTCTGCCGTTGCTCGATGAGCTGGTTGAGACCTTCGAGCCGGTCGCCGAGGAGCGTGAACAGAGCCTTGCACTTGTCGCGCCAGTGCCCCCCGCCGTTCCGGTCATGGGCGACGCGCGCATGATACGGCAGATGATCGCGAACCTGATCCAGAACGCGATAGATCACGGCCCGGCCGGCAACGAGATCAAGATCGGTCTGAGCAACAGAAACCGCGCTGCCCTGGTCGAAATTGCCGATCGCGGGCCGGGAATTCCCGAAAGCGAGCGATCCCGCGTATTTGATCCGTTCTACCGGCTCGACCGCAGCCGCAGCGGTGGCGGCAGCGGCCTTGGCCTTGCCTTGGTGCAGGCGATTGCCGTCCGGCATGGCGTTGCGCTGGACCTGTCGGACAACGGGCCGGGACTGCGCGTAAGCCTCACCTTCCCGCCGGTCCCGGATGGTCCGCTCGCGACGGAAAGCGGCGCACGCCCGAACTTGTCAAAGAATTAAACTCCCGCACAAGGACCGGAAAAGATCGAAGCCCAGATTGCCGTCATCGAAACGCAATCTGGAAAGGACCATTCCGATGAAACGCACGAACAGACTCCTCGTCGCCGCGATGACCGGACTCATGGCGACCACATCGCTGGGCGCGATCGCGGTCAACGCGGAAACGGCAAAACCCGCAACCGAAACAAAAGCGCCCGAGAAAGCGCAATATTCCACTCAGAAGCAGCTTTTGAAAACCGCTGACGAGGCGCTCGCGACACTCACGAATGCCCGTCAGGCGCGCCTTGCGCTACTTGATAACAAGATCGACGTGGCGAAAACCCATGTCGTCGAAGCAACCAAGGCGCTGACGGAAGGCGAGACCGATCTGAAGGCGCTGCGCGTCGCCGATACCGAAAAGGCCGACGCCAAGCCTGAATACCTGCCCTTCAACATGTCCATGTCGCTGAGCGAATCCTTCAAGGCGACCAAGGAAAACGAAGCCGCGCTCGAAAAGGCCTACGGTCTGATGCAGACGGGCGACAAGGACGCGGCCGTCGACGTGCTGCGCGTCGCGTCGATCGACGTGAACATCTCCGCCGCACTTCTGCCCGAGGCGTCCAGCATGGACCACCTCAAGCAAGCGGCCGAGTTGATCGACAAGAAGGAGTATTTCGCCGCCAACCTCGCGCTGAAGGAAATCGAGGATTCGGTTGTGGTGCGGAGTTTCAGCATCAACGCGATCCCGCAACAGGGCGATCTTGGGTAACCGGTTCGAAATGTCGCGGCCCGGTCCGAAAAGAACGGGCCACGCACATCGCCCTCTGCGTGGGGTGCTTGGGCTGACGCGCGCATCAAGCGTGCCCCAGGCCCACCCCCAAGTCGGCCCCCGCGCAGAGGTGTCGCCCCCCACGCGCTCTCACGTTTCACCGAGGATGCCATGAATATTCAGACCCTAACACATCAAACCCAAAATCCTGTGGTGTCGCAGTTGCGTGCCCACCTGAACGGCGCCATCGTCGGCCAGGCAGGTTTTGTCGACCGTCTCTTGCTGGCGCTCTTTGCCGACGGGCATATCCTGGTCGAGGGCGCGCCCGGCCTTGCCAAGACCAAGGCGATCACGACCCTCTCGCAGGCAATCGACTGCGATGAAAAACGCATCCAGTTCACGCCCGATCTGCTGCCCGGCGATCTGACCGGCACCGAGGTTTACCGCCCGGAACACGGCACCTTCACCTTCCAGCGCGGCCCGCTGTTTCACAGCCTGATCCTGGCGGACGAGATCAACCGCGCCCCCGCCAAGGTGCAATCCGCCCTGCTGGAGGCGATGGCCGAGCGCCAGATCACCGTCGGCGGCACGACCTATCCGCTGCCCCGGCTGTTCATGGTCATGGCCACCCAGAACCCGATCGAGCAGGAGGGCACCTATCCCCTGCCCGAGGCACAGCTGGACCGGTTCCTCATGCATCTGCGCATCGGCTATCCCGATCCGTCATCCGAGCGGGAGATCCTCAGGATCGTGCGCGGCGAAGCCCTGGGCGAGGCAAAAGCCCCGCAGGCCATCGCCACCGAAGCGATGATCCTTGCCGCCCGTCGCGAGGCGCTGAAGGTCCATGTCTCCGAAGCGCTGGAAAATTACATGCTGCAACTGATCTTTGCCACCCGCAGCCCCGAGGGCCTTGGCGCCGCTCTGGCGGGCAGGATCGCCTTCGGCGCCAGCCCGCGCGGCACCATCGCGCTAGATCGCTGCACGCGGGTCCACGCCTGGATGCGCGGCGCGGATTTCGCCACACCGCTCGACGTGCAGGCCGTGGTCCATGACGTGCTGCGCCACCGCCTGATCCTGACCTTCGAGGCCGAGGCGGACGGCGTCACCAAGGACGGGTTGATCGACGATCTGCTCGCCGCCGTACCGGTCAGTTGAGGGGCGCGCCATGTCCGATCCCACCGAATACGCCACCGGCATCGAAATCAGCCCCGCCGCGCTGATCCGCGCGCGTCCCGACCGGGCGCTGACCGGCTTTGCCCCCGGCGGGCGGGTCAGCACGCATATGTGGGGCGCCAACGCCTCGGTCTATTACGGGCGCGGCATGGAATATGCCGAATCCCGCGCCTACCAGCCCGGCGACGACATCCGCACCATCGACTGGCGGCTGACCGCGCGCAGCACCGAGGTGCATACCAAGCTGTTCCACGAGGAACGCGAACGCCCGGTCTATCTGCTGCTGGATCTGCGCGCGATGATGCAGTTCGGCACCAAGGTGCGGTTCAAGGCGCATCTGGCGGCCGAGATCGCGGCGATGCTGGCCTGGGTGGGCCTTGATGGCGGCGACCGGATCGGCGGCTTCATCCTGACGCGCGCCGGGCTGCTGGAATTTCCCGCCGCTCGCACCCGCACCGCGATGCTGGCCTTCCTGCACGCGGCCAGCGAGGGCACGCGGATGGACCAACCGCCGGGCAACGAGGTGGCGATGCACACGGCCTTGCGCAAGCTGCGCCATGTCTGCCGCCCCGGCACGCTGGCCTTTGTCATCAGCGATTTCGCCGATCACGGAGTGCAGACCGAACGCGAGTTGCGCCGCCTCGCCCATCGCGCCCATGTGACGCTGATCAGCGTTCACGATCCGCTCGATGCCCGCCTGCCGCCGCGCGGTGGCAAGCTCAGCGATGGCACCGCGGTGCTGGCGGTCAGCGCGATGAGCCGCGCCGATCTGGACCATCACGCCCGCGCCTTTGAGGGCAGGCAGGCGGCGCTACAGCGGCTGGCGCGCAAGACCGGGATGGTCTGGCACAGCATCGCCACATCGGAGGATCCGAAAACCCTGCTGCATCCGCGCCGGGTGGCCCGGCCCCGCGCGCCAAGACAACGGAGGGCCGCATGACCCCGCTTTCGCCTGAGATCCAGGCCGAACTGGCCAAATTGCATGACATTCGCCTGCCCGAACCCGTGGGCTGGTGGCCGCTGGCGCCGGGCTGGTGGGTGCTGATCGCGCTCGTCGTGCTTATCGCGTTGGCTGCTCTGGCGCTGGAATACCGCCGTCGCAGAACGGTGCGCTTTGCCGCGCTGCGCGAGTTGGCGGCGCTGAAGGAACGCATGAGCGATGATGCAGCCGCACCGCAGGTGGCCGCCGATCTGGCGGTTCTGGTGCGGCGCATCATTCTGACCGGCCCCGACGCGCAGCGCCTTGCCGGGCTGTCCGGCCCGGACTGGGCGGCCGAGCTCGGCCGGGGCAAGGGCGGGTTTTCCGAAACTGCGGCAGCCTTTGTCGCCAATGCGCCCTATGCGCCCGCGCGCGACCGCGCCGCGCTGCAAGCCGCGCTGGCCGAGGCCGAGACCTGGATCAGGAGGCACGAATGATCACCTTTCTCTGGCCCCTGGCCTTTCTTCTGCTGCCGCTGCCCCTGCTGGTGCGGTATGCCCTGAAACCGGCGCCCGACTCCGCGGCGGGCGCGCTGCGCGTGCCGTTCTTTGCCGCCCTGCGCGGCACGCCAGGCACGGCAGCGCGCGCGGGCTGGCGCAACTGGCTGCGGATGGCGGCGATGACCCTCGTCTGGCTGCTGCTGGTGGCGGCCCTCGCCCGCCCCGCCATGGTCGGCCCCGAGGTTGCGCTGCCCGCCGAGGGGCGCGACATCATGCTGGCGATCGACCTCTCGGGCAGCATGGGCCGCGAGGATTTCGCGGTGAACGGCCAGCCGACGACGCGGCTTGGCGTGGTCAGGCAGGCGGCGGATGCCTTCATCGAGGGCCGCAAGGGCGACCGGATCGGGCTGGTGCTGTTTTCCGACCGCGCCTATCTGCAGGCGCCGCTGACCTTTGATCGCGACGTGGTGCGCGCGCTTCTCGATCAGGCGCAGGTCGGGCTGACCGGCACGGAAACCGCCATCGGCGACGCCATCGCCATTTCGGTCAAGCGCCTGAAGGACCGCCCCGCAGGTGACAGGGTGCTGGTGCTGCTGACCGATGGCGCCAGCAATGCCGGGGTGATGCAGCCGCTGGCCGCCGCCGATCTGGCGAAAAAGCTGGGCGTGCGGATCTATACCATCGGTGTCGGCGCGGACCGGATGGTGATGAACACCGCCTTTGGCCAGCGGGTCGTGGACCCCTCGCAGGATCTGGACGAGGCGACGCTGGCCAAGATCGCCGAGACGACGGGCGGGCTCTATTTCCGGGCCACCGACGTGAGCGGCCTTGCCGACATCTACCGCGAGATCGACAGGCTCGAACCCGTTGCCGATGCGCCGCTCTACCTGCGCCCCACCATTGCGCTCTATTTCTGGCCGCTTGGCGCGGCACTTCTGCTCATCGCGCTGTTTGCCCTCGCCCAAGCGCGAATTTCTTCCCTTATCCGCCGCGATACGACCCGAGAGGTGACATCATGATCCCGTCCACCTTCCATTTCCTGCGCCCCGAATGGCTGCTGGCGCTCATCCCCGCCGCGCTGATCGTGGCGCTTGGCGCAAGCCGCCTGACCCGCGCCGGATCGGGCGAGTGGGCGGGGCTGGTCGACAGCCACCTCTTGCGGCATCTGGCGGTGCGGGGCGCGGATGCGCGCGGCACCCGCTGGTGGCTGGCTGCGCTTGGCGCGGGTCTGCTCGCGGCGGTTCTGGCGATGGCCGGGCCGACTTGGCAGCGGCTGCCCACCCCGGTCTATGGCGGCTCCGAGCCCACCGTCGTCGTGCTCAGCCTTGCGCAGTCGATGAACGGCACCGACCTGGTGCCCAGCCGCCTTGCCCGCGCCGGTCACAAGCTGCGCGACATCCTGAACCGCGAAAAGGGCGACGAGGTGGCGCTGGTGATCTATGCCGACCGTCCCTTCGTAGCCGCGCCGCTGACCTCGGATACCGCCGTGATCCGCGAGATGCTGCCCGAACTCTCCACCGACCTGATGCCGGTGCTGGGCAACCGGCTGGATCTGGCGATTGCCGAGGCGCAGGAATTACTGGCGCAGGCGGGCGCCGCATCGGGGCGCATCGTGGTGATGGCCGATGACATGGGCCTCGACGCAGGCGCCAGCCTCAAGGCCGCCGAGGCCGCGCGCAAGGCCGGCTACGCCGTCAGCGTGCTGGGCATCGGCACCGAGGCCGGCGCCGGGCTGCAAACCGCCCAGGGCCGCGCGATCACCGGGCAGGACGGCACCGCGATCACGGTAAAGCTGGACGTGGCCGGGCTGACCCGGCTGGCGCAGGCCGGGGGCGGCGCGTTCTCGATGGTGACGGCGGACGGGCGCGATATCGCCACCGTGCTGCCGGACGCGCCCGAGGGCCTCTCTGCTCCTGGCGCGCAGACCGACATGGTCTCGGACAGCTGGAACGATGTGGGCTATTGGCTGTTGCTGATCCCGGTCCTGCTGGCACCTTTCGCCTTCCGGCGCGGGCTGTTGTTTGCCCTGCCGCTTGCGTTCCTTGGTCTTGGCATGACGCCGCATGGGGCCTCGGCAGGGACATTTGGAGATCTGTTGAAAACGCCGGATCAACAGGGTCAGGCGGCGTTTGATGCGGGCAATTATGCCGGTGCCGCCCGCGATTTCACCAGTCCCGAACACAAGGCCGCAGCACTTTACCGTGCCGGGGATTACGAGGCCGCCGCAGAGACCTATGCGTCCCTGCCCGGCGCAGCCGAGGCGGAGCCGGGCGATTACAACCTTGGCAACGCGCTGGCAAAGGCGGGGCGGTTTGAGGACGCGCTGGCCGCCTATGACAAGGCGCTGGCGAAGGACCCGGAGGATGCGGATGCGCAGTTCAATCGCGATCTGGTGGCGAAGTTGCTGGAGCAGCAGAAACAGGAGCAGCAGAAACAGGATCAGCAGCAGCAAGAACAGCAGCAGGACCAACAACAGCAGGGTCAGCAGCAACAACAAGATCAACAACAATCGCAGGGCGGCGGCGCCGACCAGCAGCAGGATCAGCCGCAATCCGGCCAGCAGGACCAGCAGGACAGCGGCAAGGACGGCAATCAGCCGCAGGATGCCCAGCAGGATCAGCAAGGCGATCAACAGCAAGGCCAGGACGGCCAGCAGACCGGCGACCAGCAGGGCGCACAGCCCGACCAACCTCAGGCGCAATCCGGCGAGCAGGATGAGCAGCAGGCCGGGCAGACGCCGCAGGATGCGGAATCCGACAACGCCCCCTCGCCGCAGGGCACCCCGGACGCGCAATCTGGCAATGCCGACGCGCGCGAACCGGACCGGACCCCGCCCGCCGAAACAGAGCGGCAGGACCAAACCGGCCAACAGGCCGATGCCAATGAGAGCGCTGACAACCCGCTGACGGATCTGCTCAACGATGTCTTGTCCGGCACCCAAGCGAATGAACCCGCCGAGCAGGAAGCAACCGCGCAGGCACCCGGTCCGGTGCTCGATCAGGCGGCAGAGCAACAGCTGCGCGCGGTCCCCGACGATCCGACCGGCCTGCTGCGCGCCCGCATCCGCCAGCACTATGCCCAGCTCCGCGCCAGCGGCCAATAAAGGAGTGAACCCATGAACAGACACCGTCTTGCCGGTCTTGCCCTGACCGCCCTTGTCGCCACCGCAGGCGCGGGGCTTGCCGATGGGCTGACCGCCCGGATCAGCGCCAACAGACTGGCGCTTGGCGATAGCTTCCAGCTGACGCTCAGCGCCGATCCGGCGGAGCTGACCAGCGCGCCCGACATCTCGGCGCTGAATGCCGATTTCGACATTCTGGGCACGTCGAAATCCACGCAGACCCGGATTATCAACGGCAGCCGCTCGGAGACGGTCGAATGGATCGTCACGCTTGCGCCCCGCGCCACCGGCCATCTGACCATCCCCGCGCTCAGCGCCGGACAAGCGACCAGCGCGGCGCTCGGCGTCGATGTTGTCGACCCCGCCGACCTGCCGCCCGCCCAACGGGCGCAGGGTGCCGCCATGGTGCTGACGGCCGAACCGGGCAGCCATTACGAACAGCAGGAAATCCCGCTGACGCTGCGCATCACCACCGGGGACGGACTGCGCGATGGCGCTATCACCGAGCCGTCCAGCCCCGACTACGTTCTGGAGCGGCGCGGCGAGGACCGCACCAGCCGGATGACGCAAGACGGCAAGCCGGTGACGGTGATCGAACGCGACTACCTTCTGCGCCCGCAGAAAAGCGGCACGCTGAGCGTCGCCCCCTTCACCCTGCGGGGCAGTATCGCCGACCCTGACGCGCGCAGGAGCGACCCTTTCGCGAATTTCTTCAACCGCTCGCCCTTTGGCGGCATGGGCTCGCCGCTGAGCGCGATGCTGAACCCCGGCCGCCCCGTCACGCTGCGCACGGCGCCCCTGACGCTTGAGATCAAGGCGCGGCCCAACGCCGCGACCGACTGGTTCCTGCCCGCAAAGGCGGTCAGCCTGACCGCAGAGTGGCAACCGGCGCAGCCGGATTTCCGCGTCGGCGAGGCAGTCACCCGCCATGTGCGCATCGAGGCGCTTGGCGCAACTGAGGTGCAACTGCCCGATATCGCCCTGCCCGAGGTCGCGGGTGCGCGCGTCTATTCCGAGGGGTCGAATTCGGGGTCGATCGACACCCCCAAGGGCACCGCCGCAGTGCGCGATTTCACCTTCTCGGTGGTCCCCACCACCGGCGGCACGCTTACCTTGCCGGAAATCCGCGTCAGCTGGTTCGACACCGCCGCCGAACAGGCGCGTAGCGCGATCCTGCCGGCCGAGACGATCAGCGTCCAAGGCCCAATCACTTCGGCCACCGCGACACCACCCGCGGAGACGCCAACGCTGGCAGCGCCGCAGGCCAGCCCGCAATCCGCGCCTTTGCGGGGCTGGATGCTGGCCGCAATCGCGGCTGTTGCCGCCCTGCTGGCAGGCGTCGGGGTCTACCTGTGGCGCCGAGGCGCGACAGCGAAAAGCGCACCGAAAACACTGGCCACGCCATCCGAACGCAAGGCGGAGCTGCGTCGGGTCGAAGCCGCCTGCGCTGCCTCTGATGCAAGAACGGCCTATGGGGCGGCGCTTGGCTGGCTGCGCGCCGCCGGGCGCGAAACAGGCAGGCCCGGCGAGGCGATCCTTGCGGATTTGCCCGAGTTCCGCTCCTGTTTGAGCGCTCTGGAAAGCCATGCCTACGCAGAAAATTCAGCGCTGCAATGGGACGCCCCTGCTTTCCTGCGCGCTATTCGCGTCGCCGATAGAAACCTGAACAACCAGACGCGCAAAAGCACCGGCGCGCCATTGCCGCCGCTCTATCCCGCCCATTCCGGCGCCGCCTGATTCGCGGCGCCGGCGAACCTGTCACGATTGTAAGGTTCGGGTAAACGTCACGCTTGGTCCGCATCTTATCTCCTTTCTCGACGATGCGTCGAAGAGGAAGAAGAGATGCCGAAAGCAGAGCAGAATGTCCTGGTGTTGCAGGGTGGCGGCGCCCTTGGCGCCTACCAGGGCGGGGCCTATGAACAGCTCTCCCTCAGCGGGATCGAGATCGACTGGGTTGCCGGGATCTCCATCGGCGCGATCAACGCGGCGATCATCTGCGGCAACCCGGCCGGGACACGGGTGGCGCGGCTGCGCGCCTTCTGGGAGGAGATCACCTCCGATCTGACCTTCACCCCGTGGATGTGGGGTGCAAAGCCGCGCAGCATGTATTCGGAAATGGCCGCCGCCGAAGTGGCGCTGGCCGGCGCACCGGGTTTCTTCCGCCCGCGCCCGCCCGTGGCGCTGTGGCCGCTCGCGCCCCATCCCGCGCTCAGTTTCTATGACACGGCCCCGCTTGAGGCGACGCTGAACGAACTGGTGGATTTCGACTATCTGAACGACAAGGGCCCGCGTCTCAGCGTTGGCGCAACCGATATCGAAACCGGCAACTTCGCCTATTTCGACAGCGCCAGGAAGCGGATCGACGCACGGCACATCATGGCCAGCGGCGCGTTGCCGCCGGGCTTTCCGCCGGTGGGGATCGACGGACATCACTACTGGGACGGCGGCCTCGTGTCCAACACACCGCTGCAATACGTGATGGAGAACGCCGGCACCGCGCCGCTCTGCATCTTCCAGATCGACCTGTTCAGCGCGCGCGGCGAGATGCCCGGCGACATCGCCGATGTCCAGCAGCGCGAAAAGGACATCCGCTATTCCAGCCGCACCCGCCTGACCACGGACCGCTACCGCCACCTGCACCAGTTGCGCGCGGCGGCGGAGCGGCTGGCGGCGAAACTGCCCAAGGAGATGCGCTCAGATCCCGACCTCGCGCTGTTACGCGAGGCCGGACCGGATTGCCCGGTCACGCTGGTTCACCTGATCCACCGCAAGGAGGGGTTCGAGGGCATTTCCAAGGACTATGAATTCTCGCGCCTGTCGATGACCGAACACTGGACGGCAGGGAGCGCCGATGTGGACCGCACACTGGCGCACAAGACGTGGAAAAGCCGGGAGGTCGGCAAGGATGGGCTGCAGGTCTTCGACCTGGGCGCAAGGAACACATGAAGGACAATGAAATGAAACTGAACGATGTTGCCAAACGGGCTTTCGCCATGCCGCTGACGAGCCCCTCCTACCCCAAGGGGCCCTATCGGTTCATCGACCGCGAATTCCTGACGATCACCTACCGCACCGACATGGACGCGCTGCGGGCCGTGGTGCCCGCGCCGCTGGAGATCCCCGAGCCACTGGTGAAATACGAATTCATCCGCATGCCGGATTCCACGGGCTTCGGGGATTACACCGAAAGCGGGCAGGTCATTCCTGTGACGCTGAACGGCGTTGCGGGTGGCTATGTCCACTCGATGTTTCTCAACGACGAGGCGCCGATTGCCGGCGGGCGCGAGATCTGGGGCTTTCCCAAGAAACTGGCCGACCCGTCGCTCAGGGTCGAGAAGGACACGCTGATCGGCACGCTCGACGTCAACGGGATCCGGGTGGCGACAGGCACGATGGGCTACAAGCACCGCGAGCTGGACCACGCATCGGTGATGAAATCGCTCGAGGCGCCAAACTTCCTGCTGAAGATCATTCCGCATGTCGATTGCACCCCGCGGATCTGCGAACTGGTCCGCTACTATACCACCGGCATCACCCTGAAAGGTGCCTGGGAAGGGCCGGCCGGGCTGGAACTGCACCAGCACGCGCTGGCCCCCGTCGCGGATCTGCCAGTGCTGGAGGTGGTCTCGGCCGTGCATCTGCTGACTGATCTGACGCTGGGGCTGGGCGAAGTGGTCCATGACTATCTCGCGTGACCCGGACATCCCACTGCAACTTTCACGCTTTCAAGGAGAACGAAAATGAACCTCAAGGACAAGATCTGCATCATCACCGGCGCGGCCAGCGGCATCGGCCATGGCATCGCCGAACGCTTCATCGCCGATGGCGCCAAGGTCGTCATCGCCGATCTCAAACTCGACGCCGCGCAGAAGGCCGCTGACGCGCTGAGCGCGCAAGGCCCCGGCACGGCGATGGCGGTCGAGATGAACGTGACCGACGAGGCGCAGGTCAATGCCGGCGTCGAGGCGGTCGTCAGGAAATGGGGCAGGATCGACGTGCTGGTGTCGAATGCCGGCATCCAGATCGTGCATCCGATGCAGGATTTCCCCTTTGCCGACTGGAAGAAACTGCTGTCGATCCATCTCGACGGGGCGTTCCTGACCACCAAGGCCTGCCTGCCGCATATGTACAAGGCGGGATCCGGGTCGATCATCTTCATGGGGTCGGTCCATTCCAAGGAGGCCAGCCCTTTGAAATCGGCCTATGTCACCGCCAAGCACGGGCTTCTGGGCCTCGCGCGCGTGATCTCCAAGGAAGGGGCCCAACACGGCGTGCGCGCCAACGTGATCTGCCCCGGCTTCGTCAAGACGCCGCTGGTGGAAAAGCAGATCCCCGAACAGGCGCGCGATCTGGGCATCTCCGAAGAGGAGGTCGTCAACCGCGTGATGCTGGGCGAGACCGTCGATCAGGAATTCACCACGATCGAGGACGTGGCCGAAGTGGCCCATCTCTTTGCCGCCTTCCCCACCAACGCCCTGACCGGTCAGTCCCTCGTCGTCAGCCACGGCTGGTTCATGAACTGAAGCAATGGAGGATCAGATGAGCCAGCAATACTACATCGCCAAAACCCTGAAAGGCGCCGATTTCGAAGACACCGTCGCGGCGGTCATCAAGGCGCTTGGCGCCGAGGGGTTCGGCGTCCTCACGTACATCGACGTGGCCGCGACGCTGAAGAAGAAACTCGGCGAGGACATGCGCCCCTATCGCATTCTCGGGGCCTGCAAGCCCGCGCTCGCGCACAAGGCACTTTCGGCCGAGGACAAGATCGGCGTGATGCTGCCCTGCAATGTCATCGTCCAGACCGTCGATGGCGGCGTTGAGGTGGCCGCCGTTGACCCGACGGTTGCCATGGCGCGCGTCGACAATCCGGCTCTTGCGCCGCTGGCGCAAGAGGTCCGCTCAAACCTGCAACGCGTCATCGACGCGCTTCAACCCCAGCACGAAGGATCACGACCATGACCAAAAAAACGCCAGGTTCTCATCCTTGGAGGCAAGACAGGGTTGGAGGCGGTTTGAAGCCCAAAGAGAGGAGAACACCATGAAAAGCAAGGATCTGCACGCGCGGCTTGAGCGGCTCGGCCAGACGATCAGCAAGACCCGCGAGCGCATGAAGCGCGAGGCGCATCTTTTTCACGACGAGATGTATCTGACGGCGGAGGAATTGAAGGACCGCTATCACATCCTGCAGGAGCGCCTGCGCGGCGAGGTGGCAGATGCCGAGGCGCACGGCCACCATGTCAGCGACCTGGAGAAATCGGTTCGCCAATGGCTCGACAGTATCGACGAGGACCATCAGGCCTCAATTTCGGATCAGGGAAAAAACCAATGACCAGGCCAGGCAACACGATCAGCAAGATTGCCGAAGTCACCCTGCTCTTCTGGATCATCAAGATCATCGCGACGACCCTGGGCGAGACCACCGGCGATTTCATCGCCCAAACGCTGAACCTGGGCTACATCGCCGGGTTGGCGATCACGGGCGTGTTGCTTGTCGTTCTCGTCGGGGCGCAGATCCGGGCGCAAACCTATCATCCCGCGCTGTTCTGGGCCGCCATCGTGGGCACGACCACTGCGGGCACGGAGATCTCCGACCTGATGGATCGCACCTTGCATGTCGGCTATCTGGGCGGGTCGATCATCCTAGCGACTGCGCTCGTCGGCACGCTGGCCATCTGGTATCGGCGCGAGGGGCATCTCAAGGTCAATCCGATCGTCGAGCGGCGCGTCGAGATAATGTTCTGGACAGCCGTCCTGTTCTCGAACTCGCTGGGAACGGCCTTCGGCGACTGGATGGTTGACGGGCTTGGCCTCAGCTACGGCGGCGGCGCACTGGTCTGCATCGGGGTCATCGCCGCCGTTCTGGCCGCGCATTACACCAGGACGCTGGGCGAGGTTGCCGTCTTCTGGATCGCTTTCGTCTTTACCCGGCCATTTGGCGCCACCTTTGGCGATCTTCTGACCAAACCTGTCGATCACGGCGGGCTCGACCTTGGCACCTACAATGCGTCTGCGGTCTGCCTGGTGCTCATCTCCGGGCTTGTCTGGCTCGAGCTGCGGCGGCGGAGACGGGATGGCATCGCCTGAGACGCATGCCGAAAACACCAAATCAACTTCAACCCTATCAAGAAAGGAACCCTACCAATGTCCGAACTCATCGTCATAGGCTACGACACGCCCGATCAGGCCGAAACCGCCCGTGAGGAACTCATGTCGATGGCCCGCGAATACCTGGTCGACGTCGCTGACGCCGTGGTCGCCACAGCCGACAAGAACGGCAAGATCAGGCTGAACCAGATGGTCAATCTCTGGACCGTCGGCGCCACGGGCGGCGCTTTCTGGGGCCTTCTGATCGGGCTGATCTTCTTCAACCCGCTGCTCGGCGCCGCCGTCGGCGCAGGCGCGGGCGCGCTGTCTGGCGGGCTGACCGATTTCGGCATCGACGACAAATTCATGAAGGATGTGGCAACCATTCTGCAACCAGGCCAGGCCGCGCTGTTCATGCTGGGGCGCACCAACGCCTCGGACAAGGTGATCGAACGCCTCGGGGAAAAAGGCGGCCGCGTGTTGCGCACGAACCTTGACAGCGATGCCGAAAACCATCTGCGCCGCGCGTTTGACAAGGCCCATGAGGCCGAAGTCAAGGCACATGAGGAGAAATCGGCATGACCACGGTCGTCTATCTCCAGCCGCTGCTGGCGCTCATCGCCGGTGTGCTCATCCTGATCTTTCCGCGCATTCTGAACTATCTGATTGCGGGCTTTCTGATCCTGTTCGGGCTTGCGGGGCTGTTTCCGCACCTGTTCGGCGTCTGAAGATCGGGGGCCGGCCTCCGACGAAACCGCGGCAGGCCCGGCGGCCTGCCGCATATGCGGTAAAAAAAGGCCATGGAACAGAAGCATCATGAAAAACCTCAAGATCATCATTCTGCTTGTCGCGGTCCTGGCCATTGGTGCCGGTCTCTGGTGGTGGTGGGAGCATGAGAAGGTCTATCCGTCCACCGACGACGCCTATCTTCAGGCCAACATCCTGACGATTGCGCCACAGGTCGGCGGGCGGGTCACCCGCGTTGCGGTTTCCGAAAACGATCATGTCAAGGCGGGCGATCTGCTGGTGCAGCTCGAGACCTCGGCGCTGAGCGCGGCGGTGGAGGCCGCGCAGGCGCAATACGATATCGCGCGGCAGGGCGCGGGCGCGTCCGAATCCAACGTCTCGGCGGCAACCGCCAATCTGGCGAGCGCGCAAGCCGCGCTGAGCGATGCCCAGGTCAGCTTTGAGCGCACCCAGGCGTTGTTCCGCCTTGGCGACATGGCGCAGGCCGCGCTGGATCAGGCGACGGCGGCGCGCGACCGGGCGCAAGCCGCGGTCGCGGCGGCAGAGGCGGCGCTTGCGGCCGCGCAGGATCAGGCCGGGGCGTCCGGTGACGACAATGCCGCCGTGCGCGCGGCACTGGCCAACCTGACCAATGCGCAGATCGAGCTTGGACACGCGCGGCTGACCGCACCGACCGCGGGATGGATCTCGAACATCGACCTGCGGGGCGGCAGCGTCGTCGCCGCCAACGCGCCGCTCTTCTCGCTGGTTGAGGATGGCGATTGGTGGATCAACGCCAATTTCAAGGAAACCGATCTGGCCCGCATCCGGCCGGGGCAGCCGGTCACGCTCACGGTTGACATGTATCCCGGCCTTGACCTCACAGGCACGGTCGAGAGCATCGGGGCCGGGTCAGGCGCGGTCTTCTCGCTCTTGCCGCCGCAGAACGCGACCGGCAACTGGGTCAAGGTCACGCAGCGCTTCCCGGTGCGTATCAGGCTGGAGAGCAAACCGCAGGACGCGGCCATGCAGCTGCGCGTCGGTGCCAGCGTGACGGCGACGGTGGATACCTCGTCGATGGACCCCGCGAAATGACGACGGCCGTCACATCCGCCGCCACGCCGCAAGGCGTGCGCTGGACGATCATTCTTGCCGTCGTCCTGACGGCGGTGCTGGAGGTGCTCGACAGCACCATCGTCAACGTCGCGCTGCCGCATATGCAGGCGGCCTTCGGTATCACCAATGATCAGACGGTCTGGATCCTGACCAGCTATATCGTGTCCTCGGTGGTGGTCATGCCGCTGACCGGGTTTTTCGTGCGCCGGATCGGACGGCGGCGGTTGATCACCAGCGCGATCCTCGGCTTTGCCGGGTTCTCGGCGCTGTGCGGCCTGTCCTGGAGCGTCGAGATCATCGTCGCCTGCCGGATCGGCCAGGGCATCTTCGGCGCGTTCCTCATTCCGCTGTCGCAATCCATCCTGTTCGACAGCTTTCCCCGCGAAAAGCGCGGCCAGGCGATGGCGCTGTTCGGGCTGGGCGTCGTCGTGGCGCCGATCCTCGGGCCGACACTTGGCGCGCTCCTGACCGAATATTTCTCCTGGCGGGCGGTGTTCTACGTCAACCTGCCGATTGCGGCCTTCGCCCTCATCATGATCTCGGGCGAGTTGAAGACCGAGGAGACCAGATCGCTGTCGGTGGATTGGATCGGCCTTGCGCTGATGGTGGGGGCCATCGGTGCGCTGCAGTTGATGCTGGATCTTGGCGAGACCTGGGACTGGTTCGCGTCGCATCTCATTCAGATCGCGGCCATGGCCTGCGCCCTCTGCGCCGCGACCTTTGTCATCCGGGGCATCGGCAAGGGTGACAACATCATCGACTTCACCCTGTTTCGCGACCGCAGCTTTGCCGGCGCCAATGTGGCGATCATGGGGTTCGGCGTCGCGATGTTCGGCTCGATCGCGATCCTGCCGCTTTTCGTGCAGGGGCTGCTGGGCTATCCGGTGCTGGAATCGGGCTATCTGTTCATTCCGCGCGGCATCGCTGCGGGATTTTCGATGGTGTTCACCGGTGCCGTGCTGGTCAACCGGTTCGATCAACGGATGCTTGTCGCGCTCGGGCTGATCCTGACCGGGGCGGGCAACGTCATGATGGGCTGGCTCGATCTGACGGCGGGGTTCTGGGATCTGGCCTGGCCGGGTGTCGTCTCGGGTCTTGGAATGGGGCTGTTCTTCGTGCCGATGTCCACGCTCGCCTTCCAGAACATCGGGCAGGACCGGCAGGACGAGGCGTCGGGCATTTACGGCGTGACCCGGTCCATCGGCGGCTCGGTCGGCATCGCGATCGTCGGCTGGCAGGTGGCCAGCCGGATGCAGTTCCACTGGTCGGTGCTGTCGGCGGGGGTCACGCCTTTCAGCGACGCCGCGCGGGCCTGGCTGGCACCTTTGGGCCTGACGCCCGATTCGCCCGCCGGGGCTGCACAACTGGCCGCGCAGGTCCAGGCGCAGGCGACGATGCTGGCCTTTCAGGATGCCTTCTGGCTGAGCGGGCTTGCCGCCTTTGCCATGCTCCCGGTGGTGCTGATCCTGCAACGTCCGCCAAAAGGGGCGGCGCCCGCGCCGGTGCATTAGGATGGGCTGGCTCACCGGGCCGCTGGCGGATCCTGCGGCCGGAACGGCCCGCGCAGACAGCGTTTCCTTGCGCCAATGTAAAGTCCGCACAATGCCTGTGGCAAACGTCGCTTCTAGGTTCGGGACAGCAAGCAAGACGCTTGTATCAACCCCTGAACGGAGACCTGAAATGAAAATCCTTTCCAACACATCCAGCCTGCTGATGGCCAGCGTTGCCGCGTCGGTGATCGCGGCCTCGGCCGGCTTCGCCGACACCAAGTCATTCGAGACCATGGACAACAAATTGCGCCACGAACTGACCGAGGTCGGCGTCACCGACGTCAATTTGTCCGGACTGACTCACAAGCAACTGGGCGAGTTGTCGGCCGTTTTCTCGGAAAAGAAGGATCCGACCGCACAAAAGCAAGCCGCCGAGCGGATCATCAACTCCGGCGCGGTCAAGCCTGTCAGCCATGCGCAAATGCTGGCCGGCATCCGTGACAATGTCGCTGCGAACCTGAAGGGCGCTGGTATCGTTGACGTCGATGTCCAATCGCTGTCCATGGGGACGGTGGAAAAACTGGCCCATGTTTTCTCGTCCGGCGATCAATCGCGCCACGAAGCCGAGGCACGGGCGATCCTGGCAGAGGGGAAATAAGGCAGCGCGAACTCATCTGTCAGGAGCGGGGCCTTTGGGCGGCGGAAATCATCCGCCGCCCGGTGCGTCATCCGATTGCCGGGAACGCGATTTCCACCCGCAGCCCCGGTGCGTTGTCCGATAACCTGATCGTCGCGCCGTGGCGTTCGGCGATGGCCCGGACCAGCGCCAGGCCGAGGCCGCTGCCGGGCTTGCTGCGGCTGGGATCGAGGCGGCGGAACGGCTCGAACACGGCCTCGCGGGCGGCTTCGGGGATGCCCGGCCCGGTATCGCTGACGCAGAGCCGCACCTGGCCGCCTTCGCGATCAAGACGCAGCGCGATCCGGTTTCCCGCGCCGCCATGCGTGACCGCGTTCTGCAGCAGGTTCACGATCATCTGCTGCAACATCGCGCTGTCACCCTCGATCTCGTATCGCGCGTTCCTGTCGCGCAGATAGTCAAGGCTCTGGCCCGCATCCTCGGCCACCAGGGCATAGGTTTCGGCCAGATCGTCGAGAAGGGCGCCAAGATCAACCGCCTGAACGCGCGCAACATCCGTTCCCGACTCGATCCGCGCCAATTGCAGATAGGTGTCGAACATCGCCCGCATCTGCGCAAGTTCGCCTTGCGTGTCCTCGATCTCGGTGCGCGGATCCTCATCCGCGTCAAGCCGGTCGAGCGCGCGGCCAAGCGACAGATAGGCGCGCCCCAGCGGTGATCTCAGATCATGCGCGACGGCCGCCGCGGTATCGCGGGTCGTCGTCATCAGGCGCGACAGACGGTCGAGATGCTGGTTCACCTCGCGCGCCACCCGGTCGATCTGCGTGTTGCTGTCGTTTGCCGGGATGCGCGCGGCGATATCGCCCTGGGCCGCCTTTTCCAGCGTCGTCTCGATCTCACGCAGGCGCAGCAGGCTCCGACGGCTGAGAAAATAACCAAGCGTCAGCATGAACAGCACGATGGCAAAGCCCGCGATGGCCAAGGTCCGCAGGATCAGGCTTTGCGTGTGGTGCAGCAGATCGAGCCGCTGCCCGACAATCAGCGTGCGCCCGTCCAGATCGCCGCTGTAATAGACGAAATGGTTCGCCGTGCCGTCGGGCGGCGGAAGCGCATGATCGAGCGGTCCGAGCTGAATTCCCTGTCCTGCCGGGCGCGTCAGGACATTTCCGGCGAGATGCGTGTCATCGGTATCGAATATCGCCACTGCGCGGCGGCCCGACGTGTAGAGCGGGCGCATATGGCGGATCGTGACGACGGTGTCATCCGTCCCTTCCGTCGCGTGATCGGCGGCAAGGATCTCCCACTGCTCGCGCACATCGGCGCTCGATTCCGCCACCAGGGTGCGTTCGACATAGGACAACGCCGCCCAGCCGACCGCGATCAGAACGACAAGGAACGCGATCGCCGAGCGCAGCACGGCCGTGAAGGCCGCGCCGGAAAGGACGTCACCGCGGTCCATGCATCGAATACCCGGTGTTGCGGATCGTGTGGATAAGGGCCACGTCGAACGGCTTGTCGATCTTGGCCCGAAGGCGGCTCATATGGGTTTCGACCACGGTGGTGTTGGGTTCGAAATTGAAGTTCCAGACCTGTTCCAGCAGCATGGTGCGCGTCACCACGCGCCCCGCGTTGCGCATCAGGATCTCCAACATCGAGAATTCCTTGGCATGCAGTTCGATCAACGCCCCCTGGCGCGTCGCGGTGCGTGCCATGAGGTCGAGCGCGAGATCATGCACCTTGAGCGTGGTCGGTGCCGCCCCCTTCTGCCCGCGCCGGGTGATCACGCCGATCCGCGCCAGGAGTTCCGAGAAATGGAACGGTTTCACAAGGTAATCGTCGCCCCCCGCCGCCAGCCCCTCGACCCGGTCATCGACCTGCCCCATCGCGGTCAGGAACAGCACCGGCAGTTCCTTCTTGGCCGCGCGCAGCGCCTTGAGCACCGAAAGCCCGTCCATCCCCGGCATCATCCGGTCGAGGATTGCCAGATCGCAATCATTGTAAAGCAGGTAGCTGAGCGCGTCGCGCCCGTCGGTCACATGATCGACACTGTGGCCGCTCTCGGTCAGGCCGGCAGTCAGGTATTCGGCCATCTTTCCGTCGTCCTCGGCCAGCAAGATCTTCATGGGCACCTCCGCTCTTTCGCCAAAGCCTACGAGATAGGACCGGTTTCAGCCAGTGTTTCCGCGAACCTTACATGGAAGTAAGTTTCGGGTGAATTTCGCGGCGTATCCGGCAATTAGAACAATCCGATACGGCGGTCATCGTGATCCGCCCAGATCGGAGAGCCCTGAAATGAACACCCTGGATCCTTCGCCGATGCGCGCGATCCGCAAGCCCGAATTCCGCAAACGCCTGACGGCCATCGGCATCGTCTTTGCCGTCATCGGGCTGCTCGCCATCCTCCTGCCTGCCCTGGCCACGCTGGCGGCCGAACTTCTGATCGCCTGGATGCTGGTGCTCTGGGGGGCGGTCGGGCTTTGGTTCGCCTGGGAAATGCGCCCCGAACGCGAATGGCGCTATGCCGCCGGTGCGTTCGGTATCACGCTGTTGCTTGGCGTCGTTTTCCTGCTGTTCCCGCGTGCCGGGATCGAGACGATGACCATTCTGATGATGATCGTCTTTCTGATGGAGGGCGTCGTGTCGATCCTGCTTGGCCTGCGGCTGAGCGGGCAATTGCGCAATTGGGGCTGGATGGCCTTCAGCGGGGTCTGTTCGCTGATCGTCGGCCTCATCATCCTGCTCGGCTGGCCGGGAACGGCGGCCTGGGCCCTGGGCCTGCTCATGGGGGTGAACTTCCTGACCACCGGTATTTCGCTCGTCATGCTGGGCAAAACCGCGAAAGAAAACGTCTGATATGATCCATCGCACCGAAACCGCCGCAAAGCCTGTCTGCCATGTCTGTGGTCACGCGTTTCCGGCACCCAAACTGCGTTCATGGATTTCCGTGCGTCCCGGCGTGTCCGAGCTGATCGCCGCCCAAGCGCCCGGCTGGGGCGAGGGCAAGCGTATCTGCAAGCCCGACCTCGCCCGGTTCCGCCGCGATTATGTCGAGCGTCTGCTGGCGGACGAGCGCGGCGAACTGGCCGATCTCGACCGGCAGGTGATCGCCAGCCTCGAGGCGGGCGAACCGGTGTCGCGCAACCCCGAGGAAGAGGCCGAGCAGCGCTACACCTTCGGCGAGCGGCTGGCCGACGGGGTCGCCGAGTTCGGCGGCAGCTGGACCTTCATCCTGTCATTCCTGGCGGTGCTGGTCGTCTGGATGATGGTGAACGTCCTGATCCTGAGCGCAAAGCCGTTTGACCCCTACCCCTTCATCCTGCTCAACCTCGTGCTGTCCTGCCTCGCCGCGCTTCAGGCGCCGGTCATCATGATGAGCCAGCGCCGGCAGGAGACGAAGGACCGCCTGCGCGCCGAGAACGATTACCGCGTGAACCTCAAATCGGAACTGGAAATCCGGCAATTGCACGAAAAGATCGACCACCAGCTGGCCCATCAATGGGAAAAGCTGGCCGAATTGCAGCAGATACAGATCGAACTGCTGGAGGAGAACGCCGATGGCCGCCGCTGACATCCTGGCACCGCAGGGCAGGCTGGCGCGGATCGTCGAACATCCGGCCGTCAGGATCGCCCTGCCGCTGGTCATCGCCGCAATCGCGGTCGTCGTTCTGCACAAGCTGGCCGCCCATGTGAAATGGGTGGATGTGAAGGCCGATCTTGCCGCCGCGTCCCGGCTGTCATTGCTCAAGGCGCTTGGCTTCACCGCGCTCAGCTATACGGGAATCTCGCTCTATGACGCGCTCGCCACCCGCGCAGCCACGCCGGGCAAGGTGCCGCTGCGCATCGCGGCCCTTGCCGGGGCGGGCGGCTATGCCGTGTCCGGGCTGCTGGGGGTGTCCTACCTGACCGGCACCGCGGTGCGCTACCGCGTCTATTCCAGTTTCGGTCTCGACATGGCCAGGATCGCGGGCGTCATCGCGGTTTCGTGGAGCGGGTTCCTGTGCGGGCTCGCGCTGGTCTTCGGCGCGCTGTTGGCGCTTCACCCGCAAGGGCTAAGCGCGGTTCTGCCGCTCCCGCCGGGGATCGAGGCTGCTGTTGGTGTTTCGATCCTGGCGGGTTTGGCGGGGTATCTGGCCTGGCTCGCGACAGGTGAGCGGCACCTCAGGGCGGGCGGATTCAGCCTGCCGCTGCCCGGTGCGGGCATCGGCGCGGCCCTGACACTGGCAGGAGTTCTCGACCTCAGCGGTGCGGCGCTGACGCTTTATGTCCTGATGCCCGGCGATCTGGCCACCAGCCTGCCCTTCTTCTTCACGATCTTCTTTGGCGCGGTCGGCTTGGGCATCCTCAGCCATTCTCCCGGCGGGCTGGGCGTGTTCGAGGCCACGATCATCGCCGGGATGGGCGCGGCGGGGCGGTCGGACGTTCTGGCGGCGCTTGTGCTCTACCGGGTGATCTATACGATCCTGCCT
>CAKSUL010000010.1 GCA_934501475.1 uncultured Roseovarius sp. | reverse complement strand
GATCAGCTCCATCTGGCGCTCAACCGTGACTGGTAGATAGGAATTCACCGTGACGACAAGGCTCTCGTGGCCGAGGTTCATCGACCATGCCTTGCGTTGCTCCATCGTCGTGCTGATTTCATCGCCGTATTTGGTCAGCGTCTTACGGAAGGCATGCGGCGTGAACTGGGGCAATTGGACATTGGCAAAAGCGCCCCGAATAATCGCGTTAAGGGGCGAGGCATTGGCATAGCCTTCGCGTGCCAGGCCCAAATTGCAAAGCCCCTGCCCCGGCACATAGCCCGTCTTGGTCTTGGGAAACAGCGCGTCCTCCGGCCCGAACAGCTTATCATCGCGCAGGAACCTCACCCATTCCGTAAAAAACTCGCGATAGGCGGGATCGACCGGAAAGAACTGGCACATGATCGTTTTCGCCGCCTTGGTGTTCACCTCGCGCGCATCCTGAAACACATGGCCCAGATCGACGTTGACGTGTTTTAATTTCAGAGACGCCACCGCCCCATCCCGCGCGCCTGTCAGCATGAAGAACGCGAACAGCGCCTTGTCGCGCTTCTGGAACTCGCCCTCAAACGGCATCGCCTGAAACGCATGGGCGGCTTGTTGCATGGACGGATAGGGAGTTTCACGCTGGGTATGCGCCACCCTGCCAGCCTTGAGCGTGTTGTTGAAATACTCGACGTCTGGATAGGTCAGGACACGCTTGAAGCCCGCACGACTGACCAGCCAGTGAAAGAACCCTTTGACCAGCCGTAAGGTGGCATCGACTGTTGAGAAGGCCAGCGGCTTGCCCGTCTTCGCGTTCTTTTGCCTGGCCAGATAGGTCTTGAAGTCCGCAGCCTGTTGACGATGGAATTTCTTGAACGGCTTGGTTTTCGTACTGTCCTCGAACTGACGGATTGCGGCCAACGTCTTGTCGATAGACTTCTCGTCCTGGCCTTTGGCGTGGCGCAGATAGGTGGCGTAGTCGTGTTTGATACGCTCGTTTTCCTCGATATACTTTGCCATGGTCCGATCCTTTCGATGACCCTTGTTTTGCCTGTCATTTCCGCCGGATTCAGCGGCCCGCCGGAAGTGGTGTTTCACGTTAGGTTTGTGGGGTTCTCTTAGGGTCAGCATCTATGGCGTGTGGCAATGGTCAGAATCTCAGCCAGTTCATTGCACATCCTGAGCGATACGAACTTGTTGCAAGGCGTCTCACAGACCCCGCACAGCGCCACCAGCCTGCCTCGCGCCGGGTTGTACGGCACGTAGTCCGCCATGGCCCCATAGGGCGCGTGTGGGGCGCGGCACGACATGCAATAGAACTCATCTGGCGCAAGTTTGCGGGACGTCTTTGGCATCCGGCTTTCAATGAAACGCTTGAGTTCATGGCCAAGGATCAGGTGCGGCTTTTGGCTGTCCAGCACCGCAAGCCCCGCCGGTCGCCATGCCCGCACCGTGTGGGGCGTGACGCCCACCGCATCGGCGGCGCTGTCATAGGTGTATTGGCGATGGATCTTGACCCGGCGCGCCGAAACACGCTTGGCCATTAGTCGCGCCCCGCCTTCGCGGGATCGACCCGGTTTGCCTCAGCCCATGCGTTGAGGTCAGTGCCCCGGTAAATGATCTTGCGGCCCAAGCGATAGAATGCAGGCCCCATGCCCTTATGACGCCACTGGGCCAGCTTGTCCCGGTCGCCGATCAGGTTCAACTCATCGTCGCCAAGGACGTAGTTGCGGTTTTGCTCAAATAGGTTTGCCATATTTCCAATCCTGTTTTGTTGGACTGGATACGTTTAAGCATGCTTCCGTCACGTTGAGAACAAAGCATGAAACCCCTTATCAGTGGGGTGAAAAGGTCTTAACTTTCTTGGCTTTTCGGCAGCATTGTAGCGATAAGGTCTTCCATTGCTTGCCGCCCTTCGGGGTTAGAAGAAGGGTCCATGCCGTATAGCCCTCCCATCAACGTATTTTCCGGCGGATTAATCTCGTCTTCTGTCAGTTGATCAATCGCCCATTCCGCCGCATTCCGCACGGTTGCTTTAATTTTTAGAACATCAAAAATTTCCTCAAGCGCCCGGCCAAAATCTGTTGACGGGTGCCCCCCATCTCTCGCGGTGCCAAAAGTAGGCTTCTGCTGCTTGTTTTGGGCATACAGGCGTGCGAGCCTGAGAGCGATTGTTCTCGCGTAATAATTGGGCGCGCGGCTCGATAAGCTCCAAAACTCGCTCTCTTGGTCCTTGAGATCCTTAAGCCTTTCTTTATAAACAATTATCATCCTTAATATTACCATCTGAGAATTATAGAAAAAACCGGTTTGTGCGACGTTACGCAAAGCCAAACCATATGCGGTTTCGAATTCATCGAACTTTTGTGGTTTCCTTGCGCCCAAATCAACCGAGATATTTAAGCGCGTGATCATCTCCTGTTTTTGAACATCATCCCTCGGTCCAAGCAACTCAGCCAACACCTTCTCTAAATGCCCAATAATGGACGCAACCGAATCCCGTTCCTTCAAAAATTCCTTTTTGCTGTCATGTATGTTGGGCCTCGACGTATCCAGTCGTGGGCCGCCCCAATTGCTATCAAATGCCAGCGCATTGCGCGGCTGCGGTCCAATCAACCGGGCAACGATAGCTTCAACCCGTTCTTGTGGCGATTCTTGCTGCATAAAGGGGAGGGTAAGCGCACCCTTTCAGCATTTCAATCTCGCTGAATAACAAATCTACCAGATCGATCCCGGCCAAAAGGTGCTGTTAGAGGCACCTTTTGGCATTTCAATTCTTCACAGCCCCTGCGATGTCGACCACCTTCCCGCTGGTTTCGGTGACAAAATCGGACCACCGCGCCATCAAAACTCGCCGCTTGTCCAACAAATCAGACCGTGCATATGCCCGCTCGACATTCGACCCCACCGTATGCGCCAGACTCATTTCCGCAACCTCACGCGGCGCATTGGCCACTTCCGACGCCCAATCGCGGAAGGTGGAGCGGAAGCCATGCACCGTGACGCCCTCGACCTGCATCCGGCGCAAGAGCATCAGCATCGACATGTTGGACAGCGGCTTGTGCCGCTTCTGGCCCTCAAACACATAATCGGATTGCATGGCCTTCAACGGCTCGATGATCGCCAGCATTTCATCGGTCAGCGGCACCCGGTGATCGGTCCCAGTTTTCATTCGGATCGCCGGGCAGGTCCAGAGCCGCGCGTCAAAGTCGATCTCTTCCCAGCGCAACCCAAGCGCCTCGCCCGTCCTTGAGCCGGTCAGGCAGGTGAACATCAGGGCCTTTGCGGCCATCGCGTTACGGGTTTTCAGATCGGCATAGAAGGCAGGCACGTCCTGCCAGCGCATCGCGTTGTGATGCTTCACCTTCGCTTTGACCTTGGGCAGCGCTTGCGCGTCCTTGATCGCAGTCACGGGGTTCTCGCCTGAGCGAAACCCCTTGGATCGCGCCACGTCCAGCACCGTCTTGATCCTTTGCGCCAATCGCTTTGCGGTTTCGTGCTTCTCGGTCCAGATCGGTGCGAGGCACATCATCACCTCGGGCTGGTCGATGCTGTCAATCGGCATACGCCCGATTTTGGGAAAGGCGTAATCGCGCAGGGTGTTGATCCATTGCTGGCCATGCTTGGCGTTTTTCCAAGTCGGCATCCGGTCGATATGCACCTGCTTGGCGAACTCTTCAAAGGTCGGAACCTCTTGGCGCGCGTTGAAACGCGGGTTCAGCCCCTGCTTGGCCATGCGCCGATATTCCAGCGCCCGTTCGCGCGCCTGGTTCAGCGTCACAATATCTGCGCCACCCAAACCAAAGTCCGTGCGCAGCGGTGCACCCTTCTTGTTCTTCTGCCCCTTAACCACCACGCGGACAATCCAGCGCCGCGCACCCGATGGATCGACAACGAGATAAAGGCCATTGCCATCGCCATGCCGCCCCGGCCCGAGGTTCTCGATCAGTTTCTTTGTCAGCTTGCCAGATAGGGCCATCAAAAATACCACATTCCATACCACCCAAGGAATGAATATAGGCATCATCGAAAGAAACTCAAGACAAAGCACGGGCTGCATGAAACCCATACAAACAAAGAAAAAAGGCCGCTCAAGGCGACCCATTCAAATCAAATAAAATGTGGCGGTGGCGGACCGAGGAGGATTCGAACCCCCGACCCCCTGATTCGTAGTCAGGTACTCTATCCAGCTGAGCTATCGGTCCGTTGGGAGTGCAATTAGCTACACCGGGGCGCATTGGCAAGGGGGGATCGGCAGAAAATCCGGGCGCTCTCAGCGATCTCCCTTGGGCAGGTCGATCACGAAGCAGGTGCCGCTGGCGTCGCTGCGCTCGAGGCGAAGCTGTCCGCCATGGCCGCGCAGCAGTTCCGCCGAGATCGCCAGCCCCAGGCCCGAGCCGCCCTTGGTCGCGCCGCCCTGGAACGGCATGAACAGGTGATCACGCGCCCTGGCAGGCAGGCCCGGGCCGGTATCGGTGACCGAGATGCGCCAGCCGGTTGCGTCCTCGCTGGCGGACACGTTGATTTCTCCGGCACGCCCGGTGGCGACGATGGCCTGGCGCGCGTTGCGCACCAGATTGGCCAGAACGCGATAGAGCTGTTCGGGATCCGCGCGCAGGATCATGTCGGTGGGCACGTCCTCGGAAAAGCTCACGTCGCTGCCCTCGACCGACAGGCGCTCGCTGTCGATCACATCGCTGAGGATGTCGGACAGGACCACATCATCCAGCATCGGCGCCGGTTCTTCGGCCTTGCCATAGGTCAGGGTGGATTCGCACAGGTGAACGGCGCGGGTGATCGAATTGACCAGCTTGGGCGCCATGCGTTTCACATCCGGGTCCTGGGACATCTCGATCCGGTCGGTGAACAGTTGCGCGCTGGTCAGGATGTTGCGCAGATCATGGTTGACCTTGGCCACGGCCCCGCCCAGCTGGGCCAGCCGCTCTTTCTGCTTGAGCGCCTGTGTCAGTTGCGTCTGCATCAGGTGCAGCGTCTCTTCGGCCTCGCGCAGCTCGCTAATTCCGGCCGAGGGCATGATCACCCCGCGCGCATCCTCGGGCGCCATGGCATAGGCCTTCATCGACGAGACCACGCGCTTAATCGGCTTGACCAGAAAGATCCGCACCGCGACGAACAGCATCAGCGCGGTCACGACCGAAATCATCGCCGAAAGCAGCAGGATCCGCAGACCGTAATTGATCATGGCCTCGCGCAGATCGGCAGTGTCCATCGTGACCTCGATCAGCGATCCGGCCATGCGCACAGGCGCGCCGATGACGCGGATCACCTCGGGTTCGGGGCTGAGCAGGCGGGCCATGGCATCGCCGATCAACTCGAACGCGCCGGGATCACGCAGATCATAGGTGGCCGAGATCGGCCGCGGCATCGGTGAGGACAGAACCAGCTGGCGCGCCTCATCGCGGCGCAGCACGACGTTGAACACACCGGCATTGCTCAGCAATTCCTCTTCCAGATCGGCGCTGATGACGTCACTGGCCAACAGCGCCAGGGATGCGATCTGTGCCCGCTCCAGCCGCGACAGCAGAAAATCCTCGCGGAAACGCGCCACGGAGGGGACAAAGATCAGCACTTCGGCCAGCATCACGAAGACCGCCGTCAGGATCAAAAACCGGCCTGAGAGTGAGTTCAACATGCGCGCTCCGTCTGGCCCCCCCGGTTTGGCCCCCGTTCGGCCCCGAATCTCAGGGCAGCCAGCGCTGGATCAGGCCGACCACCCGTTTGATTACAGGACTATCAAAGAGACGCGGAGTAAAATAGGCCCCAGCGGCGCGTTTGTTCACCTCGCCAATCGTCGGATAGGGCGCAACCATGGCGGCGACGTGCTTCATCTTCAGGCGGTTGGCCAGAACCAGCGCCCAGAGATTGATCATCTCGCCCGCCTGCGCACCGGCGATCGACACGCCGATGGGGCGGCCGCGCAGCACCATCACCTTGATCAGGCCGCTGGTCTTGCGCTCGGCGATGGCGCGGTCGTTATGGGCATATTCAAAGCGCACCACCTCGACGCGCTCGCCATGGGCCTTGCGCGCCTGCGCCTCGGTCAGGCCGGCCTGTGCCAGTTCCGGATCGGTATAGGTGACCCACGGGATATGGTCGTGGCGCTGCCGTGACGGCAGTCCGAACAGCGCCGAGCGCAGCACGACCGTGGCGTGATAGCCCGCCACATGGGTGAATTGCAGCCCCCCCGCCACATCGCCGATGGCATAGACCCGTCGGTTGGTGGTCTTCAGGGCGTCATCCACCTTGATGCCGTTTTTCGTGGTCTCGATCCCGGCGGCCTCAAGATCAAGCCGCGCGATATTCGCCTTGCGCCCCACGGCCATCAACAGATGCGTGCCCTTGAAGATGCGCCCGTCCTTGACCTCGACCTCGATGGCGCCCGCGCAGCCGCGGATTTCGGCGGCCATGGCATCTTCGGCCAGTTCCACGCCCTCGGCGCGCAGCCGGTCCAGCACGATCTGCGCCAGTTCGGGGTCATCATTGGCCAGGGCCCTGGCGCCCTCGATCACGGTGACCCTGCTGCCGAGGCGCACATGCGCCTGCGCCATTTCCATGCCGATCGGCCCACCGCCGATGATCAGCAGATGCGCGGGCCTTTCGCGCTGATCGAACAGCGTTTCGTTGGTCAGCCACGGCACCTTGTCCAGCCCCGGAATCGGCGGCACCAGCGGGGATGAGCCGGTGGCGATCACGATCCGGCGCGCGGTGATGATATCCTCGCCCGCCTGCACCTGCGTGGGGGAAATGAACGTGCCATAGTCGCGGATCACCCTGACGCCGAGCCCCTCGAACCGCGCCTGGCTGTCGGTCGGCGCAATGGTGGCGATCACATCGGCCACATGATCCTTGGCCGCGGCGAAATCCACGTCGGGCACCACATCCGCGACACCAAAAGCCGCGCCGTTGCGCTGTGCATGGGCCGCCCTGGCGCAGGCAATCAGCGCCTTTGAGGGGACACAGCCGTAATTCAGGCAATCCCCGCCCATCTTGTGCCCTTCCAGCAGCACCACGCTTGCGCCCATCTGCACTGCCCCCGCGGCCACCGACAGGCCCGCCGATCCGGCCCCGATCACCAGAAGATCGGTCTTGATCTGAGCCATGTCACACCCCCCTTTGGCCGCGCAGGGCCCTGATCACGATGGGCAGCGCCGCCAGCGCGCAAAGCCCCAGAATCGGCCCGATCACCTGCGGTTCCCACAACAGCGACAGATCCGGGCTGTCACCGCGGTCGAACACCTCGCCCAGGCCGACACCGATCCAGGTGAACACGATTGCGCCGGGGATGATGCCGAACACGGTGGTAAAGGCGTAGTTGCGGAACCTGACCCCCACCAGCGCCGGCAACAGATTGGCCACAAAGAACGGCACCGCCGGAACAAGGCGCAACAGGAACAGCACGCTGATCTCATTGTCGCGCAACCCGCCCTTCAGCCGCTTCAACGTGCCCTCTCCGGCCTCCATCCGCGCCGCCAGCGTCTTGCCAAGGCCCCAACGCGCCGCGCCAAAGATCGCAAACGCCCCCAGCGAGGCGGCAATCACGTTGAACACCGTGCCCAGCATCAGCCCGAACAGGAACCCCCCCGTGACCGAGGCCACAGCCGCGCCGGGCAGCGAAAACGCCACGATGATGAAATAGATCGCGACAAACCCCGCCACCATGGCAAGGTAATGGGTGTCGCGAAACGCCAACAGCCCGATGCGGTTGTCGCGCAGCGTCTCGAAACTGAGGGTGTCGCGCAGGGTGAAATAGCCGATGACCGCCACGATCAGGATCACCGCAAGGGGCACATGCCGCATCAGGCCGTTCTTGTGCGGTTGTGATAGGTTTGCCATGTCCGCCCTGTCTTTTGTTGAAATTGCGTTGTCCTTTATGTGCCGGGTCGCGATAAAATAGATAGCCGCCTCACGCGTGCTTGATATGCGCGTGAACATGCGTGGGGCCCGGCCCGCCCGGCCCGGCGTTTTTGTAACATCGCGCGCATGTTTTTTGCTGCAAATGCACGAGGACGGGTTTGACTTGTCACAATCGCCCGACTATAGACCGGGCTTCGGATATCAACGGGCCTTGCGCGATTCCTTCTCGTCGTGTGTCGGTCCGACCCAAAAGTCGGAGACGGAGCGATGAAACGCACCTACCAACCCTCGAACCTGGTTCGCAAACGCCGCCACGGTTTTCGCTCACGCATGGCCACCAAGGCCGGGCGCAAGATCCTGAATGCCCGCCGCGCGCGTGGCCGCAAGTCGCTGAGCGCGTAAACCGCCCAGCGATCTGTTATCAGACATGACACCGCCGGAGGCCCCCGATCATTCGACAGGGGAACACCCCCCGGCGGTTTCTGCACGTTTGGACGTCCTCAAGACCCGAAGCGATTTCCTGCGCGCCGCGCGTGCGCGCCGTCAGGGCACCCGCTCCATGATGGTGCAGGCCCGCCAGCGCCGCCCGGATGAAAGCGCCGGTGACGGGATTCGCGTCGGGTTCACCTGCTCGAGGAAGGTCGGCAACGCGGTGGCGCGCAACCGCGCCAAACGCCGCCTGCGCGAGGCCGCGCGCGCCGTTCTGCCGCTGCATGGCCGCGACGGGTGGGATTATGTGCTGATCGGGCGCGCCGAAGTGACCGATCAACGCCCGTTCGAGGATCTCAAGAGCGATCTGGAATATGCCCTGCGCAAATTGCACGCCCCCACATGAGCCCGCTTGCCTATCTCCTGTCGCTGCCCGTGCGCGCCTATCGCCTGCTGTTCAGCCCCTGGGTCGGCAATGGCTGTCGCTATCACCCCACATGCAGCGCCTATGCGCTGGAGGCGTTGCACAAACATGGCGGTATCAAGGGCGGCTGGCTGGCCCTGCGCCGGATCCTGCGCTGCCATCCCTGGGGCGGGTCGGGGATCGACAATGTGCCCTGAGCGCGCGCCCGAAACACTCACCCACCCCCCGTGCACGCCCCTTGCCCGGCCCGTGCATCTGATCTGAGGCCCTGCCATGCTGGATGACTCCGACGACATTCACCCCCTGTTCCACGGCGCCCCGCGCAGCACCGAGTTTCGCAAGCTGCGCAAGCGAATCGTGCGTCAGGCGCGCGAGGCGGTCGAGCAATATGGCATGGTCGATCGCGACGCCCCCACGGCGCGCTGGCTGGTCTGCCTGTCGGGTGGCAAGGACAGCTATACCCTGATGGCGGTGCTGCATGAGTTGAAATGGCGCGGCCTGTTGCCGGTCGATCTGCTGGCGTGCAATCTCGATCAGGGGCAACCGGGTTTTCCGGCCACCGTGCTGCCGGCGTTCCTGGAAAAGATGGGCGTGCCGCACCGGATCGAGTATCAGGACACCTATTCCATCGTCGTCGACAAGATCCCCGCCGGGCGCACCTTCTGCGCGCTGTGTTCGCGCCTGCGTCGCGGCAATCTCTATCGCATCGCCCGCGAAGAGGGCTGTAGCGCCGTGGTGCTGGGCCATCATCGCGACGACATCCTCGAGACATTCTTCATGAACCTGTTTCATGGCGGACGTCTGGCGACGATGCCGCCGAAACTGGTCAATGAAGAGGGCGATCTGTTTGTCTATCGCCCCCTCGCCCATGTGGCCGAGGCCGATTGCGACCGATTCGCCCGCGCGATGGACTATCCGATCATCCCCTGCGATCTGTGCGGCTCGCAGGACGGACTGCAACGCCAGCAGGTCAAACAGATCCTCGATGGGTGGGAATCCAACAGCCCCGGTCGGCGTCAGATCATGTTCCGCGCGCTGATGAACGCGCGCCCGTCACATCTTCTGGACCCGAAACTGTTCGATTTTGCAGGGCTTTCGCTGGGGTCGGTAAAATTTGAGGAAGAAGACATCCCGGTTCCGCGGCTGCGTTAAGCCGATATTGAGACACGCCGCCCTAATGTGGCGATGTGCTCAATGGGAACCGGCTGCATGAACCTTCGTCTTCACACTTGTCTTTACGCGCTGCGCAAAACCCTCAGACAGGGAATGTCGCGCCCTGCGATCCTGGCATTCATGCCCGCCATGGTGCTGGGCGGGTTCTGGCTCGGGGGGGAGGAGATGCTGATCATGACCGCGCTCGGCTTTCCGATCTGCCTGGCCTTTGCCGGGATGCTCGAAGGCGATTTGCCCACATCGGATAGGGATCCCGGCCCCGAGGACCGCACAGGCTTTGAGACGGCGGTACAACGCGCCGTCGCCACCGCGGCGCGCACCACGCGCAAGACCGGGTGCATCATGCTGGAACTGGATGACCCTGACGACGCGCTTGCGCGGTATGGCCGCGACGCCTTTGACAGCATGACCGGCCAGGTGGCCGAGAGGCTGCGCGCGGTCACGCGACCGCGTGACGTTGTGTGCCGGCTTGAGGACAACCTGTTCGCAATCTCCATCGCGCCGGTGCGCCAACTGGACCTCGGGATCGCGCTCCACATGGCCAGCCGCGTTCAGGCCGCCGTGGAAGACCCCTTCGCGGTTGATGGCGCCACTGTTTACCTCAGCGCATCCGTCGGCCTGGCCCTCAGCACGAATATCGCCCGCAAATCGGGCCCCGACATGATCGAGGCGGCCATGCTGGCCCTGTCCGAGGCTCGCCGCCACGGCCCTTCGGCGATGCGCGCCTTCAGCCAGGAAATGCGCGCCCCGACCGGCGCACCGAGCATCCTGAGCGATGACGCCGTCGCGGCGCTGGAAAACGGCCAGATACAGCCCTGGTATCAGCCGCAGATTTCCACCGATACCGGCCGCGTGACCGGGTTCGAAGCGCTGGCGCGCTGGTCGCATCCCAGACGCGGAATGATTGCCCCGGCCGAATTCCTCCCGGTTCTGGAACAGGCCAGCCGGATGGAACGCCTGAGCGAGGTGATGTTGTATAACGCGCTCTCGGCGTTGAAATCCTGGGACGCCGCCGGGCTGGACGTGCCCCGTGTCGGCGTCAATTTCTCGCCCGAGGAACTGCGCAATCCGCGCCTCGTGGACAAGATCAAATGGGAACTTGACCGATTCGATCTGCCCGCGCATCGCCTGAATGTCGAAATACTGGAAACGGTGGTGGCAACCTCCCCCGACGATACCGTGGTACGCAATATCAGCGGCCTCTCGGCGATGGGCTGCCAGATCGACCTCGATGATTTCGGCACTGGCCACGCCTCGATCTCGTCCATCCGCCGCTTCGATGTGCAACGCCTTAAGATCGACCGCTCTTTCGTGATGAAGGTCGATCGCGATCCTGAACAACAGCGCATGGTGTCGGCGATCCTGCTGATGGCCGAGCGGCTCGGATTGGACACGCTGGCCGAAGGCGTCGAAACCGCCGGTGAGCACGCCATGCTGGCGCAACTGGGCTGCGGGCATGTTCAGGGCTTCGGGATCGGCCGCCCGATGCCGCTGGATCAGACCGTCGCCTGGACCACCGCGCATCTGTCCAAATTGCATGATCCTCCGGCAATCGGCCGCCAGACCGGTTGAAACACCGAATTGCACCGCGTCACGCCCCCCCGAAATCAGGAAAGCCCCTTGACCTTTGACCCCGCACTCTGTTGAACCCACCGTGGATACATAACGGAAAGAGTGGCCGCGCGCGATGGATGACCAGAACAAGAATCTAATTCTCGCAACTGTGCTGAGTTTTATCGTGATCATCACATGGTTCGTGCTGTTCCCGCCCCCCGAGGTCGAGCCGGCGGACCCCAACGCGCCCACTGCCGTTGCCACCGGCGAAACGCCGGCAGCCGAAACCGTCCCGCCCGTCGCCGGCAGCGTGGCCGACGGAACCGACACTGCGGCGGACGAACAGCCTGCCACACCGGTCGCGCCCCGCCTGATGGTGGACAGCCCCAGCCTCAAGGGCAGCATCTCGTTGCAAGGTGGGCGGATCGACGATCTGTCGCTGAAAAACTACCACGAGACGACGCAGCCTGATTCGGAGATCGTGCAGTTGCTCAAACCGGTCGGCACGCCGGGGGCCTATCAGGCCTATTTCGGCTGGGCGCCGGGCAGCACGCTGACCTATGACGATGTGCCCGGTGCCAACACGGTCTGGACCGTCGCAAAAGGCAAGACACTGACCCCGGAAACACCGGTGACACTGACCTGGGACAACGGCAAGGGCCTGACATTCGAACGCACCATTTCGCTGGATGACCGGTTCATGTTCACCATCGACCAAAGCGTGACCAATACCGGCGACGCCGCCCAGCGGCTGGCCCCCGAAAGCCTGCTCGAACGCTATGGTGAGCCAAAGGACCTCAAGGGGTTCTTCATCCTGCATGAGGGCGCGATCCGCCAGAAGGATACGGAACGCGATTACCTGAAATACAAGGCCCTGCGCGGCTTTGAAGGCAAGAACCGCTGGACCAGCGCATCGACCGTGGCCAGCGTCGCCGAGGTCAAGGACAGCGGCTGGGTGGGCTTTACCGATCATTACTGGATGGCCACGCTGATCCCCGATTCGGCCACGCCGCATGAATCCGTGCTGCAATACGACGCCGCGCGCGATGTCTATCGCGCCGTCGCGCGTCAAGGTGTGATCGAGATCGCCCCCGGCGAAACCAGATCCGCAAGCACCCGGTTCTTTGCGGGCGCCAAGGAATGGGACACCATCCGCAACTATCAGAACGAAGGCGGCGTGGCGCATTTCCTGGATTCGATCGACTGGGGCTGGTTCTTTTTCCTGACCAAGCCGATCTTTGCGGTGCTGCACTGGCTGCATGCGGTGATCGGCAACATGGGCTGGGCGATCATCGCGCTGACCCTGCTGATCAAGGCGGTTCTGCTGCCGCTGGCCTATAAATCCTACGTCTCGATGGCGCGGATGAAGGAATTGCAGCCGCAGATGGAGAAACTCAAGGAGGCCGCCGGCGACGACAAGCAGCAGCTTCAGAAATCCATGATGGAGCTTTACAAGAAGGAAAAGGTGAACCCGGCCGCGGGCTGCCTGCCGATCCTGTTGCAGATCCCGATCTTCTTTTCGCTCTACAAGGTGATCTTCGTCACGCTCGAGTTGCGCCACGCCCCGTGGATCGGCTGGATTCAGGACCTCAGCGCGCCCGATCCATCGTCGATCCTGAACCTGTTCGGCCTGTTGCCGTTCTCCCCCCCCGATCCCGGCTCGATCTTTGCCATCGCGTCGCTGGGGATCTTGCCGATCATCCTGGGCATCTCGATGTGGCTGCAACAGAAGCTGAACCCGACGCCGACGGACCCGACACAGAAAATGATCTTTGCGTGGATGCCTTGGGTGTTCATGTTCATGCTGGGCAGTTTCGCCAGCGGGCTGGTGCTCTACTGGATCGCCAACAACACGATCACCTTCACGCAGCAATACATGATCATGCGCAGCCAGGGCTATAAACCCGACGTGTTCGGCAACATCAAGCAGGGCTTTCAGCGCAAACCCAAGACAGGGGGCAAGTGATGATCACGGTCAGCGCACTCTGGCGGCATCCGATCAAGAGCCATGGCCGTGAGGCGCTGAACCGCGTGACCCTGACCAAGGGCAAGACCATGCCGTGGGATCGTCGCTGGGCGGTGGCGCATGAGGCATCAACCGCCGATGGCAGCGAATGGGTGTCCTGGGTCAATTTCTCACGCGGGGCCAAGGCGGCACAGTTGATGGCGATCAACGCCAGATGCGATGAGGATGCCGGCACCGTGACCCTGACCCATCCCGACCGCCCGGACCTGACATTCGATCCCGATCACGAGGCGCAGGCCTTTCTTGACTGGGTGCATCCCCTCATGCCGCCCGAGCGCGCGCAATCCGCCCGCATCCTGCGTGTGCCGGGGCGGGGCATGACCGATACCGCATTTCCGTCGCTCAGCATTCTGAACCTCGCATCCGGGGCCGATCTGGCCGACAGGATGGGGCAGGACATTTCGCCGCTGCGCTGGCGCGGCAACATCCATCTTGACGGGCTCGCCCCCTGGGCCGAAGAGGGCTGGATCGGCAAGACGATCCGAATCGGGCAGGCCGAACTCGGCGTGCGCGAACCGATCGTGCGCTGTCTTGCCACCACCGCCAACCCCGAAACCGGCGCACGTGACGCCGATACGCTGGCGGCGCTCAAGGCCAATTACGATCATCAGAATTTCGGCGTTTACGCCGAGGTGACGCGCAGCGGCGATATCGCCCTGGGCGATGCGGTGCAGGTCCTGTGATGCAGCAACTTCCCTTCCCGCTGGCGGACGAACCCGATGAGGCCGCGGCCGAGCGCGGGCGCATCCTGTTTGCGGGCGAGACGGAGTTCCTCAAGGGCGTGGTGGCCATGTCCGGCCTGCCCCCGGCAGACCGGGTCGAGGTGTGTTTCGCCGGGCGCTCGAATGTCGGGAAATCAACACTTATCAATGCATTGACCGGGCGCAAGGCGCTTGCGCGGGCCTCGAACACGCCGGGGCGCACGCAGGAGGTGAATTTTTTCACCCTCGCCGACAGTCATTATCTGGTGGACCTGCCCGGCTATGGCTATGCCAACGCGCCGCTGCCGGTGGTGGAGAAATGGCAGGCGCTGCTGAAACGCTATCTGTCCGGGCGCCAGACCCTGCGGCGCGCCTTTGTTCTGGTGGATACGCGCCACGGCATCAAACCCGTCGACCATGAGATCATGGCCCTGCTGGACAGCGCCGCCGTCACCTTTCAGGTGGTGCTGACCAAGGCCGACAAACTGCGCGGCACCGCGCTGGACGACATCCTGAAACAGGTCCGCGGCGAACTGGCGCGCCATCCGGCAGCCTTTCCCGAACTGATCCTGACCTCGAGCGAGAAGGGCGATGGCATCGCCACGCTGCGCGCCACGATTGCCGGCCTCATCTGACGCTTGCACGCCTTGCGCGGAACGGGGATAACCCTTGCAAACAAGGGGTCCCGAATATGAAGAAACGTGACATGAACCAAGACTGGATCGCCACCGCCCGCACCCTCTCCGAGGCCCTGCCCTATTTGCAGCGCTATGACGACGCGATCGTGGTGATCAAATTCGGCGGCCACGCCATGGGCGACGATGAGGCAATGAATACATTCGCGCGCGATGTGGTGCTGATGCGTCAGATCGGCGTGAACCCGGTGATCGTGCATGGCGGCGGCCCGATGATCAACGAGATGCTGGACAAGCTGGCGATCAAATCGGAATTCGTGAACGGCAAACGCGTCACCGATGCGGCCACGATGGAAGTCGTCGAAATGGTGCTGTCCGGGCGGGTCAACAAACGCATCGTGCAGGCGATCAACGCACAGGGCGGGCGGGCCGTGGGCCTGTCGGGCAAGGACGCGAATCTGGTCATCTGCGAGCCCACCGACCCTGCCCTTGGCCTGGTCGGCACGCCCACGGAAATCGACCCCCGCATCCTGCACACCCTGTTTCGCGATGATGCGATCCCGGTCATCGCCCCGCTTGGTGCGGGCGTGAATGGCGAGACGTTCAACATCAACGGCGACACCATGGCCGGGGCCATCGCCGGGGCGCTCAAGGCGGACCGGCTGTTGTTGCTGACCGATGTGGACGGGGTGCGCGATGCCAGCGGCGCGGTGGTGACCGAACTGACCGCACAGCAGATCCGCGACATGACGCAGCAGGGCATCATCGCCGGCGGCATGATCCCCAAGACCGAGACCGCGCTGGCCGCGATCGAGGGCGGCGTGCGCGCGGTGGTCATTCTGGACGGGCGCGCGCCCAATGCCACCTTGCTGGAACTGTTCACCGATCATGGTGCGGGCTCGATCATCCGGGCCAGGTGACGCGCCCCCCGCTTGCAAGGGCGGGGATCAGGGTTAGATTGCAGGATATGGAACATGAACTTGCCATCAGGCTCGGGATCTTTGCCGGGCTGTTCGCCCTTTTCGCCGTGGCCGAGGCCGTGTTGCCGCGCCGCGCGCGCGTCGCACCGCGGCGCACCCGCTGGCTGACCAACTGGGCGATCACCATCATCGACACCGCAACGCTGCGGCTGCTGTCGCTTGTGCTGCCGCTTCTGGCGGTGGGGGCGGCGCTGGACGCGCAGGCGCAGGGCTGGGGGCTGATGAACGTGCTGGACCTGCCCCTCTGGCTGGCGGTGGTGGTGAGCGTTCTGGCCTTTGATCTGGCGATCTGGGCACAACATCTGATCACCCACAAGATCCCGCTCCTGTGGCGGTTTCACCGGGTCCATCACGCCGACCGCGACATCGACGTGACCACCGCGATCCGGTTTCACCCGGTCGAAATCGCCTTTTCGATGCTGCTGAAGATCGCTCTGGTCTATCTGCTGGGGCCGCCCGCCCTGGGGATCATCCTGTTCGAGATCATCCTGAACGGCACCGCGATGTTCAATCACGCCAATATCCGCCTGCCCCTCTGGCTGGACGCGATCCTGCGGCGGGTTCTGGTCACGCCGGACATGCACCGGGTCCATCATTCGGACCTGCGCGCCGAACATGACAGCAATTATGGCTTTGCGCTGTCGATCTGGGATCGTATGTTCGGAACCTATATCGCACAGCCCGGCGCGGGCCATGACGGGATGACCGTGGGGCTGGAATGGCAGGACACGCGGCCCGAGAAACTGGGGTGGAGCCTATGGTTACCGTTTCGACGCAAGTAAGCCATGCCGAGGTCAAGGCGCGTGTCGCGCGCGATGGGCTGGACATCATGGGCGGGGTGCATGAGGGCGAGGCGACCATCCTGTTGCTGGGTCCGGGGGCGGATTTCTGGCCGCTATTTCGCGATTCCCCCGAAATGGAGGACGGCACTCCCGATCCGGTCAATCGCTGGTCAACGCGGGTGGTGGGCGCCATCGCGCACGCGCTGAACGCCGAGGCGCTGTTCCCGTTTGGCGGGCCGCCCTATGAGCCGTTCCTCAGTTGGGCCCTGGCATCCGGGCGCGCCTGGAGCAGCCCCGTGGGCATGTTGGTGCATGACACGGCGGGCATGATGGTATCGTTTCGCGGCGCGCTGCGCCTGCCGGGCCATATGGCATTGCCAGACGTGCCGTCCGAGTCCCCTTGCACCACCTGCGCGGGGCAGCCCTGCACCACCGCCTGCCCGGTCGATGCGCTGTCGGGCAGCCATTTCTATGACGTTGCGGCCTGTCACGCCTATCTGGACACCCCCGCCGGTCAGGACTGCATGACGGGCGGGTGCATCGCACGGCGCGCCTGTCCGATCAGCCAGCGTTTCAACCGCGCGCCCGAGCAATCGGCGCTGCACATGAGATCGTTTCACCGGACATGACCCGCACCCTGATCCTGATGCGCCACGCCAAATCCAGCTGGGACAGCCCCGGCCAGCGCGATCATGCGCGCCCCCTGAACGCGCGCGGTCGCCGCTCGGCCAAGGCGATGGGCGACTGGCTGCGCGAGGTCGGACAGGTGCCGGACCAGATCCTGTGCTCTTCGGCGGCGCGCACCCGCGAGACCTGTGCCTTGCTGGGCTTTGACGTGGCCGCCGATTTCATGGACGCCCTCTATCACGCGGAGCCCGACGCGATGCTGCAGGCGTTGCGCGGCGCCACGGGAGAGCGTGTGCTGATGATCGGGCACAATCCCGGCATTGCCGAACTGGCGCAGGATCTGGTCACGGCCCCCCCGGCCCATCCGCGGTTCTTCGACTATCCCACCTGCGCCACGCTGATCGTGACGTTTGATGCGCAGGGCTGGAGCGGGGTCACGCGCGGCACGGTCCAAGACTTCATGGTGCCGCGCGATCTGCTGGAATGACGGGCAAGCGCCCTTTCCTCAGTGGCCCAGGATCTGGCTCAGGAACAGCTTGGTGCGTTCGGATTTGGGGTTGTTGAAGAACTCTTCGGGTTCGTTCTGTTCCACGATCTGCCCCTGATCCATGAAGATCACCCGGTTCGCCACCTGCCGCGCAAAGCCCATTTCATGGGTGACGCACAGCATGGTCATGCCTTCTTCGGCCAGTTCGATCATCGTATCCAGAACCTCCTTGATCATCTCGGGGTCCAGCGCCGATGTCGGCTCGTCGAACAGCATGATCCGCGGTTTCATGCACAGGGATCGCGCGATGGCCACGCGCTGTTGCTGACCGCCGGACAACTGGCCGGGATATTTATGCGCCTGTTCGGGGATCTTGACCTTTTCAAGGAAATGCATCGCCGTTTCCTCGGCCTCCTTGCGGGGGGTCTTGCGCACCCAGATCGGGGCCAGCGTGCAGTTCTCAAGGATGCTGAGATGCGGGAACAGGTTGAAATGCTGAAAGCACATGCCAACCTCCGAGCGGATCTTGTCGATATTCTTGAGGTCGTTGGACAAAACGGTGCCATCCACCACGATGCGGCCCTGCTGATGTTCCTCAAGCGCGTTGAGACAGCGGATCAGCGTGGATTTGCCCGATCCCGACGGCCCGGCGATGACGATCCGCTCGCCCCGGTTCACGGTCAGGTTGATGTCGCGCAGCACATGGAACGACCCGTACCATTTGTTCATTCCGGAGATTTCAATCGCGATCTCATCGGATACCGTCATCCGTGAGCGGTCGATTTCGCGGGTGGTTCTCAGATCAGACATTCTCGTGATCCCTTTTCATGACTGTTTCGCGCTGTCGTCGGTTTCAGATTTGCGGCGAAACATTTGGAAACTCATTCGGTGCGGCGCGCGCGGGGCAGGTCCGTTTCCGGCCCGCCCCGCAGCCCTAGTTATGGTCAGTGCGCAACTTGCGCTCGAGATACATGGAATAGCGCGACATCCCGAAGCAGAAGATGAAGAACAGCAGCGCGATAAAGCCGTAAATCTCCCAGACGATGCCGTTCCACGCGCTGTCGGCGCGGATCGCATTGCTCAGGCCCAGCGGGTCCAGCAGCCCGATGATCGAGACCAGAGTCGTGTCCTTGAACACCCCGATGAAGGTGGACACGATGCCCGGAATCGCGATTTTCAGGGCCTGCGGCATGATCACCAGGCGTTGCGCCTGCCAGTAATTCAGCCCCAGACTGTCTGCGCCCTCATATTGGCCCTTGGGCAAGGCCGCCAGCCCGCCGCGGATCACCTCGGCCATATAGGCCGATGCGAACAGCGTCACCATGATGATCACCCGCAGGATGATATCGAAATTGGTTCCCGGCGGCATGAAGATGTTCAGCAGGGTCGAGGCCACGAACAGCAGCGTGATCAGCGGCACACCGCGAATGAACTCGATGAACCCGACGCAAAGCGCCTTGACGATCAGCAGATCGGATTGCCGCCCAAGCGCCAGAACAATCCCCATCGGCAGCGAAAACAGGATCGCGGTCATGCCGATGGTGATCGAAAGCATGAAGCCGCCGAATTTCCGGCTGACCACCTCCTCGATGCCGATCGGCAGGGTGCTGTTCAGAAATCCGACGACCGGTCCCATCAGGACCAGCCACCAGATCACCGGCACCGCGACCGACGCGATCAGCCCGACAATCGGGCCCAGCATCCGATCCCCCAACCGGAACGCGACATACCCCAGAATGAACCCCGCCAGCACCGCCAGCGGCATCCAGATCGTGCCCCCCCACAGCAACCATGCCACCACAAAGGGAAACAGCGGCGTGAACCACAACATCTTGCGCGGGGCCTGATCGAACAGGACCGGCGCAAGGCCGACACCGACCAGCAGGAAGGCCAGGATCGGACGCCAGTAAAATTCCGGTGGGTAGAACCCGAACAACAGCTGCAACCAGCGTTCGCGGATCACGCCCCAGCACGCACCGCCCATATGGCCCTCGCGGCCCAGCTCCTTGACGATGTCGCGGCATTCATTCAGCGAATTGGCGTACCAGGTGGGCGTGAATATCCACGGCAGGATCACGCTGAGCACCAGATAGATGAACACCAGCGACACGACCGTCATCAGCGAATTCAGCCAGCCCGAGAACAGGTTGATCTTGATCCAGCCGATCGGGCCGGATGATGTGACCGGTGGTGCCTTTTCGGGCAGGATCTCGGTTCGGACATAGGAAACATCTGCCATTTTACCGCTCCACCAGCTTGACGCGTTCATTATACCAGTTCATCACCGCCGAGATGCTGAGCGAGATCAGCAGATAGACCAGCATCCCCAGCAGAACGGTCTCAAGCTCGCGTCCGGTCTGGTTCAGGGTGATGCCCATCAGCGTTCCGGTCAGGTCCATGTAACCGACGGCGATCGCCAGCGACGAGTTCTTGGTCAGGTTCAGATATTGCGAAATCAGCGGCGGGATGATCACCCGCAGCGCCTGTGGCAGGATCACCAGGCTCATCACCCGCTTGGGGCGCAGGCCCAGGGCCGCCGCCGCCTCGGTCTGGCCATGGCTGATGGCCAGGATGCCGGCGCGCACGTTTTCGGCGATGAACGCCGCCGTATATAGCGACAGCGCCAGACACAGCGCGATGAGCGAGTTGCGCATATGCGTCCCGCCCTGAAAGTTGAACCCCTTGAGTTCGGCATGCCCAAGATGAAAGCCAAGCGCGATCAGGACCACGATCACCGGTATGACGATCGCGCCAAGGCGCAGATACCACGTGCTCGGACGCAGGCCCGTCGCCTCCTGCACCACGTCGGCGCGATGCTTGATCCTGCCCGAGACGAAGATCCCGGCCAGCAGCACCACCAGCAGCGCCACCAGATCAAGGCTGATGTTGAAGTTCAGCGATGTGTTTCCAAACAGGTGCAGATCGCCCAGGCTGCGCGAAAACAGCGCCTCGGGGATATAGACGCCCCGGTTGGTCAGGGCGACGGTGTCAAACAGCTTCATCGTCGCCGCAGGGTCGGCACCGCGAAACGCGCTTGGTGCCGGCAGGGTTTCGATCATGATCGCCATCATCAGAACGATCCACAGCAGCACCGGCACATTGCGGAACATTTCCACATAGACGGCCATGATGCGCGAGATCAGCCAGTTCTTGCTGAGGCGCAAGATCCCGATCATCACCCCCAGAACCGTCGCGAAAAAACACCCCATCGCCGCCACCAGCAGGGTGTTCAGCAGCCCGATAAAGGCCGCACGCAGATGGGAATCCTGCGAATGATAGTCCAGCAAGCGCTGATTGATGTCATACCCCGCCGGTTCGGTCATGAAGCCGAAACTCAGTTCCTTGCCAAGGTCGGCAAGGTTGGCGGCGGTGTTGCTGATCAGCCAACCGATCAGGATCAGAAACCCGATCATCGCCAGAACCTGGAAGGTCAGCGATCTGTAGCGGGTGTCGTAGATCAGCATCGACAGCCGGAACGACTCCTTGGGAGGGTCGGTTAATGCAGACATCTGGATGTATCCCCGTTGGCCGGCCCGTTATTGTGTTGGCGTCTGATGCGCCGGTGGGCCGGTTTGATCTTTGGTCTCAGGTCACAAGATGCGAAGGACGCGAGAGTCTCGCGTCCTTCGGTCATTTCAGATCCTAGCGGAACGGCGGCGAGTAGAGCAGGCCGCCATCGGTCCACTGCGCGTTCAGCCCGCGCGCCAGACCGATCGGCGTGCTCTGGCCGATGTTCTTTTCAAAGATCTCGCCATAGTTGCCACCCGCCATGATGGCGTTCTTGGCCCAGTCAGCCGACAATCCCAGCATCTCGCCAAGGTTGCCTTCGCTGCCCAGCAGGCGGTTGATCTCGGGGTTGTCGGTGCCGGCGGACATTTCAGCGACATTGGCCGAGGTCACGCCCATTTCTTCGGCGGTGATCAGCGCGTTCAGCGTCCAGCGCACCACATCGCCCCATTCGTCATCGCCATGACGGACCAGCGGGCCCAGCGGCTCTTTCGAGATGATTTCCGGCAGGATCATATGCGCGGTAGGATCCTCGAACGAGGCGCGCGTCGCGGCCAGGCCAGAGGCGTCGGTGGTGTAGGTGTCACAGGCGCCGGCCAGGTATTGCGCCTGACCTTCGGCGTTGGTTTCGATCGGAACCGGCTCATAGCTGATGTTGTTGGCACGGAAGAAATCGGCAAGGTTCAGTTCGGTCGTGGTGCCGGTCTGAATGCAGACGGTCGCGCCGTCCAGTTCCTTGGCCGAGCTGACGCCCAGCGCCTTGGGAACCATGAAGCCCTGCCCATCATAATAGTTGATGCCGACAAAGTTGAATTTCAGATCCACATCGCGGCTGAAGGTCCATGTGGTGTTGCGCACCAGAACGTCGATCTCACCCGAAGCCAGCGCGGTAAAGCGTGTCTTGCCGGTGGTGGGGACGAATTCGACCGCAGAGGGATCGCCCAGAACGGCGGCGGCGACGGCACGGCAGACGGACACGTCAAAGCCGCCCCAGACGCCATTCGCGTCAGGTGCGCCGAACCCCGCCAGACCGGTCACAACGCCGCAATTCAGCTTGCCGCGTGCCTTGACATCATCGAGCGTGCCGGCGGCCGCAGCGCCCGCAGCCAGACCGGCAACGGTCAGCGCGCCAAGAAATATGGATTTTTTCATGTTTACCTCTTCCTGATTTTCCGCCCGTTTTGCTAGGGCGGTTCATTCGGCCCAGTGGTTGGGCCGGGACAATACTTGAGCGGATACTCCGCCTCAGTGGGCCTGAGTTTGGCTGGATTCATCGCTAAAGGTCAAGGGCCGCATCAATAAAAACGATGTGACAGCGTTGCAATTGACTTGGCGTCAATCGCGTTTGACGTGTAAATCAGGCGGTTTTCGACAGATCGTGAAACCGTTTTGCATGAAGGAACGCGGCGCGTTTCATCTCGGCCTGGGCCTGCGCCTCATCATCCTTGCCCCAAAGATCCTGCTGCCAGGTCTCATCGACGCGCGACAGGGACCACAGCGTTTCGATGTCAAACGCATCCCGCAGCGCCGCCAAACCCAGGACCAGCGAGCCCGACAGGCTGACCAAATCGTGAAGCGCCGTCAGCGAAAAGGGGTCCAGCCCATGCACTTGCGCGCGCAGCCGGGCCAGCGCATCAGCGCATTGCGGCGCGTGCATCACCCCCACGACCGGGTGCAGCCGCGCATCCAGGGCCGATTCGGCCCAATCCAGCATCGGGTTCCACGCAGCATCCTGACGCGCGATCAGTTCCACGGGGCTGTGCGCGCGATAACACAGCAGGTCCGTATCCCCATAGCCCGCGATCATGTCCGCCACTTCGTCGAACTGCGTCACGACCTTGTCCAGCGTGGCATTGGCCGAGCGCGTGACCGGCATGGTCATCGGGTCGATGCGCTCTTGCTGGGCGTCCCATTCCGCGGCGATGGCATCGGCCATTGCGCGGGTCGGCACCACCAGCAATGTCTTGGCCGGGGTGCGCACCGGGCGCGCATCCAGCGAAATGGCGTAGCCTGCTTCGTCTTCGACCGCTTCGGCGCGGGTCCAGAACCGTCTGGCCTTCCATTCGCTCATGTCGCGTCCCCCCAGATCCCCTCCAGCGCCCCGGGCAGCGCGGCAAAGCTGTCGATCACCTGTTCGGCCGCGCTCAGCGCGCTCAGCGGATGATAGCCCCAGCTGACCCCGATCGGCCTGATCCCGGCCCCGCGGGCCATTTCCATGTCAAAGCTGGTATCGCCGATCATCACCGCATCGCGCGCGTCGATGCCGGTTTCGCGCAGCGCCTCGATCAGCATCGAGGGATGCGGCTTTGACGGGTGGTGATCCGCAACCTGCTGCGTGACGAACATATGGCCCAGATCGTGCCCCTCCAGCAGCTTGTCCAGCCCACGGCGCGATTTTCCGGTGGCCACGCCCAGCAAATGATCCGGACGGGCGGCCAGATGCTCCAGCATGGCGCGCGCACCGGGATAAAGCGGCGAGGATTCCGCCGCGCCGGTCCGGGCGCGCAGGTCCATATAGGCCTCCTTGTACCACTCGACCATGCGGGCCTGAATCTGCGTGTCGGCCTGTGGCGCCAGCCGCATCATCGCCACGTCCAGCGACAGGCCGATGATCCCCAGCACCGCATCGCGCGCCGGCACGCCCAGCCCGGCCCGCCCGAAGGCATGACCCATCGCCGCCAGAATATCTCCCTGGCTGTCCACCAACGTGCCATCGACGTCAAAGACGATCAGACGCAGCGGCCCGGTCATTCCAGTTCCTCGAACGGGTCTGCCGGCACATCCGCCGCCGACCACTGAAACATGTCCCATGTATGCGCCATATGCGGCGGCAGCGGTGCCACAAGGTGCAACAGCGCCTTGGTCACCGGATGCTCGATCTTCAGCGAGCGCGCGTGCAGGTGCAGCTTTTTCGACACGTCCCCGCCCAGTTGCGCGCCCCAGCCATCGCCCATGTTTTCCTGCCCCGAGCCGCCATATTTGCCATCGCCGATCACCGGGTGCCCCAGTTCGGCCATATGCGCGCGCAGCTGATGCGTGCGCCCGGTGATGGGCTCCAGCGCCATCCAGGCACAGCGCCCGCCAGCCGCCTCGAGCGTGGCGTAATCGGTGGTGGCATGTTTCGCGCCCGGCGTGTCATCGACATCGCGCGGATGCAGGCAATGCATCTTCTCGCCCTCGCCCTTCGCACCGTGGCCGGGGGCCTTGACCAGACCGTATTTGATCGTGCCCATGCGCGGGCTTGGCACGCCGGCGACGGCGGCCCAGTAAATCTTGCGGGTGTTGCGATGCCGGAACGCCGCCGTCAGGCCCTTGGCCGCCTCGCGCGTGCGCGCCAGAACCAGAACGCCCGATGTGTCCTTGTCGAGACGATGCACAAGGCGCGGTTTTTCCTCCAGGCCAAAGCGCAGCGCCTCGGACAGGCCGTCGACATGGCGGGTCTGCTTGCTGCCGCCCTGCACCGGCAGGCCGGGCGGCTTGTTCAGCACGATCACGTGATCGTCACGATAGATGACCGCCGCCTTGATCATCCTTGCATCGGCATCCGACACCTGCGCGCGGCTCTGGGCCTGCGCCTCGGCCTCATCGGGCAGGGGCGGGATGCGCACCAGCTGGCCTACCTCCAGACGCGATGCCGGTTTCACGCGCTTGCCGTCAACGCGCAATTCACCCTTGCGGCACAGCTTTTCGATGCGCCCCTGGCTCAGATGCGGGAACTGCGCGCGCAGCCAGCGATCAAAGCGCTGATCGCCATCGTCCTCGCCGACCCGGATCTTTTGCACCCGTCTCATGCCCATATTCCCCGTGCCATCATCACCCCCAGCACCAATGCCGCAATCGAAGCCGTCACCGACAGCGCCACATACCCCGCCGCCGCCAATGGCTGACCGCGCTCGAACAGGGTGAACGCCTCGAGCGAGAACGCCGAGAACGTGGTAAATCCCCCCAGAAGCCCGGTCATCACCAGCGGGTTCAGATGCCCCGCGCCGCGATACAGGGACCAGACCACGAACAACCCCATCAGGAACGAGCCGGATATGTTCACCAACAGGGTCGCCAAGGGAAATCCATAGCCCGACGCGCGCTCCACCATCAGCCCGGTGCCAAAGCGCAACATGGCCCCGATGGCGCCGCCCAGAGCGACCTGAAGAAAGCTTGCGATCATATCTGCGTCTGTCGCGCGCAGGGCGTTGATTGTCAAGCTGGGGCGCTCTTCACAAGGGCGCGCGCAAATCCGCTGTTGCGCCCGGCACGGCGGCGTTACCATCGTGCCCGACAGCCCCGACAGCACAGAAAGCCCCGCCATGCCTGACCCCGCCACCCTGCTTCGCTCGCTCTTTGATCGCGCGGTCGAAGTGGCCGACCCGATGCGCAGCCTTGCCGCCGCCCTTCCGCCCCGGCCCGACGGGCGGCTGGTGGTGATCGGCGCGGGCAAGGCATCGGCGCGCATGGCCGAGGCGGTCGAGGCCACCTATGGCCCCTGCGACGGGCTGGTGATCACGCGGTACGGCCATGCCCGCCCCTGTCAGGGGATCGAGATCGTCGAGGCCGCGCACCCGGTTCCCGATGCCGCCGGGGTCAAGGCCACTGCGCGGATGCTGGACCTGCTGCGCGATCTGGGTGAGGCCGACACGGTTCTGGCGCTGATTTCGGGCGGGGCCTCGTCCTTGCTGGTGCAGCCTGCAGGCGCCATCACGCTGGGCCAGAAACAGGCGATCAACAGCGCGCTGCTGGCATCGGGGGCGCCGATCGGTCAGATGAATGTGGTGCGCAAGCATCTCAGCCGGGTCAAGGGCGGGCAATTGTCTGCCGCCGCCTATCCGGCGCGGGTGCTGGCGCTGATGATCTCGGATGTGCCAGGCGACGATCCGGCGATGATCGGGTCCGGGCCGACGGTGGGCGATGATACCACCGCCGGTGACGCCCTGGCGATCCTGAGACGCCACCGCATCGACATTCCGCCATCGGTGCAGGCCGTTCTGGACGGCCAGACCGGTGTCCTGCACAGCACCGACCGGCGTCTTTCAACCACGCGGAACATCATCTTTGCCGCGCCTGCGCACTCGCTCGCCGCCGCGGCTGCCCTGACGGGCAAGGCGGGCATCACGGTGCAGATCCTTGGCGACGCGATCGAGGGCGAGGCGCGCGACATCGCCGCCCTGCACGGCGCGCAGGCCCTGCGCATCCAGGCAGACATGCGCCCCGGCGATGCCCCAATCCTGCTGCTCTCGGGTGGGGAGCTGACCGTCACGCGGCGCGGTGGCGGCGTTGGCGGGCCCAATGCGGAATACGCCCTGGCGCTGGCCATCGCGCTTGATGGGGCGCGCGGCATTCACGCCATCGCCTGCGACACGGACGGGGTGGACGGGGCCGCCGAAGTCGCGGGCGCGCTGATCGGGCCTGACAGCCTGACGCGCGCCCGCGCGGCGGGGCTTGAGGCGCAATCGGCCCTTGATGCCAATGACGCGCACGGCTTTTTCGCGCGCATCGACGGGCAGGTCGTCACCGGGCCGACGCTGACCAATGTCAATGATTTCCGCGCCATTTTGATCACGCCGGATTGATCGCCGCCCTAACCCGCCTGCTCCAGGATCGAGATCACCGTATCGCCATAGCGGCGCGCCTCCAGCAGGGTCAACCCGGCGGGCGGCGCGATTGCGGCGTTCTCTTCCCAGACGATCAGCGCGCCGGGCGCGATCCAGCCACCCTGCAACGCGCCCTGCAAGGCCGCCTCTCCCAGGGCGCGCCCGTAAGGCGGGTCCAGAAACACCAGATCGGCAGGGGCGCGCGTCGCCTCGTCCAGTTTGCGGGCATCGCGCGCGATGACATGGCAACGCGCCTCGGCGCGGCACAGGGCGATGTTCTGCTGCAATATCCGCTGCGCCGCGCGCCCGTTTTCCACGAATGTGACATGCGCCGCGCCGCGCGACAGCGCCTCAAGCCCCAATGCACCGGTCCCGGCAAAGAGGTCCAGCACCTGCGCCCCGCGCACCGCATCGCCATAACTGTTGAGCACGTTGAACAGGCTTTCGCGCACCCGGTCCGCCGTGGGGCGCAGCGCCGCCGCGGTATCGCCCTTGCCGAGTGTGCTGAGCCGGCGCCCGCGAAAATCTCCGGCGATGATCCTCACGCTTTCAACAGCGCCTTGAGGTCGGTGGCGGGGTTGGCCACGGCCTCGGGGGCGGGTGATTTGCCCATGTCGATCAGGCGCTTGCCGACCATATAGGCGCGTGCATCATTCATCGCATCCACCGCCAGCAACCGATCGGCGGCGAAGTACCAGAAGGACGCGCCGCCATCGGCATCAGCGGGGCGCGTGACGATCCGGTCATAGCCGGTATTCAGCCCGGCAATCTGCAGTTTTACGTCATATTGATCCGACCAGAACCAGGGCTGCGGCACATAGTCCTTGCCCGCGCCCATGATGTTGTCGGCCACGCATTCGGCCATGTCGATGGCGTTTGGCACGCTCTCCAGACGCAGCCGCCCGCCGCGATAGGGAAAGGATGCGCAATCCCCCGCCGCCCAGATCGCCGGGTCGCTGCTGCGCCCCTGCGCATCGGTCCTGATGCCGTTCTCGATCTCAAGCCCGGCCAGTTCGGCCAGCGCCGTGGCGGGGGTAATGCCCACGCCGACAATGACGAAATCCGCCGCCAACTCGCTCCCGTCGCCGAGGCGCGCGCCCGTGACGTGCCCCTCTCCGGTCAGCCGCTCCAGACCGACGCCCTCTCGGATGTCGACGCCATGCTTGCGATGCAATGCGCGGAAGAAATCCGACGTTTCCCTGGCCGCGACCCGTTGCAGGATCCGGTCCGCCATCTCGACCAGCGTGACGCGCAGGCCCTTGCTGGCCGCCACCGCCGCCGCCTCGAGGCCGATATAGCCCCCGCCCACGATCAGCACGCGCTTGCCCTCGACGAACCGGGGCGCCATCGCGTCCACATCCCCGAGGCTGCGCACGACGAATACACCCTCCAGCGCGCCGCCGATGGAGGCCGGCAACCGGCGCGGCACCGATCCGGTGGTCAACACCAGATGATCATAGGCGATCACCTCATCGCCCAGCGTCACGGTCTGCCCGGCGCGGTCGATCGCATCGACGCGCTGCCCCAGGCGCAGCGCGATGTCGTTGTCGGAATAATAACTTTCCGGACGCAGGTAGAGCCGCTCAAGATCCAGCTCGCCCAGGAGGTATTTCTTGGACAGGGGCGGACGCTGATAGGGGGGCACGGGCTCCTCTCCGATCAGGGTGATCCGCCCGTCAAACCCGCCGCTGCGCAGCCTTGCCACCAGGGACGATCCGGCCTGCCCGGCCCCTATAACGACTACGCTCGACATCTGCCTCTCCCGAAATTGACAAAAGAAATCGTGTTTTCCACTTGTGGCGCTTCAGCCTATCTCTACATCAGTGAGGAACGCAATTGATAGACAGGATACCAGAATGACCATTTCAACCGGTGACAAACTTCCCGCAGCGACACTTTTGCAGATGGGTGCGAACGGCCCTGAAGAGGTCGATCTGGCGGCGCGCCTCAAGGCGCGCAAAGTGGTGCTGTTTGCCGTGCCCGGCGCCTTCACGCCCACCTGCCATTCCTCGCATATGCCCAGCTTTGTGCGCACCAAGGACCAATTCGCGGCCAAGGGCGTGGATGAAATCATCTGCGTCAGCGTGAACGATCCGTTCATCATGGGCGCGTGGGGCGAGGCGACAGGCGCCACCGCCGCCGGCATCACGATGCTGGGCGACGCGGATTCGGCCTTTACCAAGTCCATCGGCATGGATTTCGACGCGCCCCCCGCCGGGCTGCTGGGGCGCTCGCGCCGCTATGCGATGCTGGTCGAGGACGGCAAGGTCACGAAACTGCATGTCGAGGAAAGCCCCGGCGTCTGCGAGGTCAGTGGCGGTGAGGCCCTGCTGGCAGAAATCTGAGCGCCAAAAGAGATTCAATGCCTTCGGCGAGGATATTTGACGCAAGAAGAAGCAGGGACACGCTGCTGCTTCTTCTTGCTGAAAATATCCATAATCCGACGCTTCAGCCCTCGGCGAGCGTATCCATCTTGCGCGCAAGCTTGGCGTCAAGCGCGCTCAGCCCATCGACGTCATGGGTGGTCAGCACCACGGTCACGCGGGAATAGACATTGCTCCATTCCGGGTGGTGGTTCCATTTCTCGGCCCAGAGGGCGGCGCGGGTCATCCATCCCATTGCCGCGACGAAATCATCGAATTGATAGGTCTTGGTGATCGCATCGCGCCCTTCGACCATGGTCCAGCCGTCCTGCAAAAGCGGTTCGAGCATCGTTTTTCTTGCGGTGTCGCTCAGGCGTTCAGTCATTGCTGGTCCTCCAGGTTTACCTTCCGAAACGGGCCGTATTCCGTTTGGATGGTGATGTCTTCCTGCACCGCGGCGCGTTCGGCATCAAGGTATCGCGCCACCGCATCGCCAAAGCCGGGATCGGCGATCCAATGCAGCGAATGGGTGCGCGCCGGGAGATAGCCGCGCGCCAGTTTATGCGCGCCCTGTGCGCCCGCCTCGACCCGGCCCAGCCCATGTGCAATGGCATAGTCGATCGCCTGATAATAGCACAGCTCAAAATGCAGGCATGGGTGATCCTCGGTGCAGCCCCAATACCGGCCGAAAAGCGCCGTCTGTCCGATCAGGTTCATCGCCCCCGCCACCGGCATGCCATCACGCTGCGCCAGGATCAGCAGGATATCGTCGCGCAGCGTTTCATGGGCGATGTCGAAAAACGCCCGTGTCAGATAGGGCTGGCCCCATTTGCGCGCGCCGGTATCCTGGTAAAATTCCCAGATGGCATCCCAGTGCCGCGGAGTGATCTCATCACCGCTCAGCAGATGGATGTCGCCGCCGAATTCTTGCGCGGTGCGACGTTCCTTGCGGATATTCTTGCGTTTGCGCGCGCTGAGGGACGCGAGAAATGCGTCAAAATCGGCATAGTCCTGATTGGACCAGACATATTGCTGACTGTCGCGCACCAGAAGCCCCATGCGCGCAGCTGCATCGCGCTCCGGCCCGGTGCAGAAGGTCACATGCAGCGACGACAGCCCCTGGCGCGTGGCCATCTGCACTGCCCCTTCGATCAGCGCCGCCTGCCCGATACCTTCGAATCCCGGTCGGGTCAGCAGGCGCCGCCCCGTCACCGGGGTAAAGGGGACGGCAATTTGCAGTTTGGGGTAATAGTGCCCGCCGGCGCGCTCATAGGCATGGGCCCAGTTGTGATCGAAGATGTATTCGCCCTGGCTGTGCGATTTGGCATAGAGCGGCGCGCAGGCGATCACCTGGCCGCCGGTTTCGGCCACCATATATTGCGGCTGCCAGCCGGTGCCGGGCCCGACCGAGCCGCTGTCTTCGAGCGCCTTGAGAAAGCGGTGCGTGGTAAACGGGTCTTCGGGGCGGGCCCCTTCGGGTGCGCGCGCGCAAGCGTCCCAATCGGCGGGGTCCACTGCATTCAGGCTGTCATGCAAGGTGAGGGTCACATCCGTCGCGGTCATGCGCTGCCTTTTCGCTTGCCTCAAATCTGCTCACCTGGGTTCTATCTGTGTCCGCTGCCGCGCGGTTCAAGTGGGATGCGCGGCCAGATACCCTTCGAAGGTGATATTGTCCGCCACGGCGCGCGCGCGCGCCTCTTCGGCGGGCGAACGGACGGTCCAGCAGAAGATCACGGCGCCCTGCGCCTTCAACTCGGCCACGCGGGGGCGATCCAGATCGGCCAGTTCATGACTGATGAACACGGCCCCCGCCGCGTCATAATCGGGGATGGCGCGCAGGCGGTCGCGCGTCTGTGCGCCCAGCATGCCCCAGCCCGGATCCTGCGGATCATAGGCCGAGGTCACGATGCCGCGCGGCACATCGGGGCAGAGCTGCGCCAGGCGGATCACCGGATGCGGGTTGAACGACATCAGCGCGACATCGCCCGCATAACCGCGCAGATCATCCGCGACCGCGCGTTCAAGCGTCCCGTCGGTTTCGCCCATCCGGCCATGCTGATCCTTGAGTTCGATCAGCATCGGCGCGCGCCCGGCGACCAGATCCAGCACTTCGACCAGTGTCGGGATGCCCTCATCGCCGCCGGTCAGAGGGATCCGGCCCAGTTCGGCGGCGTCGCGTTGGCGAATCGCGCCCCGGATCCCGGTCAGGCGGTGCAGGTCGTAATCGTGAAACACCATTGCCACGCCATCGCGCGACAATTGCAGATCGATTTCAATCCCATAGCCGCCCGCAATCGCCGCGCGGATCGCCGCGCGCGAGTTTTCCGGCCGCCCGCGCGCCACGTCATGCAGCGCGCGATGCGCCATGGGCAGACGCAGGAACGCCTCGCCCAGCTGGGTCATTTGATCTGGAATACGCCTTCGATCTCGACCGCGACGCCAAAGGGCAGTGACGCCGCCGATACCGCCGCACGCGCGTGTTTGCCGGCATCGCCCAGCGCCTCACCGATGAAATCGGACGCCCCGTTGATCACCTGTGGCTGTTCGACGAAATCGGGGGTGGAGTTCACGAACCCACCCAGCTTGACCACCCGGACCAGCCGGTCCAGATCGCCGTCACAGGCCGCCTTGACCTGCGCCAGCAGGTTGATCGCACAGACCCGCGCCGCGGCGGCACCGGCGGCCACATCCATGTCCTGCCCCAGTTTCCCGACGATCAAGCCGCTGTCATCCTTGGAGATCTGCCCCGAGACATAGAGCATGTCGCCCACAACAACATAGGGCACGTAATTGGCCGCGGGGGCCGGGGCATCGGGCAATGTCACACCCATTTCCGCCAGCTTTTTCTCATGGTTTCCCATTGTGTAACTCCTTCTGAAGGGTCGGTTTGCGCGGCGCTATTCGCGGAACGCCTTGGTGAAATAATCCGTGAACGGCTTGACCAGATAGGCGATCGGGGTGCGGTCCTCGGTGCGGATGAACGCCTCGACCGGCATGCCGGGGATCAGGGTCGTGCCTTCGGGCAGGCGCGCCTGTTCGCCCTCGTTCAGCACGATCTCGGCCCGGTAATAGCTGAGCCGGGTGCCTTCGTCCTCGAACGCATCGGCCGAGATCTGCGTGACGGTTCCGGTCAGTTCGGGGGTGCGCCGCTGGTCCAGCGCCGAAAAACGCAGCGTCACTTCCTGGCCCAGATGCAGCTTGTCGATATGGATCGGCTCGACCTGCGCGTTGATGATCAGCGGGCGGTCCTGCGGGATCAGGAACATCACCGGTTCCGCCGGGCGCACGACCGAGCGCAGCGCAAAGACCTGCATCCCGTAGACGATGCCCGAAACCGGCGCGGTGATTTCAAGGCGCGACATCTGTTCGATCAGCGCGCGGCGCTGTTCGCCCAGTTCAAGCTCACGAAACTGGATGTCGCGCATGCGGGTGATCGCCTCTTCGCGCCGCTTGGTCGCCAGTTTCAGGATCTCCAGATCTATCTCGGTGATGCGGCCCCTGGCCTGCGCCTTTTGCGCGATCAGATCGCCCATCGTGCCGCTGAGGCGGGCCTCTTCGCGTTGCAGGGCCAGAACGCGGCTGGCCTGTGCCAGCCCCTTTTCCAGCAGGGTCTGCTGATCGGTCAGTTCCCGTGATATCAACTCAAGCTGCTTTTCCAGCGCGATGCGCTGCGCCTCGAGGCCTTCGATCTGGTTTTCGATCTGGCTCGAGCGTTTGCCCAACTGCTCGATCTCGGCCTTGTCGGAGGTGGCGCGCGCCTGCATCAGGCGCTCTTGCCCGGCGATCAGCCCGGCGGCGTCCGGCTGAACGGCGGCCGCCTCGAGCAAGAGCGGATCGAAGGTGATCGTGGGGGCGCCGTCACGCTCGGCCTCGAGGCGGCCACGGCGCGCCATCAGTTCGAACAACTGGCTTTCGGTGATGGCCTTTTGCGAGGCAAGCGCGGTTTCGTCCAGCCGGATCAGAACCTGCCCCGCCTCGACCTGATCGCCTTCCTTGACGTTGATCGAGGCGACGACGCCCCCATCGGGATGCTGGATGACCTGGCGGTTCTGCTCGACCTCGATGCGCCCGCCGGCGATGATCGCGCCGGAAATCTGGGTCAGGGCCGCCCATGAGCCGAACCCGCCAACCAGCACCAGCATCCCCAGCACGCCGATGATCATCGGTTTGCGGGCGGACCATTTTCCATCCGGCGGCGCCACCGGTCTTTGCGGGGGCATGTTCATCGCACCCCCCCCGCCGATGCCGGCGCCTGGGAGATCTCGGCGTGGTTCTGCACCACCTTGGGCAGCACCTCATCGCGTGGCCCAAAGGCGCGCACCTGTCCCTGTTCCAACACCAGAAGCATGTCACATTCCTGAATCGCGGCAGGCCGGTGCGCCATGATCAGCACCGATTTTCCCTGTGCCTTGAAGTTGCGGATGGCGCGGTTGACGGCCGCGCTGCCTTCGTTGTCAAGATTCGAGTTCGGCTCATCCAGCACCAGAAGAACCGGATCGCCGAACATCGCGCGCGCCAGCCCGACCCGCTGGATCTGTCCGCCGGACAGCCGCCCGCCCCCCGAGGTCACGCGGGTGTCATAGCCATCGGGCAGTTTCAGGATCATGTCATGCGCATCGGCCTGCTTGGCGGCGGCGACGATTGCCTCGCCATCGGGGTTTTCGGCCAGCCGGGCGATATTGCTGGCGATCGTGCCGTCGAACAACTGCACCCGCTGCGGCAGATAGCCCACCAGCGTGCCCAGGACCGCGGGCGCGTAATTGTCCAGCGCCGCGCCATCCAGGCGGATCTTGCCACTGACCGGCGGCCAGAGCCCGGTGAGCGCGCGCGCCAGCGTGGATTTGCCCGACCCGGACGGGCCGATCACCCCCACCGCCTGCCCCGGCTCCAGCCGGAAGGTCACACCGCGCAGCGCCGGGATCTTTTCACCGGGCGGCACGATCGTGGCCTGTTGCACCTCAAGCAGCGCCTTGGGGCGCGGCAGCGGCGTGCGCTCGGCCTCGGGGGCGACATTGCCCAGCAGTTCGGCCAGGCTGTGCCAGCCCTTGTGCGCGCGCTGGATCAGCGGCCATTGGCCGATGGTCTGCTCGATCGGCGCCAGCGCCCGCCCCAGCAGGATCGAGCCGGCAATCATCGCCCCCGGCGTCAGTTCATTGAGCAGCACGAGATACGCCCCGAGGCCCAGCATGGCCGATTGCAGGAACAGCCGGAATGTCTTGGTCACCGAGGTGAACGTGCCGCTTTTGTCGACCGCGCTGATGGTTTCGCCAAGGGCGGTGTTGCGCACGCCCTGCCAATGCGTGAATGCCGCATCGCGCATGCCCAGCGCCTGCACGGTTTCGGATTCGGTGCTGAGTTGTTCCGATATCCGCTCGGACTGGACCATGGCGGCATTCGCGCGCCCCACGGGAAGGCGCGTCACCAGTTGGTTGATAAGCGTGATCATCACCAACAGAACCCCGCCGCCGATCGCCAGCATGCCCAACCACGGATGAAACACCCAGATCGCGGCGATGAAAAACGGCGTCCAGGGAATGTCGAACACCGCCAGCAGGACGGGCGATGTCATCAGCCGCTGAATCGCCTCAAGATCGCGCAGGCCGGTGGCCGTGGTCTCATCCGGTTTCACCGCCGATTTGCGGATCACCGCGTCAAACACCCGCCGGTCCAGACGGGACTGGAACCGCGCGCCGACCCGGCCCATGATCCGCCCGCGCGCGTAATCCAGAATGCCCATCATCCCGTAAAGAAACGCCACCAGAACCGACAGCGCGATCAGCGTCGCAACCGAGCGACTGCCCAGCACGCGGTCATAGACCTGCAACATGTAGATCGGCCCGGTCAGCATCAGCAGATTCGCGAAAAAGCTGAAAATCGCGACGAACCAGTATAATCCACGGCTTTCCTTGCGCGCGGCCCTCAGTTCTTCGCTACCCCTGTGCAGGATTTTCTTGTCCATCGGCGTCTGCCTGCCTCTTCGTTTCTTTTCGACGCCTTACCTGTTGCAAAACGTCCGCGCACCCTACAATGAGCGTTACCATTCTGCCACGTCTTTTACGCATAATCAGAGGTATCTGTTTCCATCATACGGAAAAGGTATAAACAAACCCCTGAGACAATTGCTGCCGGATTCTTTTAACGTGCCTTTTGATGCGCCCCTTACCCGCTCGCGCGGCCTGCGCGGTATTACCGCTGTGCTGGGCCTGGCCGTGCTGTCCGCCTGCGGGGCGCCCGATCCCGCGGTGACGCGCACCACCCCGTTCGATCCCTACGAGGCCGAGAACCGCCGCATGCATCAGTTCAACCGCAGCATCGATACTGCGGTGGTCGGCCCCGCCGGCAAGGGCTATTCACGCGCGATTCCGGACGACATCGAAACCGTGGTCAGCAACTTCGCCGCCAATCTGGCGCTGCCCGCGGCCATCGTGAACAACATCCTGCAAGGCAACGGCAAGGGCGCCAGCGAGGATTTCTATCGCCTCGTCGTCAACACCACAATTGGTCTGGGGGGCCTGTTCGACACGGCCACCGACCTGAACATGCCCGCCAAATCCGGTGCCGATTTCGGTCAGACCCTCAAGGTGTGGGGCGTGCATGAGGGCCCTTACCTCGAATTGCCGCTGCTTGGCCCCTCGACCACGCGCGCGGCGGTCGGCAAGACGGTGGATCTGTTCACCAATCCGCTCAGCTATGTGCTGCCCTCGCCCGAAAAATATTACGGCACAGCCGCCTCGGTGTCTTCGGGACTCAGCAATCGCGGGCGCTATGCCGACACGATCGATTCGATTCTGTATGAAAGTGCCGACAGTTACGCGGCGGCACGTTCAATTTATTTGCAGAATCGCCGCTTCAAGGTGGGAAATACGGATGGAGAGGGTTATCTTGATCCCTACGGAACATCCGAAAGCGATCCTTATGAGGACCCCTATGCAGAATAACCCGTCACGCCGCGCCCTGCTGGGCACCGGCCTTGCCGCCGCCCTGATCGCAACCCTGCCCGCCGGAGCGCATGCGCTGACCGACGCCAAGGCGCGGGCACTGGTGGACAAGGTCGTGGCTGAAATCAACCGCGTCATTGCCTCGGGCAAGCCGCTATCGTCGATGATTCGCGACTTCGAGAACATCTTCCGCACCTATGCGGATGTGAACATCATCGCGCGCTCGACCCTGGGGCCGGATGTGCGCCGGGCCACCCCGGCACAGCTCAGCGCCTATACGAATGCGTTCCGTGGCTATGTGGCGCGCAAATACGGCAAGCGGTTCAATGAGTTCGTCGGCGGCAAGATCGAGGTCAAGACCGTCCGCCAGGTCAAGTCGTGGTATGAGGTCAGTTCGCTGGTCTATCTGCGCGGCGAGGCCCCGTTCGAGGTGCGGTTCCTTGTGTCTGACAGATCCGGCAAGGATCTGTTCTTTGACATGGTGATCGAAGGCATCAGCCTGCGCCTGTCCGAGCGCACAGAAATCGGCTCGATGCTGGACCGGCGCAGGGGCGACATCAACGCGCTGATCGCGGACCTGCAACAGGCAGGCTGAACCGCAGGGCAAACCGGCGACGGCGGGCGCGCACCGCGCCCGATCAGCCCCCGCCCAGCAATTTGCGCAATATGTTCTCGATCGGCTTGCGCCGCTCTTCATCCGGGCGCAGCCTCGGGTCGCGGCTTGGCTGGGTCTCGAAGATCTCGGGGCGCTCGCGCACCCGCAGCATCGGCAGCGGCCGCGCCGGCAGGCCCTCGTGAACGCGCAGCATGGTTTCGTGCCAGATCTCGGCCGGCAGGCCGCTGCCGGTGACGCCGGTCAGCGGTGTGTTGTCGTCATAGCCCATCCAGACCCCGGCCACATAATCGGCGGTAAAGCCCAGGAACCACGCATCGCGCGCCGCCTGCGTGGTGCCGGTCTTGCCCGCCGCCTCACGGTCAGGCAATTGCGCGCGCCGCCCGGTGCCGGAAACCAGCACCTGGTTCATCATGTAGATCAACTCCTGCGCGGCCTCTTCGCGGATCACCCGCTCGCCGATGCCGCCGCCGGTGCCCATCAGGGGCTGATCGTCGCCCAGCAGGCGCAACTCGACCAGACCATAGGGCGTGACCGACGAGCCGCCATTCAGGATGCCCGCATAAGCGCCCGACATCTCGATCAGCGTGCTTTCCGACGCCCCCAGCGCCAAGGCAGGCCCGGCGGCCAGATCGCTTTCGATGCCGAAATCGCTGGCCACCTTGCGCACCAGATCGCGGCCCACGCTTTCGGATATCCTGACCGCCGGAATGTTGAACGATTGCTTGAGCGCGGTGGTCAGCGTGACGCGGCCGTGGAATTTGTTGTCATAATTGCTGGGGCACCATTGCCCCGATCCCGGGATGTTCAGGCAATAGGGTTCATCCACCACGGTGTCCTGACTGGAATAGCCCAGCTCCAGCGCGGTGGCATAGACGAAGGGCTTGAACGCCGATCCGGTCTGGCGCTTGGCCTGCGTGGCGCGGTTGAATGCGCCGCTGACCTTGACCTCGCGCCCGCCGACCATGCCGCGCACCGCGCCATCGGCGGACATCACGACAATCGCGGCCTGCGCCTTGGACCCGTCGCGCACCTTGTTCTCGAAGATATAGGTCATCGCCTCTTCGGCGGCTTTCTGGATACGCTGATCCAGCGTGGTGCGGATGATCACGTCCTCGGTCGTGTCGCGGGTAAAGAACTCGGGCCCGGACGCCATGATCCAATCGGCGAAATAGCCCCCCGCCCGCGCGCCCGCGGCCTCGGACAGTTCCGCAGGATTGGCCAGCGCGGTGCGCGCCTCGGCCTCGCTCAGATAGCCCTGATCGCGCATCAGACGCACCACCACCGACGCGCGGTTCTGCGAGCGTTCGAGGTTGCTGGTGGGGGCCAATGTCGAGGGCGCGGTCAGCAACCCCGCCAGCATCGCCCCCTCGCTGACCGACAATTCGCGCGCGCTCTTGCCGAAATAGCGCTGCGCCGCTGCCTCGGCGCCATAGGCGCCGCCGCCCAGATAGGCGCGGTTCAGATAGACCGACAGGATTTCATCCTTGGAATATTTGGCCTCCATCGCCAGCGCATAGACCGCCTCCTTGGCCTTGCGCCCCAAAGACGAGCGGCGGCAGTCCGTCACATATTCTGCCTCGCTTTTCCATTCGCTCTTTTTATATTCCACACCCAGGCACAGCAGTTTCGCAGTCTGCTGGGTGATCGTCGATCCGCCATGCCCGCTGAGGGGGCCACGCCCTTCGCTGAGGTTGATGCGCACCGCCGAGGCGATGCCGATCGGGTCAACGCCCGGATGTTTGTAAAACCGCTTGTCCTCGGTCGCGAGGACCGCATGTTTGAGATGCCGCGAAACGCTGTCCGCCGTCACCGCGCCGCCGAACTGATCGCCGCGCCATGCAAACACCGCGCCGTCACGATCCAGCAGCGTGACCGACCCCCGCGCGCGCCCGTCCAGAAGGGCGCTGACCTCGGGCAATGTGGAGTAATAATAGAACGTCGCCAGCCCCAGCAGCATGGCAGCGACCGCCGTAACCCGCCATGTCACGCCCCAGATCACCCGGACGATCCAGCGCAGCAGACGCACCAGCGGATTGCGGCTTTTGCTGCGCGCGGGACGGGTGCGGCGCGCAGGTGTGGCCCGCGATTTGCGGGGCTTGGCCGTGGTTTTCGGTTTACGTTTGTCTGCCACCAGACGGCGGCCGTTCTTTGGTGCTCTGCTCATGCCAGCCCTGCCCGGACCCCACTGTTTTCGCGACCTTATAGCGCCTTTTCGCAAAAGGGCACCCCAAGGCGTCACATCGCATCAATTTTACGCGGCAGATATCCGCGCAACGCCCCTGCCCGCTCTCATATCAGAGTGGTGATTGCCGCTGCAATCGCATGGCCGAATCGCGGCGCACTGTGCTAAGTGTTGTGGCATGTCACATCCTGCCCCCCATATGCGCGACACATCGCATCCCATCCGCCAGCTGGACACAGCCGCGATCAACCGGATCGCCGCCGGCGAAGTGGTCGAGCGCCCCGCCTCGGCGGTCAAGGAACTGGTGGAAAATTCGCTGGACGCAGGCGCCACGCGGATCGAGATATCCTATGCGGATGGCGGCAAGACCCTGATCCGGGTCAGGGATGACGGCTGTGGCATCGCGGCGGGCGATCTGCCGCTGGCGCTGGCGCGGCACGCGACCTCGAAAATCGACGGCAGCGACCTGTTGAACATCCACACATTCGGCTTTCGCGGTGAGGCGCTGGCCTCGCTCGGGGCGGTTGGCCGCCTCACCATCACCTCGCGCCACGCCAATGGGGACGCCGCCGAGATCAGCGTCTCGGGGGGCGCGCAGGGTGCGGTCAGACCCGCCGCGCTGACCGCAGGCACGGTGCTGACGCTGCGCGATCTGTTCTATGCCACGCCCGCCCGGCTGAAATTCATGCGCACCGACCGCGCCGAGGCGCAGGCGATCACCGATATCGTCAAGCGCCTTGCCATGGCCGAACCCTTTGTCGGCTTTGTGCTGCGCGATGTGTCGGGCGGTGGCGAAGGGCGCGTGACCTTTCGCGCCGATCCCGAAACCGGCGATCTGTTTGACGCACTTCATGGCCGCCTTGCGCATATCCTTGGCAGTGATTTCGCCCAGAACGCGTTGCGCATCGACGCACAGCGCGACGGGTTGCACATGACCGGCTATGCGGCGCTGCCCACCTATTCGCGCGGGTCGGGGTTGACCCAATATCTGTTCGTCAATGGCCGCCCGGTGCGCGACAAGATGCTGACCGGGGCCTTGCGCGCCGCCTATCGCGATCTGCTCAGCCGTGACAGGCACCCGGCGGCGGCGCTGTTCATCGACTGCGATCCGACGCTGGTGGACGTGAATGTGCATCCCGCCAAATCCGAAGTGCGCTTTCGCGATCCCGGCCTTGCGCGCGGGTTGATCGTGTCGGGGTTGCGCCATGCGCTGGCCGAGCACGGGCATCGCGCCTCATCGACGGTGGCCGGGGCGACGCTGGGCGCGTTTCGTCCCGAACAAGGCGGCCCGCGCGTCTATCAGATGGATCGCCCGTCGCCTGCGGCGCGCGCCGCCGCCTATCGCGCCCAGGCCCCCGGTTTCGCCGAGATGCCGCAGGCGTTCAGCGCCCGCACCGATGCCATCGACCCCGACACCGACACCGGGCACGGAGCGCATGAGTCGCCGCAATCGCTTCCGCTGGGGGCGGCGCGCGCGCAACTGCATGAGAATTACATCATCGCCCAGACCAGCGACGGCATGGTCATCGTCGATCAGCACGCCGCACATGAGCGTCTGGTCTATGAAAAACTGAAACGCCAGATGCAGGAAAACGGCATCGCGGCACAGGCGCTGCTGATCCCCGAAATTGTCGACCTCTCCGACAATGATCGCGCGCTGATCCTGGGTATCGCGGATGAACTGGCCACGCTTGGCCTGACGATCGAGGCGTTTGGCGGTGGTGCCGTCGCGGTGCGCGAGACCCCGGCGATACTGGGTCCGGTCAACGCGCGCGCGCTGGTTCTGGACATCATCGACGAGGTGGCGGATCAGGGTGACAGCGATACCATACGCAGCCGTATTGACGCCATTCTCAGCCGCGTCGCCTGTCATGGATCGGTGCGCTCGGGGCGGCGGATGCAGGGCGACGAGATGAACGCCCTGCTGCGCGAGATGGAGGCAACGCCCCATTCGGGCCAATGCAACCACGGCCGCCCGACCTATGTGGAGCTGAAACTGGCCGATATCGAACGGCTGTTCGGACGCACATGATCAGTTTCGGCGACACGCATCTCGCGCTGAGCGATCCGGCGGTCCTGGCTGTTCTGGCGGGGGGTGTCGTTGCGCTGGTGGTGCTGATCCTGTTGATCACCACCTTGCGCGCGGCCAGCCGCTCGGCCCGGTTGACTGAACCTCTGGCCTGGCAGATTTCCCAGATGGAACAACGTTTTCAGGTGCTTGGGGATGGCCAGCAACAACTGGCCGGCGGGCTGACCCATGTGTCCGAGGCGCAGGCGGCCGCGCAGGCCAACATGCTGCACCTGATGGAACAGCGCCTTGCCTCGGTGTCCGAACGGATGAACGAGAATCTCCAGGGGTCGGCCCGGCGCACCGCGCAATCGCTGGGCGATCTGCAACAGCGCCTGTCGGTCATCGACAAGGCGCAGGACAATATCACCAAATTGTCGGGCGATGTTCTGTCGCTTCAGGATATCCTCAGCAACAAGCAGACCCGAGGCGCCTTTGGTGAAATTCAACTGACCGATATTGTCTCCAAGGCCTTGCCGAGTGACAGCTACACGCTGCAACATACGCTATCGAATGGCAAGCGCGCCGATTGCCTGATCCACCTGCCCAACCCGCCGGGGCCGATCTGCGTCGACAGCAAATTCCCGCTTGAGGCCTATGAGGCGCTGCGCCGCGCCAGCACCGAGCGCGAGCTGGGCGACGCGGCCAGATTTCTGCGCAACTCGGTGCGCAAACATATCCGCGACATTTCGGAAAAATACATACTGGACGGCGAAACCGCCGATGGCGCGCTGATGTTCCTGCCGTCCGAGGCAGTCTATGCCGAACTGCACGCCAATTTCCCCGAATGCGTGCGCGACGGGTTTGCGGCGCGGGTCTGGATCGTGTCGCCGACCACCTGCATGGCGACGCTGAACACCATGCGCGCCATTCTCAAGGATGCGCGGATGCGCGAACAGGCCGGGGCGATCCGGCGTGAACTGGGCCTGCTCTTTGCCGATGTCGAGCGTCTGGGCACCCGCGTCGAAAACCTGGACCGGCATTTCGGGCAGGCCTCCAGGGATATTTCGGATATCAAGATTTCCGCCGACAGGGCAGGCCGGCGGGCGCGCCGGTTGGACAATTTCGACTTTGAGGAACTGGCCCCCGACACCGACCCGACAATCGTCAGGCTGCCGCGCGACAACTGACGCGCCACGGCCCCGGCCGGATTACATCGTTTCCAGACAATGCCGGCGAAAGGCGCGTTTCAGCATGTCCAGCTCTTCGCGCAGCAACGCCACCTCGCCACGGATGTCATAGGCCAGCACATCACCCGACATCAGCGTGAAACTGTCCAGAACCGTGTCGGATTTGGCGTCATGAATCAGAAAGGTCTGCACGCCGTCCGCGATCAGGTTGGCCGGGATCGGCACGCGCACGATCCAGTTTCCGGCCTGCGCGTTCTCGGTCACCTCGACGCCGTCGATCACCTCTTGCAGATGCGTGACCTCGATCCGGGGCTGTGCGTTGCCTTCGCCGTCATAGGTCAGCACGCCCTCCCAGACCCCTTCATAGAGGCGCGTCTTGGTCAGGGTCAGATCGGACATCGGTTCTCTCCCGGTTTTTAGAATTCGGCACGCGGCCGGCGGCTCAGCGTGAGGTCGCGCAGGGTGACCTGGCTCATCTGGGGGTTCTCGAAAATAAGGTCGATCCAGGCGCGTTCGATGCGCTTTTCGTTCAGGTTGGAATAGGCCAGATCGAATTCGATCATCACGTCGTCTTCGTGCAGAGGCAATTCGCGCACGATTTGTTCGGTATTCGGCCCGTGCTTGATGTTGAGGCGGGCAAACACCTCAAGCGGCTTTTCCATCTCGATGATCGTATCCACCCGGATCAGGTGCTTTTTCTGCAACCCGTCCACCGCCCCGAACGGCAGGTCCAGAACCAGCGACAGGAACGACCCGTCAAAGTTGAACACATCCATGCGCAGCCCGAAAGGCGCCAGATCCGCCTCGCGCATGTTGCGCAACTGCCGCAGGGTCAGTTCGGAATGGGTGCAATCGTGAAACAATGTCAGTTCTTCGCCCAGCTTGGCCTTGCTTTGCACCGATGACATGCCGGGGCTGGGCAGCGGGCGGCACCACAGGCTGGGCCGCCATGCCCAATCGGTTCCGTGCGGCCGGGGAAACGCGTGCGATCCGATCATCGGCAAGGCCAGCCGGTTGTCGGCAATGGCGATGACTTCGTTCAGGGAAAACATCAGCTTGCGGGCCTTGGAGCGTTCGCGGCGCAGCGCGCTGAGCGGCAGGGTGGCGGCCTGGCGCGCGACCCGGCTCCACCGGCGCAATTCGCGTCGGTTTCTGGCCCAATCTACTAACGCGCTGCGAAATTGCATCCCTGCGGCTCTCCGTCCTGTCCGGTCCTGTTCTATCTTGCCTTGAGCGGCCCTTCCAGATGATTAATTCGCCTTGGGAAACAATCCGGAAAAGACGGATTTCGATCCTGTGCCTGTCTTTGCAACGGGCGCAGGCGCATCCGGGCTGTCCGGCGCCGCCGGCGCGCGTTCCGGGCTTTCTTCGCGCAGGGTTTCGGCCATCTCCATCAGCACGTTCAACCCGGCGTCGCCCGCCACCGCGCTGCCCTTGCCGCCATAGATGGCCAGCCCGATCAGATGCCCGTTCACCACCATCCCGGCGCGCCAATAGCGCGGATCACCACCCGGCACCGCCGCGTCGCCGCCGCTATCGAGATGCACCAGCGACACGCCGTCGCCATCCAGTTCGCGCAGCGCCCTGGCCGGGGCGGCTGACCGGGTGATCTGTGCCGCCGTGGGCTGTGTCACACCGGCCGTGTAGGACAGGACCGATACCGTGATCATCGCCGGGTCCACGCTCAGCGCCTCGGAGCCGCTCAATTGTGCGCAACTGGCCAACAGGACGAAATTGCCCGCCCTGCCCCGCCGCACCGCGCGCCCGTCGATGCAATAGCCGGGCGGTCCGGCCACCACCACCGCACCGTCATAGAGCGCGATACGGCGCAGCGGCGCGGGGGCCGCGCCACCGGAGAGAAAGCCCATCGCCCCCGGCGTGCCCCCGCCTTCGCCCAGACACCCCGCCAGCGGCAGGATCAGCGCGCCCAGCAAGGCCGCGCGCGCTGATCCCGTGATGTCAGATGTCCATGTAGACATGACGCTCGGCCTCGGCGCCGGGATGGGTGACCGCCCCTTTATAGGTCGCGCCGACCTGTTGCGCATATTTCCACAACGCGCCCGACGCATACATCGTCTCGCGCGGGCCGGACCAGTCGGCCTTGCGCTTGGCCAGTTCCTCATCGCTGAGGTCGACGCTGATTTCGCCGGTGATCGCGTTGATGGTGATCACATCGCCGTTCCTGAGCAGGGCAATGGGCCCGCCATGCGCCGCCTCGGGGCCCACATGCCCGACACAGAAGCCGCGCGTCGCGCCCGAGAACCGCCCGTCGGTGATCAGCGCCACCTTCTTGCCCATGCCCTGACCGCTGAGCGCCGCCGTGGTTGCCAGCATTTCGCGCATCCCCGGCCCGCCTGCCGGGCCCTCGTTGCGGATCACCAGAACCTCGCCTTCTTCATAGCTGCGCTGCTGCACGGCGGCAAAGGCGTCCTCTTCGCACTCGAACACCCGCGCCGGGCCGGTAAAGACCTGGTCCTGCGATGGCATGCCCGCGACCTTCACGATCGCGCCTTCGGGGGCCAGATTGCCCTTGAGCCCGACAACGCCGCCGGTCTTGGTCAGGGGGGCGTCGACCGGATGGATCACGCGGCCATCGGCCTTGCGGGTGACCAGATCCAGTTCCTCGCCGATGCTGCGCCCGCTGGCGGTCATGCAATCCTCATGGATCAGACCGGCGCGGCGCAGTTCCTTCATCACGACAGGCACGCCGCCCGCCTCGTAAAGATCCATGGCCACGAATTGACCACCCGGCTTCAGATCGACGAAATAGGGCGTGTCGCGGAAAATCTCGCAGACATCATCAAGGAAAAAGTCGATCCCCGCCTCATGCGCAATCGCGGGCAGGTGCAGCCCGGCATTGGTGGAGCCACCGGTGCAGGCCACGACGCGCGCGGCGTTTTCCAGCGATTTCAGCGTGACGACATCACGCGCGCGGATATTTTTCTCCAGCAGGTTCATCACCGCACGGCCCGACGCCTCGCCATATTGGTCACGCGATTCATAGGGCGCGGGCATGCCCGAACTGTTCATCAGCGCAAGGCCGATCGCCTCGCTCACGCAGGCCATGGTGTTGGCGGTGAACTGGCCACCACAGGCGCCCGAACTGGGGCAGGCCACGCGTTCGAGGATATCAAGTGCTGCGTCCGACATGGTGCCGGACTGATAGCGCCCCACCGCCTCGAACATGTCCTGCACGGTCAGATCGCGGCCGGCGAAATCCTCGGGGACGTCCGCGCCGATGGGCGCGCGCCCCGGCAGGATCGAGCCGCCATAGATGAACACCGACGGCGTGTTCAGACGCACCATCGCCATCATCATCCCCGGCAGCGATTTGTCACACCCGGCAAGGCCGACAATCGCGTCATAGGCGTGGCCGCGCATGGTCAGCTCGACCGAGTCGGCAATCACCTCGCGGCTGGCCAGGCTCGAGCGCATCCCCTCATGGCCCATGGCGATGCCGTCGGTCACGGTGATGGTGGTGAATTCGCGCGGCGTGCCCATTGCCTGTTTCACACCCATCTTGACCGCCTGCGCCTGACGGTTCAGCGCGATGTTGCACGGGGCTGCCTCGTTCCAGCAGGTCGCGACACCGACCAGGGGCTGATGGATCTCTTCCTCGCTCAGCCCCATCGCATAGAGGTAAGAGCGGTGCGGAGCCTTGGCCGGGCCTTCGGTGACGTAACGGCTGGGCAGTTTGGATTTGTCGAATTTGGTCATGGGATGCCTCGCTGGAACTCGCTTCAAAATGTCCTGCACCGGAATAGACGCGCGCCGCGCAAGGCGCAAGCGGCGCGCGCGCCATGGTGCGTTGCAAGGCGCACGCATCAGCGATAGCGTGCGCGCATGATCCCCGCACCAGACACCACGCCGCCGCGCGTCCGCCTTATCCGGCTGGTGGGCGGTATCTGCCTTGTGGTGTTGATTTTCCTGCTGCTGAGCACGCTGCATGTCAGCGTGGCAGGCCGGGTCTGGCCCGACGATGCGGGCCAGGGCGGCGATATGGCAAATGCGCGCACCCCGTTGGGGGCGGTGCTTGGGCTGATGATCTTTGGCTGGCTCACGGTCGCGGTCTGGATCACGCAGAGGGTGATGCACGGGCAAGGCATGGCCGATCTGATCGGGCCGCTGCATGTAGCGCTGGCCCAGTTCCTGCGGGTGGCGGGCGCGATGCTCCTGCTGGGCCTCGTGCTGAGCGCGCTGCCCGCTCCGGCCGGGTTCGAGCCGCTCAAGAACATCGCGCCCGCGACCTGGCTGGCCTGGCTGCCGCTGGCGCTGTTGGGGCTGTTGGTGCAGACCTCGGCCGAGGAGATCGTGTTTCGCGGCTATCTGCTGCGCCACCTTGCCGCGCTCAGCCAACACCGCGTGATCTGGATGGGCCTGCCCTCGGCGGCTTTTGCGCTGTTGCATTATGCGCCCGCCGACATGGGCGACACCACCTGGATCGTGATCGTGTGGGCGGGGTGTTTTGGCCTTGCCACTGCGGATCTGACGGTGCGCTCGGGCACGCTTGGCCCCGCCATCGCCTTGCATATGGTCAATAATTTCGGCGCGATCCTGCTGGTGGCGCCACAGGGGTTTTTCGACGGTCTGGCGCTATATTCCTATACGCTTACCGACGATATGCAGCGCGCCATGTGGCATTGGCTGCCGGTGGACCTGATGGTGCTGCTGTGTTCGTGGCTTGTCGCGCGACTGGCGCTGCGCCGCTGATTGCATTTCCGCGCGCGGGCGATTATCTGAGGCGTCAGGCAAACCAGAGGCAGGCCCGATGAACTGGATCACCAATTACATGCGTCCGCGCATCAACTCGATCTTCTCGCGCCGCGAGATGCCCGAGAACCTTTGGAGCAAATGCGAGGAATGCGGCACGATGCTGTTTCATCGCGAACTCAGCCAGAACCTGAATGTCTGCACCGAATGCGGCCATCACATGAACCTGGCCCCGCGCGAGAGGTTCAAGGCCCTGTTCGATGGCGGCGTCTTTACCGAAGTCGCGGTGCCCGCTCCGCCCGCCGATCCGCTGCATTTCCGCGATCAGAAAAGATATCCCGACCGCCTGAGAGCGGCGCAGAAATCCACCGGCGAAAAAGAGGCGATGCTGGTTGTCACCGGCGAAATGGGGCGCACGCCGATCGTGGCCGCCGCGCAGGATTTTTCCTTCATGGCCGGGTCGATGGGGATGTATGTGGGCAATGCCATCATCGCCGCCGCGCAGGAGGCCGTGAAGCTCAAGCGGCCGCTGATCCTGTTTTCCGCCGCCGGGGGCGCGCGCATGCAGGAGGGGATTCTCAGCCTGATGCAGATGCCGCGCACCACCGTGGCCATCCAGATGCTGAAAGAGGCCGGACTGCCCTATATCGTGGTCCTGACCCATCCCACAACGGGCGGCGTCACCGCGTCCTATGCCATGCTGGGCGATGTCCAGATCGCCGAGCCCAACGCGCTGATCTGCTT